>JAZIGI010000035.1:0-23833 GCA_036679125.1 Actinomycetota bacterium | reverse complement strand
CGCCCGAGGGGAAGCTCGATCTCGCGGACTCGGTGCGCTACGCCGAGGGCCTCGACGAGCTCGCCGACTTCGAGGTGTTCCGCACCCGGGCGTTCGAGGCGGCGGCCGATGAGTTGCTGCACGCGTTCGACCGGCCTATCCTGCCTACACTACGATGAACCCGCACCGCACGTCCGCCCGTACCCCGCTGCACCGCGGGGCGGGTGCGCCTATCAGGAGGGTCCGCACGTGTCCGTGACGCTCGAGGGCCTCGAGGCCCAGATACGCTCGTACAATCCCTCGGCGGACCTGCGAGGGGTCGAGGACGCGTACGCCTTCGCGCTCGAGCACCACGCCGGCCAGATGCGCAAGAGCGGCGAGCCGTTCATCATCCACCCGCTCGAGGTCGCGATGATCCTCGCCGGGCTCAACCTGGACACCGCCACGATCGAGGCCGCGATCCTGCACGATGTGGTCGAGGACAGCGCGGTGAGTCTGAAGGAGATCCGCGAACTGTTCGGCGACGAGGTAGCGGTGCTCGTGGACGGCGTCACCAAGCTGGGTCGCATCAAGTTCTCATCACTTGCCGAGGCGCAGGCGAACAACCTCCGCAAGATGCTCATCGCGATGGCCAAGGACATCCGCGTCATCCTCATCAAGCTCGCCGACCGGCTGCACAACATGCGCACGCTGGCCGCGCTGCCGGAGGAGAAGCAGCATCGCAAGGCGATCGAGACGATGGAGATCTACGCGCCGCTCGCGCATCGCCTCGGCATCTCAAGCATCAAGTGGGAACTCGAGGACCTGGCGTTCTACTACCTCGAACCGCGCAAGTTCGCGCAGATCCAGAAGATGGTGGCGGAGAGTCGTACCGCGCGTGAAGCCTACCTGCACCAGGTGATCGACACGCTCTCGGGCGAGCTCGAGGCGGTGGGCATCACAAGCGAGATCGCGGGACGGCCGAAGCATCTGTACAGCATCTACCAGAAGATGACGCATCGCGGGAAGGACTTCTCGGAGATCTACGACCTCATCGCGCTCAGGGTGATCGTGGACTCGGTGAAGGACGTCTACGGCGCACTCGGCACCGTGCACTCCATCTGGAAGCCGGTCCCCGGGCGCTTCAAAGACTACGTTGCGATGCCGAAGTTCAACATGTATCAATCGCTGCATACCACCGTCATCGGGCCCGCCGGGCGCCCGCTCGAGATCCAGATCCGTACCGAGGAGATGCACCGCACCGCGGAGTACGGTATCGCCGCCCACTGGCGGTACAAGGAGGGCGGTCGCGCCGACGAGGCGTTCGATGAGCGGCTCGCGTGGCTGCGCCAGATGCTCGAATGGCAGACCGAGCTCAAGGACCCGCGCGAGTTCATGGAGGCGCTCAAGATCGACCTCTTCGAGGACGAGGTGTTCGTCTTCACTCCCAAGGGCGACGTGGTGTCGCTCCGGCGCGGTTCCACTCCCATCGACTTCGCCTATGCGATCCACACCGAGGTGGGGCATCACTGTGTGGGCGCGAAGATCAACGGGTCGATCGTCACGCTCGACTACGAGCTCCAGATGGGCGATCGCATCGAGATCCTCACCAACAAGAACTCATGGCCGAGCCGCGACTGGCTCAACATCGTGCGGACATCCTCGGCGCGAAGCAAGATCCGCAGTTACTTCTCCCGAGCCAGCCGCGAGGACGACCTGGCGAAGGGCAAGGAGGAGCTCGGCCGCATCCTGCGCAAACAGGGGATGCAAGTGAGCGCGAACACGGTAGCCAAGGCGCTCGATGTCATCGCGAAGGACATGAATCTGCAGGAGGGCGAGGACCTCCTCGCCTCCATCGGGGCCGGGAAGCAGAGTCCCAAGGCGGTCGTGACCAAGCTCATCAAGGCGCTCGCTAAGGACGGACACGCCGTCGTTCCCGAGGAGCCCGAGCCTGAACCGCGGCCGATCATGACCCAGCAGCCACGGCGGCGCAGCGGCACCGGTGTCAGGGTCAAGGGCATCGATGACGTGCTCATCCGTCTGGCGCACTGCTGCAACCCGGTGCCGGGCGACCCCATCGTCGGGTTTGTCACGCGGGGCAGGGGCGTGTCGGTGCACCGTGAGGACTGCCCCAACGCCTGCGAGCTCGTGTCGTCGAGCCCCGAGCGCATCCTCGAGGTCGAGTGGGATGCCGAGGCCAAGACGACCTACCAGGTCGAGATCCTCATCGAGGCGCTCGACCGCACGCGGTTGCTGCAAGACGTCTCGATCGCGCTCGCCGATGCGGGGGTGAACGTGCTCTCGGCGGCCATCTCGACCGACCGCCAGGGTGTGGCGTACCTGCGCTTCCTCTTCGAGCTGGGCAGTATGGACCAGCTGCAGAAGGTGCTTGCCACAGTCCGGGGCGTGGATGGTGTGTTCGACGCACGCCGCACGCTGCCCGACAGCTCCCGGAAGCGGGGAGGGGCGGCATGCGGATACACCGACTGACGCTCGGCCCACTGGACACCAACTGCTGGATCGTGGACGACGGCGCCGGTGGCCCCGCCCTGGTGATCGACCCGGCCGGTGAGCCGGGGGCGATCCTCGGCGCACTCGATGGAGCGAGGGTCGCGGCTGTGGTGCTCACGCATGGACATTTCGACCACATCGGGGCCGCGCACGAGGTGTGCGAGACCACCGGCGCGCCGCTCGTCGTGCACGGCGCAGATGCCGAGGGGCTCGCCAGCCCTGTGGGGACGGGCGGGGCGATGTTCGGCTTCGACGTCACGGCGCCGGCGGCGGACCGCGTGCTGGTCGACGGTGACACCATCGAGGCCGGTAGCGTGGCGCTCGAGGTGCTGCACACACCCGGACATACGCCGGGCTCGATCTGTCTGTTCGGAGGAGGGCACCTGCTGAGCGGCGACACGCTCTTCGCCGGGAGCATCGGAAGGACCGACTTCCCGGGCGGGGACATGCCCGCGATGCGACGGTCGATCGCCCGTCTGGCGTCCTTGCCCGACGACACCCGCGTACATCCCGGCCACGGACCTGAGACCACCATCGGGCGCGAGCGTCGGGTGAACCCGTTCTTCCCGAGAGCGTGACCGCAACACCGTCCCGGGCCTGGTGTACCATGCGTTGAGTCCAACAAGCCAAGGAGAGTCCGCGATGCCTACCGTCCTCGACATCCTCATCATCATGAACAACTACTTCCACGATGTGGCGACCGCCACTCTGATCTCCGCCGCCGCGATCATGTGGGCGCTCGAGAAGCGGGCCGTAGCAGGCGGCGGTGACGATCTGGGTCTCCTGACCCGGGCGTATCCTACGCTCACGAAGTTCGCCAACATCGCGCTCGCCTGGGTGATCGTCGGTGGCATCCCGCGCGTGATCACGTTCAACACGCACGACCTCGGCGCCTCGTGGGCCGATCTTGGCCCCGCGATCGCGGCCAAGCATATCGTCGAGGTCGCGGCAGTGGTCGCCGGCGTGCTGTTGTGGCGTCGGGTGCGTGCCCGCATCGCCGAGGGCGCGGCAGCGCGCGCGTGAGCGTTACCGACTCCGGGAGCCGGCGAACGACGCACACAGGCTGACTCCGCAGCGCGTAGCCGCTCGACGCCTCATGGGCTACACTCGGGTATCGCATTCCACGCAAACACCACCTGAAAGGCCTTCCCTGTGAACGCACGCGCACCAAAGGGCACCTCCGACATGCTGCCGGACGTGGCACGAGCCTGGGAGCACCTCCAGCGTGTCGCCCAGGAGCTGTTCGCCTTGTACGGCTACGAGCCGGTCTACACACCGCTCTTCGAGCATACCGACGTGTTCACGCGCGGCATCGGCGAAGCCACGGACATCGTCTCCAAGGAGATGTACACGTTCGAGGACAAGGGCGGCCGCTCGATCACGCTGCGACCCGAGGGCACCGCGAGCGTGGTCCGGGCCTCCCTCGAACACAACCTCACCGCCAACGGCGCGCAGGCCAAGCTCTACTACGCCGGGCCGATGTTCCGGTACGAGCGTCCGCAGAAGGGCCGCATGCGGCAGTTCTGGCAGATCGGCATCGAGTGCCTCGGCGCTCCGGAGCCGACCGCTGACGCGGAGGTCATCACGGTGCTCTGGCGGTACTTCGAGTCGCTTGGCATCCCTTCCACCAACATGCGACTGCTCCTGAACTCGATGGGTGATGAGGCGTGCCGCCCCGCGTATCGCGACACCATCGCGTCGTTCATCCGCGGTCACGCGGCCGATCTGTGCGATGAGTGCAGCCGCCGGGCCGACACCAATCCGCTCAGGGCGTTCGACTGCAAGGATCCCGCGTGCCGCGAGGTCATGGCCGGGGCGCCCCTGCTGCGCGACGAACTCTGTGAGGAGTGCGCGACCCATTACGCGGCGGTCAAGGCGCACCTCGATGCGCTCGACATCCCGTACATCGAGGACTCCACGCTCGTGCGGGGGCTCGACTACTACACGCGTACGGTCTTCGAAGTGCAGGTCGACGCCGGCCTCGGCTCGCAGAACGCGATCGGCGGGGGCGGGCGGTACGACCGGCTGATGCAGGAGTACGGCGGGCCGGCCACGCCCGGACTCGGGTTCGCGCTCGGGTTCGAGCGCACGTTGCTGGCGCTCAAGGCGGCAGGTGTGCAGATCCCTGCGGTGCCACGCGCCGAGGTGTTCGTCGCGCGCGTGGACGATTCTGTCACCGCCGAGGTGTTCGCGCTGTCGCAACGCCTGCGTGACGCCGGGGTGGCCGCCGAGCTCGACCACCAGGCGCGCAGCCTCAAGTCGCAGTTCAAGCAGGCCGACCGGCTCGGCGCACGTCTTGTCGTGATCGTCGGGCCCGCGGAGCTTGCCGCCGGTGAGGTCACGCTTCGTGACATGTCAACGAAAGAGGAGAAGCGCCTCGCGCTCGACTCGGCCACTGCCGATGTCATCGCCGCGCTCGGTGAAGAGGGGACGGACTAGATGTTCGACGCACGACACTCGATCCGCTCGCACGTCGCAGGAGCACTGTCGTCGACCGATGTAGGGTCGACCGTCACGCTTGCCGGATGGGTGGCGAAACGCCGCGACCACGGGGGCCTCATCTTCGTCGACCTTCGGGACCGCAGCGGCATCATCCAGTGCACGTTCGATCCGGATGCGTCCGGTGAGGCGTTCATCACGGCGGAACGCGTGCGTCCCGAATGGGTCGTGACGTTGACCGGCACCGTCCGCCGTCGGCCCGAGGGCACCGAGAACCCGAACATGGCGACGGGCGAGGTGGAGGTCATCATCACCGAGGCGACCGTGCTCAACACGAGCGAGACGCCGCCGTTCGAGATCGAGCCCGGCATCGACACCGATGAGGTCACCCGGATGCGTTACCGGTACCTCGACATCCGCCGCCCGGAGGTGTTCGCCGCGCTCGCACTCCGCGACCGTGTGGTGCAGCGCTTTCGCCGCTCGCTCGAAGGGCACGGCTTCATGGAGGTTGAGACGCCGATCCTCGGCAAGTCCACCCCCGAAGGCGCGCGCGACTTCATCGTTCCGAGCCGCATGAGCGCGGGCAAGTTCTACGCGCTCCCGCAGTCTCCGCAGCTGTTCAAGCAGCTGTTCATGGTGGCGGGCATCGAGCGCTACTACCAGATCGCGCGCTGCTTCCGCGACGAGGACCTCCGAGCCGATCGTCAGCCCGAGTTCACGCAGGTGGACATCGAGATGTCGTTCGTCACCGAGGACGACGTGCTGTCCATGATGGAAGACGTCATGCACGAGGTGATGAAGGAGGCGTCCGTCGACCTCCAGGTGCCCTTGCGCCGGATGCCGTACGCCGAGGCCATGTCCCGGTATGGCTCCGATCGGCCCGACACCCGCTTCGGCATGGAGCTCGCCGATCTGTCCGGAGTCTTCGCGGCGTCAGAGTTCAAAGTGTTCGCCGGAGCGCTCGGCGGCGGCGGTGTCATCAAGGGCATCAACGCGAAGGGTGCCGGCGACTGGAGCCGTGGCAGGATCGACGCACTCAACCAGGTCGCGCTCGACGCGGGGGCCAAGGGCCTGGCGTGGGGGGCGTTTACTTCGGAGGGCGAGGTCCGTTCGCCGATCGCGAAGTTCTTCACCGAGGCCGAGATGGCCGGGCTGCGCGAAGCGCTGCAGGTGGAGGCCGGCGACCTCGTGCTCATGATCGCCGACGCGCGCGACGTGGCCGAGGAGGTCCTCGGTGTGCTGCGCCTGAAGATGGCTGACGAACTGGGAGTCGAACGCACCGGCTTCGACGTGCTGTGGGTCGTGGACTTCCCGATGTTCAAGTACGACGCCGAGGAGGAGCGCTACGCCGCCAACCACCACCCGTTCACCATGCCTCGTGAGGAGCATGTGGACAGGCTGGAGTCCGAGCCCCTCTCCGTGGGCTCGTACAGCTACGACCTCATCATGAACGGGTACGAGATCGGCGGTGGCACGCTGCGCATCCACAACGCCGATCTCCAGCTGCGCGTGCTCGAGCGCATCGGATTGTCCGCCGAGGAAGCCCGCAGCCAGTTCGGGTTCCTCCTCGAGGCGCTCTCGTTCGGCGCGCCTCCGCACGGCGGCATCGCGCTTGGTCTCGACCGGCTCGTGATGCTGCTCGCTGGCGCACATTCGATCCGCGACGTCATCGCGTTCCCGAAGACCTCCTCCGGCGCCGATCCGCTCACGGGTGCGCCGGATGTCGTGAGCCAGCGTCAGCTGCGGGAGGTGCACCTCAAGACCGACTAGAGGGGGGTGATGCCATGTCACCGGTCTACCTCGCGTCAGCGGTGGTGGCGGTCTCATGCATCGCGTTCATGGCTGTGGGGACGGCCTACAAGTGGGACCTCACATCAGAGGGCTACGGGCGGTGGACGCGCACCATTGGCGCGGTCTCGCTCATCGGTGTCGTGGCCACAGCGGTGTGGGACCGGCTCAAGGAGCCGAGGGTGGCGGTGGCCGCAACGGTGGTGAGCGTCACGCTCTCGGCGGGATTCGTGTGGGCTCACCGGCTGCTGAGCTGCCGGCTCTTGGCGGCTCAGGGCGGCGACACCCGTGATCGCGGATGTGACTCGCCGGAGAAGCGGCCCTGATGCGCATGACCGCCGGGGGTGCTACCATGATGGTGCCTTGCCTTGCGTGGACCCGGCGTCAGCGGTTGAGCCAACACTTCTTTGCCGGGAGCCTTACATCTCGCAAGCGAGTGGTATCCCTTCGGGGAAGCGCGGACTTGTGGTGCGGGCACCCACCTGCTTCGGCAGGTTCACCCGGCCGACCACGCAGGGCGGGGTTCGACCATACCCTGACGGGTGGAGGAAGTAGATGCGCAGAATAGTCGTAGCCTTCGTCGTAGCAGTGCTCGCATTCGCACTCGTGGGGTGTGGGGGAGGCGAGGAGGCCGCCACCGACGCCGCGCCGGAAACGGACGCCGCGGCAGCTCCGGCTCCCGCACCGGCGCCGGTGGAGCCGGCGTACGTGACCGACCGCTCCCTCAACGTGGATGAGACGACACCCACGCCATTCCCGTCGTTCACCACCACGGTCACCCCGTACGCGTTCCAGGAGAAGCTCGACGCACGTCGGCCGATGCTCATCCTGTTCTACGACAAGGGACAGATCGTCACCAAGGACCTGCGCGCCGAGGTGGACGCGGTCATCGAGCAGTACCGCGGCCTCATCGATCTCGTGACCTTCGACGTGAGCGGCGGCGGCGATCCCAAGGTCGCTGAGGCTGCGACGATGTACGCAGCCGAGCTCGGCGTCCAGAGCACGCCGCACGTGCTCATCGTCGACCGTGGCTCATTCATCACCTGGCAGTGGAAGGGCTACGTGGAGCGCGGTGTCCTCGAGCGCGAAGTGGAGCGCGTGACACGCTAGTGATGCGCGACCTGTTCGACGAGGCTGCCGAGGACCGCATCGAGCGAAGCGCGCCGCTTGCGGCGCGGATGCGGCCACGCACGCTCGACGAGTTCGTCGGACAGGCCGAGGCTGTGGGTCCGGGCACGGTGCTCCGCACCGCGATCGAGATCGACGCGCTCTCCTCGCTCATCCTTTACGGCCCCGCTGGCACCGGCAAGACCAGTCTCGCACGGCTCATCGCCGGGATGACCAAAGCGCACGTCGTCGAGCTGTCGGCGGTCAACGCCGGAGTGAAGGACGTCCGCGAGGTGATCGAAGGCGCCCGTGAACGGCTGAAGATGACCGGCCGCCGGACGGTGCTGTTCATCGATGAGATCCACCGCTTCAACAAGTCGCAGCAAGACGCACTGCTGCACGCGGTCGAAGACCGCCTGATCGTCCTCATCGGCGCGACGACCGAGAACCCGTTCTTCGAGGTGAACGCGCCACTGATCAGCCGCTCGCGCGTGGTGGAGTTCGCGCCGCTGGCCGATGAGGACATCCGCGCGATCGTCGAGCGAGCGCTCGTGGATGCGGAGCGTGGACTCGGCGGGACCGTCGCGCTCGCGCCCGACGCGCTCGACCGTATCGTGACGCTTGCCGGGGGCGACGCCCGAGTCGCGCTCACGACTCTGGAGCTGGCCGCGCAGATCGCGGGCGCGGAGGCGGGTCCGGGGTCCGACGATGCCCCGGACACGGCCGCTCCCGAGCCCCCGCTCGTCGACGCCGATCTCGTCGCCCGGGCCACCGCGTTGCGTGCGGTGCCGTACGATCGCGCGGGCGACGCGCATTACGACATCATCTCGGCGTTCATCAAGTCGATGCGGGGCAGTGATCCGGATGCCGCGGTCTACTGGCTCGCGCGGATGGTCGCCGGAGGAGAGGACCCGAAGTTCATAGCGCGGCGCATGCTCATCTTCGCCTCTGAAGACGTGGGCATGGCCGACCCGCAGGCACTGCTCGTCGCACATGCGGCGTTCAAGGCCGCCGAGTCGATCGGCTGGCCGGAGGCGCGGATCAACCTGGCGCACGCGGCGGTCTATCTTGCGCTCGCGCCCAAGAGCAACGCCGCTTACCTCGCTATCGACGAGGCGCTGCGCGACGTGCGCGAGGAGTCGGCCGAGTACGTCCCCGACCACCTCCGTGACCGCCATCGCCCAGGTGCGGAGCGGTATCCCGCCTACCTGTACCCGCATGACTTCCCCGACGCCAGGGTCGACCAGCAGTACCTCCCTGATGGGCTCGTCGGCAAGCGGTACTACCGGCCACGCGGTGAGACGCCGGGCGCCGAAGAGGAATAGGTCGCGACCTCGGCGTTTGCTACACTGGGCGGGTACGTTCGGAGGCATCGTAAGGGGCGCATCGTGGACACCTCGGAAGCTCTCGGTATCGCGCTCACTGCGGCGGCCCTCGTGCTCACGCTCGTCGCACTGTATGCGCTTGTCGTCATCATCAAGGCGGTGCGCGGCATCCAGACCGCGGTGGAAGACGTTCGCGTGCGGCTGGTGCCGCTGCTGGAGAAGGCGGACGTGACCGTTGACGCCGCCAACGCCGAGCTCCTCAGGCTCGATGCGATCGTGACGCAGGCGGAGGAGGTCGGCGACGCCGTCTCCAGCGCCAGCGACTTCATCAGGTCCCCCGTCAACACGGCGGCGCAGGGCATCGCACGCGCGCTTCGCTCGTTCGGCAAGCGATGAGTCCGCACCGGTGGTCTCATCGAAGGAGGACGCATGGCTAGTGACCGCATAACGCTCACCGTGCCTGCCCGGGGCGAATACGCCAAGACGGTCAGGATGACGGCCGCCGAGTTGGCGAGCAGGATCGGGATGTCGTTCGACGAGGTCGACGACGTCCGGATCGGCGCCGAGGAGGCGTTCGTATACGCGAGCGAGCGTCTCGGCGAATCGGCCGAGGTTACGTTCGTGTTCACGGTATCCGCCGACGCCCTGCAGGTGGAGGTCGGCCCGATGCCGACGCCGGACACGGGCGAGACCGGCGCCTCGGAGGGATACGCCGAGTTCATCTTGCGGTCGGTCTGCGACGAGTTCGAGATCGGACACGCGTCTGAGGGGTGCACGCTGCGCCTGTGTCGCCGGGCAGCGGCACCAGCGGGAGAGACCGGTGCCTAGGACCCAGCGCCGACAGGAGCGACGGCTCGTCTGGGACAAGGCCCGCACGCGCGAGCTGTTCGTCCACTATCACGAGCATGGTGACGAGGAGTCTCGCGACGAGCTCATCACCATGTACCTCAACCTGGTGAAATACCTTGCGAGCCGGTTCCGGAACCGCGGGGAGCCTATCGACGACCTCATCCAGGTGGGCACGATCGGACTCATCAAGGCCATCGATCGGTTCGATATCGACCGCGAGGTCGAGTTCACCACCTATGCCACGCCCACGATCGTGGGTGAGCTCAAGCGGTACTTCCGGGACAAGGGCTGGGCCATCAAGGTGCCGAGGCGTCTGCAGGAGCTCTCCTTCCGCGTGAACCAGGCGATCGACGCCCTCACCCAGCGGGAGCAGCGTTCACCCACCATCCTGGAGATCGCCGACTACCTTGAGGTCACCACCGAAGACGTTCTTGAGGCGCTCGAGACTTCCGAGGCGTACAACTTCGTCTCGCTTGAGACCGACCGCAACCCCGAGGGGAGCGACTCGTTCAGCATCCTCGAGTACGTCGGTGAAGACGATCAGCTCATGGCGCTCGTCGACGACCGCACCACGCTCTCCGAAGGGCTCAAGCATCTGGCCCCACTCGAGCAGCGGGTCTTGTACCTGCGCTTCTTCCAGGGCCTGACGCAGACGGAGATCGCCGCGATGCTCGGCATCTCACAGATGCAGGTCTCCCGGCTCCTGCGACGGACGCTCCGGTCGCTTCGCGAGCACATCATCCTCGAGGAGGTCTAGATGACGACCTTGCTGCGTCCGGAGCCGAGGGACCGCTGGTCGCGCACGTTCACGATAGCGTGGTCGCTCGTGGGGATCGGCGTCCTGCTCACCGCCGCCGGCTGGCTGCTCGGAAGGATCGCCTCGGCGCTTGTGCCGTTCGCGCTCGCCATCATCATCCTGTTCATGTTCCGTGGGCCGGTCGCGGCTCTCGAGCGTCGCGGGTTTAAGCGCGGGCTCGCCGTCGGCGTGTGCTATCTGATCAGCTTTGCGGTGGTCGGCGTGGCACTGGGCTTCCTGATCCCGGCGCTCGTCGTGCAGGTGCGCGAGTTCGTGGTGGCGTTCCCCGGCTACTACGAGCGAGCGAGCGAACTCTTCTTCGAGATGCAGGGCCGGTACGAGGCGCTCATCGTTCCCGCGTGGCTCGAAGATGCACTTGCCAACCTGCAGGACACGATCACCCGCCAGTCGGCCGAGTGGTCCCAGCTGCTCGCCAAGGAGATCTTCAGCGTCGGTGGCTCGGCGCTCTCGTCGTTGCTCACCACGGTGCTCGCGCTCGTCGTCGGATTCTGGCTGCTGAAGGATCTGCCAGCCATCAACAAGGAGATCCTCTTGCTGGCTGGTCCGAAGCGCCGGGACGAGGCCGCTATCGTGACGTCCACCGTTTCGCGGGTGCTCGGCGGATACCTGCGCGGGCAGTTCACCATCTCGCTCGTGACCGGCGTGATCGTGACCGTCGGGTTGTTCCTCATCGGGGTCCCGTACTCGCTCGTCATCGGGCTCCTGGCGCTGATCTTGAACTTCATCCCGTGGATCGGCCCCACGCTCACGGCGGCGATCGCGGGTATCGCGGCGGCGTTCGTGAGTCCGCTGCACATCCTCGGGGCAGTGGCCGTGTGCCTGGGGGCACAGCAGGTGACCGAGTACTTCGTGCAGCCGCGCGTCATGGCCGAGAATGTCGACCTGCACCCGCTGCTGGTGATATTCTCGCTGCTTGCCGGTAGCACGCTGTTCGGTTTCGCGGGCCTCCTGCTCGGTATCCCGGTGGCGGCCATCGGCAAGGGTCTGTTCGTCTACTACTTCGAGAAGTACACCGAGTCCAAACTCACCTCGGAGGGCGGCGCCTTCTTCCGCGCCAGGTCCGACGACGGGGATGACGGGCCAGAGCCCGCAGGGCGGGCCATCGACGGCGATGGGCCGCCTGCAGCCGAGGGCCGTGGGAATGATACGTCAGACGACGCCTGAGCGGCGTCGGGATCATCCAAGGAGCGCACACACGTGAAGTCCGCCGAGATCAGAGAGAGCTTCCTGTCGTTCTTCGAGAGCAAGGGCTGCAAGCGGCTGCCCTCGTCCTCGCTGGTCCCGGACGACCCGTCGCTCCTGCTCACATCGGCCGGCATGGTGCAGTTCAAGCCGGTCTTCCTCGGCGCCCGGGACATCGGCGTGACGCGCGCCACCACGTGCCAGAAGTGCGCGCGCACCACCGACATCGACATCATCGGCACGACGGGGAGGCATCACAGCTTCTTCGAGATGCTCGGCAACTTCAGTTTCGGTGATTACTTCAAGAGCGAGGCGTGCGCCTGGGCCTACGAGTTCTCCACGCAGGTCCTCGGCATGGACCCTGACCGGCTCTGGTTCTCGATCTACGAGGACGATGACGAGGCTGAGGCCGTGTGGCGCGACGAGGTCGGCGTCCCCGCCGATCGCATCGTGCGCATGGGCGCCAAGGACAACTTCTGGTCCGCCGGTCCCACAGGCCCGTGCGGGCCGTGCTCGGAGCTCTATTACGATCAGGGGCCCGGAGTGGGCTGCGGTCTCGACACATGCGCGCCAGGGTGTGACTGCGATCGGTACGTGGAGTACTGGAACCTCGTGTTCATGCAGTACGACCGCCAGGAAGACGGTACGCTGGAGCCGCTGCCGAAGAAGAACATCGACACCGGCATGGGTCTCGAGCGCGTGGCGGCCATCATGCAGGGCGTGCACACGAACTTCGAGACCGACGACCTGCGCGTGCTCGTCGCGATCGGAGAGGGGCTTTCGGGTGTGGCTCTCGGCGCGGGGGAGAAGACCGACGTGTCGCTTCGCATCCTCGCCGACCACGCACGTGCCGTGGCGTTCCTGATCGCCGACGGCGTGCTCCCCAGCAACGAGGGCAGGGGCTACGTGCTCCGCCGCCTGCTCCGTCGCGCCATCCGCCACGGGAGGTTGCTCGGCGTCGAGGACGCCTTCATGGTGAAGCTCGTCGATACCGTGATCGGGCGTTGGGGAACGCCGTATCCCGAGCTTGCCGACAATGCCGAGCTCATCCGCGGCATCGTCGCCTCCGAGGAGGAACGGTTCAGTGCGACGCTGCGCCAGGGGCTCGCGTTCCTGACGACGGCGATCGAGCGTACGCGCGCCGAGGGCGCCGCCGTGCTCGACGGCACCGAGGCATTCACGCTCCACGACACGTACGGCTTCCCGTACGAACTCACCACCGAGATCGCGGCCGAGTCGGGCCTCGAGGTCGACAAGGACGCGTTCGAGGCCGCTATGGAGGCGCAGCGCGAACGCGGGCGTGCCGCGGTGAAGGACGAGTCGTGGTCGTTCGGCAGCGCCTTCGACAGCATCGCGCGTGAAGCCGGGGCGACCGAGTTCCTCGGCTATGCGCATGATGAGGCCGATAGCACGATCGTCGGTATCGTGGTCGGTGGCGAGCCGGTCGAGCGTATCGAGGCCGGACAGGAGGGCGAGATCGCGCTTGCGGCCACGCCGTTTTATGCCGAGCAGGGCGGGCAGGTCGGCGATACGGGTGTGCTGTCGGCCGGCGGCGCTCGCTTCGCGGTGAGCGACACGCGCTTCGCGGTGCCGGGCGTGGTGGCGCATGTCGGGACGCTCGAGTCCGGCGCACTGGGCGTGGGCGACACCGTGCATGCCGCGATCGACTCGCTCCGCCGTGAGCGCATCCGGCGCAACCACACCGCCACGCACATCCTGCACTGGGCGCTCAGGCGCATCCTCGGCGACCACGTGCGGCAGTCGGGCTCGCTCGTGGCGCCCGAGCGGCTGCGCTTCGACTTCACGCACTTTGAGGCGGTCACCTCCGAGCAGCTTCGGCGCATCGAGGAGATGGCCAACCACAAGATCATGGAGAACCACGCCGTCCTGAACTACGAGACGTCGCTTGCCACCGCGCGCGAGATGGGCGTGACCGCGCTGTTCGGCGAGAAGTACGGCGAGATCGTCCGTGTGCTCGAGGTCGGCAACTTCAGCAAGGAGCTCTGCGGCGGCACGCACGTGGGTCGCTCGAGCGAGATCGGGCTGGTCAAGATCGTGTCCGAGGGCAGCGTGGGCGCGAATCTGCGCCGCATCGAGGCGGTCACGAGCTTCGACGCGCTCGCATACCTCGAGCGGGTGGAGAGCGAGCTTGCCGAGACCGCCGCGGCGCTCAAGGTGAGCAGGTTCGACGTTTCCGAGCGCGCCGCCACTCTGGCTCGACGCGTGAAGGAGCTGGAGAGTGCGGCACAGCGGGCGCGGAGCCACATGACCGGATTCGACCCCGCTTCACTCGTGGGGGATGCGGCCGATGTGGGCTACCCGGTCATCGTGGCACGCATCCCCGACGTGACCTCGACCGAACTCCGTGGTGCGTGGGACCTGCTGCGCTCCAAGCTTGGCGACTCGGGAGCCGTGGTGCTCGCAACGGCCGACCCCGAGTCGGGCGCGCCGCTGCTGCTTGCTGCCGGGACACCCGCAGCCGTCGCGGGAGGGTTCGATGCGGGGGCGCTGATCCGGGCGATCGCGCCGTCCGTGAAGGGCGGGGGCGGTGGCCGTCCGGAGATGGCACAGGCCGGCGGCAAGGACGCGTCAGGCATCGACGCGGCACTCGCGCAGGCGCGTGCCACACTCGGCATAGGCTAGCGGCATGCGCGTGCTCGGGCTCGACATCGGCTCGGTGCGGGTCGGGGTGGCCGTGTCCGACCCCTCGGGTCGGATCGCATCCCCCCTGACCGTGCTCGACGCGAGGTTGCTGGCGGGCGACGCGACACCGTTCGTGCGTCTTGCCGAGGACTACGAGTCGGAGTGCCTCGTAGTGGGACTCCCGCTCACGCTGTCGGGCGAGGAAGGTCCCCAGGCTGCCGACGTGCGCGCCGTGGCCGTAAGGCTTGCAGCGGCCGCCGGACTGCCCGTCGAGTACGCTGATGAGCGTCTGTCGAGCGAGGGGGCGCGACGGATGATGTCCGCGTCCGGCATGAGCGAGAAGGAACAACGCGGTTCGGTGGACAAGGTCGCCGCCGCGATCATCTTGCAGGGCTGGCTCGACGCTCAGCGGAACGGCACGCAGGAGGAGCGATGACCGGGGAACGCGGCGAGGCCGGGATGTCCCGGTGGCGGCCGCTATCGGCACGAGGAGTCCGGTCGGCGGACCAGGGGTCACGCCGGCGTACCCGCGTGGCGGTGGTGCTGTTTGTGGCGGCCGTGCTCGTGCTCTGCGTCCCCGCCTTCGGCGTATGGCGCGTGTTCTTCGTCCCGCAGACGGCGGTCACGGCCGGTGAGCCCGTCCAGGTGGAGATCCCGGCAGGGGCCGACACGGCGTCCATCGCCGCGATCCTCGTCGATGCGGGTGTCATCGAGAACGCGGCCATGTTCCGTCTTCGGGCACGCGTCGACGGCGTGGACGGCACGCTCCGACCCGGCGTGTACGACCTCACCACGCGCATGGACCACGACGATCTGGTCGAGCGGCTGCTCGCAGGACCACCGATCGCGTACACCACGGTCACCATACCCGAGGGCTTCACGGTCGAGCGCATCGCGGAGCGGATCGAGGCCGAGACCGGCATATCCGCCGATGAGTTCCGTGCGCTGGCCCTCGGCGGCGCCGCCGGGTTCCAGGATGACCATCCGTACCTCGAGGCCGTTCACGAGGGCTCGCTCGAAGGCTACCTCTTTCCCAAGACGTACCGGATCGTCGAGGGCGCAACGGCCGCCGACGTGATCGAGATGATGCTCGTGCAGTTCGACCAGGAGTTCGCTACGGTCGACCTGTCAGCGGCGGGGGAGATGGGCATGCACGAGCTCGTCACGCTCGCCTCGATGATCGAGCGCGAATCCCGCCTGGCCGAGGAGCGTCCTCTGGTCTCATCGGTCATCCACAACCGCCTCCGTATCGGCATGAAGCTCGAGATCGACGCCACGATCGAGTACGTGATCAAGAAGAACCGCCCGCGGTTGCTCAACAGCGACCTGACCATCGAGAGCCCGTACAATACCTACAAGTACGGGGGCCTGCCGCCCGGACCGATCGCAAGCCCGGGGCTGGCATCGCTACAGGCCGCCGCCGCGCCTGCCGAGACGAAGTACCTGTACTACGTGCTCACCGGCACCAACGGCTCGCACACCTTCTGCGAGACCTACGAGGAGTTCCTGATCGCCAAGGAGAAGTCGAGAGAGGTGACCCCCTGACCATGAGCGAGGACAACGGTCCTGCGATCCTCATACGGGGTGCGCACAAGCGGTACAAGCCCATCGTCGGCGCACCGCAGCGTGACGCGGTGCGTGGCGTGGACATCAGCGTCGCCCACGGCACCATCCATGGTCTGCTCGGCCCGAACGGCGCCGGCAAGACCACCACGATCAAAATGCTGCTCGGCCTCGTGCGCCCCACCGGCGGCGAGTTCCGGATCCTTGGAGAGGACTCCACGCGGCCAGGGGGTCGGCGCCGGGTGGGGTTCATGCCCGAACAGCCGTATTTCCCACAGCATCTACGAGCCGCGCAGGCGCTCAGGTTGTATGCGCAGCTGGCCGGTGTCCCCCGCGATGAGATCACGCCGCGCACAACGGCGCTCATGGAGCGCGTGGGGCTGCAGGGTCGCGAGAAGACCACGCTCGACGCGTTCTCGCGCGGCATGCTGCAGCGACTCGGCATCGCGCAGGCGCTTATCAACGAGCCCGAGGTCGTGGTGCTCGACGAGCCAGCCTCCGGTCTCGACCCTGTGGGTCAGCGCGATGTCCGCAACCTCATGCTCGAGTTGCGCGATGCCGGTGTGACGGTGCTGCTTTCATCCCACCAGCTCTCAGAGGTCGAGGCCGTGTGTGACGATGTCACGATCATGAATGCGGGTCGTGTGGCCGCCGAGGGCGATCTCGACGCGTTGTTGAACGTGGAAGGGCGGACGTCCATTCGGGTGCGGGGTCTCGATGGCGGTCTGCCCGCGCCGGTGGCCGGACTCGCCGGCGACGTCGCCGTCACGGGCGGCATCTCGGTGTTCTCGGTGGCCGATGAGGCCGTTCGCGCGGTCATCGACGCCGTCGATGACGCGGGCGGGCGCGTCGTCTCGGTCACGCCGGTGCGCGACTCGCTGGAGGACTACTTCGCCAGGCTCCTTGCCGCCACCGCCGAAGGAGGTGAGGATCGATGATGACGCGCATCTGGCCGATCGCGCTTGCGGTCGTGACCGACAGCCTCCGCCGCAAGGTGGTGTATGTCGTGCTGGTGTTCGCCGCGGTCCTTGCGATGGCGATCCCGTCGTTGCCGAGCTACGGGTTGGGGATCGAGGATGCGGTGTACCGGGAGGTCGCGCTCGCGCTCTCGTTCGTCACGGCACTCGTGCTCACCCTGTCTCTCGCGGCCAATCGCGTTCCCTCCGAGGTGGAACGCCGCACCGTCTACAACGTGCTTGCCAAGGGCGTCAGCCGGGGCGAGTACCTTGTCGGCTCGTGGCTCGGGGTCCTCATCGTGACGGGGGGCGCCATCGCCGCCTTCACCGGTGTGCAGCAGGTCATCGCGCTCGCCCGGTATGGTGATCCGATGTGGCGCCTCTGGCAGGGTGCTCTCGCTGTATGGCTGGAGATGGGCGTGCTCTCCGCGTTCGCAGTCGCCATCTCAGCGGTAGCGGGTCCGGTCGTTGTGGTGACCGCGGCGCTTGCTGTCCTGTTCGTGGGGCACTCCCGCTCGACGCTCATCGGCGGCGAGGGCGCGCTTGCACTGAGGCCGTTCTATCCGTCGCTGGACACCTTCAACATCGTCAATCCGGTAGCCCATGGCACGGGCGTACCCGCGCTGTACGTGCTGAGCATGCTCGTTGTGTTCGTGGGCTTCGTCGCGATCGCACTGTCCGCCGCGGTCTGGCTCTTCGGGCGGAGAGACCTCTGATGGGCGCGTTCAGAGACAGGATCGCGCTCGGCGTCCTGGCGATAGGGCTGGTACTGGTCCTTGGGGGCCAGGCGGCCGCTGACGCGCTCGTTCCGGAGTCCTCGGGTGCACAGACGGCCGAGGCCGTCGGCCGAGCCGCCTCGTCGTATCTCACCGGTATCAAGACGTTCGCGGCCGCAGCCTTGTGGAACAGGATCCATCCCGTGATGCATGGGTACTACTCCGGGGTGTCGCTCGGCGAGCAGCGCTACATGTTGAGTTCGATCTCCCTGGTGGTGGCCCTGGATCCGCAGCAGACACAAGCCTACCCCGTCGGGTCGTGGATCCTGGCCGACAACGACAGGATCGCTGACGCGCTTGCGATGGCCGAGCGCGGCGTCGAGGCCAATCCGCGTTCGGGGCTTACCCTCTCCAATCTCGCTCAGATGCAGTACCTCTACGGCGAAGGCCTGGCGGCTGCGGCACGCACCGCGGAGCGTGCGCTCGATGACGACGTGGAGTGGCTCGACCCCCTGCAGCAGCACCAGTGGTATCCCATACTCGGGGACATCTTGCGCAGGGCGGGCCGCGAGGACCTGGATGCTGCGGTGCAGGCCGAGCTCGAGCGTCTCGATGCCGAGCATGCGGACGAGCTCGAAGAGGTCGACCACGACCACGACCACGACGGCGTGCCCGACCACTAAGGAGCGATCGAGCTGCTGCGACCTCACCACTATGTCAGCCATGTGACCGCACTCGACCTCGATGCCCTGCGCGCCGAGGGGATCACGGTGCTTCTGCTGGACGTGGACAACACCGTGTCGCCCCATCACTCGACCGAGGTCATCCCGGAGATCCGTGAGTGGATCGCTTCGCTCGAGCCGGCCGGGTTCCGTGCGTGCCTGGTGTCGAACAACTGGCATGACGACATCCACGATCGTGCCGAGGCGCTGGGGCTGCCGGTGATACCCAAGTCAGCCAAGCCTCTGCCGTTCGGGATATGGCGTGCGGCGCGGCTGCTGAACGCGGATAGGTCCGAGTGTGCGATGGTGGGCGATCAGATCTTCACCGATATCCTTGGCGGCAGGTTCGCGGGTGTGCGCACCGTGCTCGTGGAGCCGCTGACGCCGTCCGATATGGGGCACACCAGGGTGCTTCGAGCGCTGGAACGGCGCATAATGGCAGGCAGACGCCCGGAGGCGTAGCGGGCACGGAAAGGGGGAGCGGCGGGTGATCATCAACGGACGAACGCGGCCGACCGCCGTGATCGGGTGGCCGATCGCGCAGTCGCTCTCACCCGTGATGCACAACGCCGCCTACGAATCCCTCGGCCTGAACTGGGCGTGCATCCCGCTCGGCGTTCCCGACAACCGGGCGCTTCTCGCGTTCACCGAGGCAGCGCGCACGCTGCCGTTCGTGGGCTTCAACGTGACCATGCCGCACAAGCAGACGATGCTTAGCCTCTGCGACGAGACCGCCACGCTCGCTCAGCTTGCCGGCGCCGTGAACACCGTGCACTGCGTTGACGGCCAGCTCATCGGCTACAACACCGACGGTCGTGGCCTGCTCGAGTCGCTGCAGAACGACGCGGGCTTCGATCCCGCAGGCCGCGCGGTGGTGGTCATCGGCGCGGGTGGTGCCGCCGGGGCGGCGGTCACCGCGTGCATCCTGGCACGGGCTGGCAGGATCACCATCGTAAACAGGGACCTCGAGCGCGCCGAGGTGCTTCTCGACCGCGTGAGCGGCAGCCTCCGTGGTGTGGCCGCGGAGGCGCTGCATCTTGACGCTGCGTCCGCTTCTGCCGTGCGCGAGGGTGACCTCATCATCAACGCCACGCCGGTGGGTATGGGTGTGGATGATCCAAGCCCCATCCCCGGAGAGTGGGTCCGTGAGGGCCAGCTCGTTTACGACATGGTGTATCAGCGACCGGACACCGCGCTGATCCGTGCGGCGCGATCCGCCGGAGCGCAGGCCGTATGCGGTCTTGGGATGCTTGTGGCGCAGGGTGCGCTGGCGATCGACATCTGGATGGGCGACGCCAACGGCCAGACACGTGCCCCGCGTGATGTGATGCGGGCGGCCGCCTCGGCTGCTCTGGCGGGGCAGTCCGCTCCCGTCGAGGGGGGCTCGCTGTGACGGCGGCATCGGGCAAGAGGCTCGGCCGCGTGCTCGTCCAGGGCGGCCTGATCACCCAGGAGCAGCTCGATTGCGCGCTGGCCGAGTCCAACGGCCGGTCACTGTGCGCGACGCTGATCGACCAGAAGGTGACCGACGAGGTCACGTTCGCCCGCGCCGTGGCAGACAGCATGGGACTCGCATTCGTCGACCTCGGCGCCATCGACATCGACGCGAACGCCGCAGCGATGATCTCCATCGATATCGCGAGGCGTCACAGCGTGCTGCCTATCCGCATCCAGGACGATGAGCTCGTCGTGGCGATGGCCGATCCCGCGAACATCTTCGCGATCGATGATCTGCGGATCGTCACCGGCTACGACATCAAGCCCGTTGTGGCCGCCGAGAGCGATCTCGACTCATCGATCGAGCGCCTCGCCACCATGCAGACCAACGTCGAAGACATGGTGGGCAACCTGGAGAGCGTCTCCGTCGACATCACGGACGAGGACGAAGGCGCGGGCGACGAAGAGGCGCCGGTCGCGCGGATCCTGAACCACATCGTGACCGAGGCGATCCGGCAGGGCGCGGGTGACATCTACATCGAGCCGGGGGAGCGGGACATCCGGGTGCGATACCGCATAGACGGTGTGTGCCAGGAGATCATGCGCAGCCCGAAGAAGGTCCATCGTCAGTTGATCAGCCGCCTCAAGATCCAGTGCTCCATGGACATCGCCGAGCGGCGTATCCCGCAAGACGGCCGTTTCGGCGTGGTGCTCGACGGCAAGTCCGTCGACTTCCGTGTCGCCATCCTTCCAACGGTCCATGGCGAGATGTCGGTCATGCGGCTGCTGCGCAAGGACGCGATCATGATGTCGCTCGAAGACCTCGGCTTCCTTGAGCAGCCGATGGAGCGCGTGATGGAGGCGATCAGCCGTCCGTACGGCGCCCTGCTCGTCACCGGCCCCACGGGCTCGGGTAAGTCGACCACGCTGTACGCTGCCATCAACAAGACCACCAAGCCCACCGTGAACCTCATTACCGTCGAGGACCCGGTCGAGTACCGCCTGGAAGGACTCTCGCAGGTCCAGGTGCACGAGAAGGCCGGGCTCACGTTCGCGGCGGCGCTCCGGTCGATCCTCCGTCAGGACCCCGACGTCGTCATGATCGGTGAGATCCGTGACAAGGAGACCGCCACCATCGCCATCGAGGCGGCGCTGACCGGCCACCTCGTGCTCTCTACGCTGCACACCAACGACGCCCCTTCGGCACTCACGCGCCTCACCGAGATGGGCGTGGAGCCGTTCCTGTCGGCCTCGGCCATCAACTGCGTGCTGGCGCAGCGCCTCGCGCGCCGCCTGTGCAAGGAATGTCGCGAGGAGTACACGCCGGACGAGGCGGCGCTCGAGCGCATCGGTTTCCCGTACACGCCGGGCCGTCCGCCGAGGCTCTATCGTGCGGTGGGGTGCAAGAAGTGCAACAACATCGGCTACAAGGGTCGGATGGGCATCCACGAGGTCATGTCTGTGACCGAGGACATCGAACGCGCGTGCGTGAACCACGCCTCCGGCGATGAGATCGCGCGCATCGCCGTCGCCGAGGGGATGCTCACTCTGCGCGATGACGGCTTCTCCAAAGTCCTCGCGGGCCTTACGTCCATCGAGGAAGTCATGCGAGTGGTCGTCTAACGCCCGCGACCTGCCTTTTCACGGTTGTTTCGCCTCGGGTGACGTGAGAGACTGGGACTGCTAGCCCCAGGTCGGGTCTGCTTGCGCACGCCATCCAGACATCCGGCCTGTCTGACTACCGCTTCCGGAGGTGACGACACGATGGTGGACAAGGGCATCGGCGACTACTTCATCAGCGACACCGATGACGAGTCGTTCGAGGACGACGATCTGCTCGGTGCGCCGGTCGTTGTTCCTGTGACGCCCCAGGCGGCTCCCGCTCCGGCGCCCGTGTCGGCCGCTCCGGCGCCCGTGTCGGCCGCTCCGGCGCCCGCCCCCGTGGCGCAACCCGCTCCGGCGCCAGCCGCCGTGGTCGCCGCGCCGGCCCCCGTCGCACAGGTGAGGCCGCAGACCACGACACGGCAGCTCTCGCGCGAGGAGTCGCTCGCGCAGGCGCTCGATGACCTCATGCGAGAGGATGGCGACATCCAGGCGGCTGCGCTCGTGAGCCTGGATGGCTTCACGATGGCCTCGGCGCTGCCCGCGGGCATGCAGGCCGACCGCGTGGGTGCGATGTCCGCCGCGATCCTCGGCCTTGGCGAGCGCGCTGCCGCCGAGCTTGGCCGCGGTCACCTTTCGCAGGTGTTCATCGAGGGGGAGAACGGCTACGTGCTGCTCATCGCGGCCGGCAGCCGCGCGGTGCTCACCGCGATGGCCGAGCCGAGCGCCAAGCTCGGTCTGGTCCTGTACGACATGAAAGCGACCGCTGACCGCATCGGCCAGATACTCGGCTGATCCTGGTCCGCGTCCCCACACGAGACGATGCTTCACGGGGGAGTGACGGTTCCAACAGATGGCACTACGCGGCAACCTCAAAGACTTCAGTCTTCCGGACGTCTTCCAGCTCGTTCAACTGAGCGGGAAGACCGGTGTGCTGCGTATCGTCCGCCCGGATACCGAGGGTAGTATCTGGTTCCGCGACGGCGATGTGTTCTTCGCTCAGTCGAACTGGCGGCACGAGCTCCTAGGTGAGCGCCTCGTCAGCGCACAGCGCATCACGCCCGCCGCGCTTAAGCGCGCGCTCGAGATCCACGATGCCGAGGGCGGTACGCGCCGGCTCGGCGAGATACTGGTGAGCGAGGGCTACATCACCCAGCAGGTGCTCGAGTCGTTCGTGCAGGAGCAGATCGAGGACACGATCTTCGACATCATGCGTTGGGACGAGGGCGACTTCGACTTCGAGACGTTGCCCGAGGTGGCGCACGAGGATATCGGGCTTTCCGTCTCCGTTGAGAACATCGTGATGGAGGGGAGTCGCCGCCTCGAGGAGTGGAACCGCATCAAGAAGAAGGTCCCGTCGGCGGACATGGTCTTCAAGATGGCGACCGCGCCGGGCGAGGGGACCTTCGAGATCTCCCTCAAGCCGGTGGAGTGGAACCTGCTGCTGCTCATCGACGGCACCCGCTCGGTCCGCGATCTGGCGCTTGAGATACGCAGCACCGACTTCGAGGTCGCTCGCGTCATCTACGGGCTGTTCTCAGCGGGCCTCCTCGAGGTCCCGTCCGACGAGGAGGTCGAGCGGCTGCGCGCTGAACGCGCCGCCCGAGAGGCCAAGCGCGAACGGGCGCAGGCTCAGGCCGCTGCCGCTGCGGCGGTCGAGGCCGAGCCTGAGCCGGCAGTCGCGGCGGAGGCGGGGCCTGAAGTCGAGCTCCAGCCTGAGGTCGCGGCCGGGGTCGCCTCTGAGACATCGGTCGGCGAGGCCGTGGCGCAGGAGATCGAGCAGGACCACGAGGTCCCTGAGTTCCTGTCGGTGGGAGCGGAGTCTCCCAACGAGGATGACATGGCCGTGTTCACCGAGATGATGGAAGCGGTGCTCCATCCACAGGGGACACCAGGGCCGGAGGCAGAATCTGAGGCCCCCTCGGCGATCGTGACGCCCGTCGAGCCCGCGGCGTTCGATGAGCAAGGCGTGGCGTTCGTCCCCGACGTGCTGGACCAGTGGACGGAGTCCATGCTGCCGCCAGAGGTCGACGCGGAGCTTGAGCCTGAGCCCGTCGTGGCCCCGCTGGACGAACCTACGGCCTCGGCCGGTGAGCCCGAAGACCTTGAGGCGCCCTTCGCCGACCTTGGCGCCATCTCGCTGGCCGATCTCGCCGAGATCCCCGCACCGCCCGTGGCTGAGACAGTGCCCCTCGAGCCGGCGCCCCTCCCCGAGGGG
>JAZIGI010000034.1:0-24158 GCA_036679125.1 Actinomycetota bacterium | reverse complement strand
GCCCTACCCCGCCCGCAACTCCGAGATGATCTCCTCCACCGCCGAGGGGGTAGTGTTCGTGTCCTCGGCGAGGAACACGATGTCCTCCGGCGTCGGCTCGTATCCCGCTGGCGCGTGCTGCAGCGCGTTGCGGATGTACGACCGGCGCAGCCGTGTGAGGTCGATATCGTGGGCCCGGATCTGCTCGGGCCGCTCGGGGATCACGATCACGCGTCCCGGCGCGTTGTCCGCCGGATCACCCGACCGGACCTCGATTCCCTGCGCCCTGGCGAACGCGAGCTGTGACCAGTGGTGCTTGCCCGCACCCGTGTACTCCGTCTCCTGCACCACCACCGTCGCGTCAGTGGGCAGCTCGCGCGCAAGCGACATCGCCGCGGCCATCGCCGTGTTCCCGCTCGGCCCGCGCTCGAGCCCCTCGAGCTTGGAGAGGGCCTCGGTCACGTAGAAGACCTCGCCTTGCGTGACGGTGAGGTAGCGGTCCATGTACCGCAGGGAGCGGGCGGCGTTGCGCGGCACGTCCGCGCGGTCGGGCCAGGTAGCGAACGGGACGCCGAAGCCGGTGTGTCCGGTTGTGAAGCTCTTGCGGTTGAAGTCCGTGTCGCTCGCCATGTGCAGCCCCGAGAGGTCCACGCTCGCGCTCACCACCACGGTGTCGCGAGCGCCCATCCGCTCGAGCCCACGCGCGGTACCGGTGGTGTTGCCGCCGCCCGCGTGGGTCACCACCACATGCGTGGGCGGCGCTCCCGTGAGCGCGATCATCTCCTCGGCAAGCTCGGCGCCCAGGCTCTCGATCCCCGAGACCCCGAACGGCGAGTACAGCGATGCCGAGAGGTACCCTGTCTCATCCAGCAGCTCGAGCATGTGGAAGAAGAGCTCCGGCCCCACGGTCATCTGCACGACCTCGGCGCCGAACGCTTCGCAGATGCGCGACTTCTCCACGATCTCAGGCTGCCCCACATGCCGCGAGTCGAACGTCTCCTGGCAGATGATGCACTTGAGTCCGGCGCGTGCGGCCTGGCTCGCAACCGCCGCGCCGTAGTTGCCCGACGTTGCGGCGATCACGCCGGGATACCCCTTCTCGGCCGCCACATGGATGCTCATGCTGGCACGCCGGTCCTTGAACGAACCGGCCATGTTGGCCGCCTCGTCTTTCACGAAGATCCGCGCGCCGTGCCCCGGCTCCGCATAGGAGCGCACCAGGTCGGTGAGGTTGCGGAGCTCCAGCAGCGGCGTGAGCCCCACGCCGGCTGCACGCTGTATCGAGCGGATGCGCTCGAGCGTGTACCCGTGCGCCGACATCATGCGCTCGTAGTCGAAGGCGATCGGACTGCGCTCGAACTGCGCGTAGTCCATGCCGAGGGCCGCCTTCATGATCTCGCCCTTGCGAGCCATGACCTGTTCGTAGCGGGTCGCCATGCTACTCACCCGCCTTCGCGCGGTACGCCGAGACACGGGTCCTGAGATCACGTCCGATCCCGACGATCTCGGCCGGCGGAGAGCCGAAGGTGTGCGTGTAGCCTGGCTCGATCTCCGAGAGATGCCCGCGCACCACACGCCCGCTCATCGTCTCCACGCTCAGCTCATCACCGATCATCGCCGAGCCGAGGGCGAAACCCTTCACCCACGCCCGCAGGGGTTGGGCCGCGGTGTCCTCGGGGATGCCCGGGGCGCGGTCTTCCGAGGGCAGCAGGACGTACTGCACCTCCACCCAATCACCCACGCTACAGCGGATAAGGTCGGTCATCACTCACTCCCTTGCTCGCACACGTGCACGAATCGGCCCCGCGATGAAGGTGTACCCCTTGTGCGACCCCTTACTCCGCTGGCGCCCAGAACCGCGGCACGGGCAGGTCGGTCACCGTGAGAATGCCCGAAGGGGCGTCCACGATCAGCGGGATGTAGTTGCCGGTCGAGGCGAACGTGCCTTTGCCGCCGGGCACTTCAGGACTCGTGGACATGTGGATCTCGGGATCGCCGATGATCGTGATGTAGTCACCGGTCTCCACGCCCTCGAGGTGCGGGTGGATCTGCTGCGGGTGGACGAGCTCGATCTTGAGTTCACCGTTGCTGTAGCCCCGTCCGATGTGACGACAGCCGCACACGTCGCCCGGCTCGACCTTCACATGCGGCGTTTCCCGCGGCACGTTGGTGATGATGGGCTCGCGCGTCTCCACGACCTCGTCGATCTCCCACCCGATCGCGTCGGCGATCAGTCCTATGGACTCAGGGAAGCCGATGTGCCCCACGATGGTGCCCTCGGCGACACCGCGCTCGAACTCCTCCACCGTGGTGCCCACGCCCTGGCTCTGCATGACGGTGGGGCCGAACGGCGAGAGGTCGTTGATGCGCTGGGCCTCGATGCGGTCGATCCTGAGGCACACCGAGCTCCACGCCACGATCAGCGCGTCGAGCATGAAGCCGGGGTTGATTCCCGTGCCGAGGATGGAGACGTCGTGCTCGACGGCCATGTCCTCGAACCGCTCCGCCCAGTCGGGATCGCTCGCCCACGGGTACGCCAGTGTCTCGGCGGTGCAGAGCACGTTGGCGCCTGCGCGGACCGCCGCCTCAACCTGATCGGAGACCTCATCGAGGTTGCTGCGCGTACAGATGCACACGACCTCGGGCTCGCGTGCCAGCACGGCCGCGGCATCCCCGGTCACGGGCACGTCGCATCGCCTGCCGAGCAGGTCGCCGACGGTCGAGCCCTGTCGTGCCGGGTCCGCATCGATCGCGCCCACGAGTTCGATCTGCCCGGGGCGGTCGAGGATGTAGTCGAGTAGGCCCTGACCCATCATGCCGGTGCCCCATACCGCGACCTTGATCATCGAGACTCCTCACGTGGTGTATGCAGACATGCCAGGAAGCTATACAAACCATACCGCCTGAAGGAGCCGCGCGACAGTGGCCAAAGCCGCGGAAACGCGAAACGGCGCCCCGTGAGGCGCCGTTCGTGCATCGCGGACTCGGGCTTTCCGTCCCGGACTACTCCGCAGCCGGCGTGCTCTCCACGGTCGTGTCGACGGAGCCGGCCGGACCGGGTTGCTCGGGCACAGGAGCCAGCAGCTCGGGCAGCGGCACGATGTTGGTCATCGACGGCACCGGGAACGGCGTCGCCGTCGGGTTCGAGGACGGCGGCACGAACAGATGGCAGCTCGTGCAGCTCACGATCGTGAAGTCCGGACCCGGATGACAGCGCAGGCAGTACGAGTTCAGCCACGGACGCGCCTCGTGCACACCGATGTCCGGGTGCGTGAAGTGCACCTCGGCCCATGTGGTGGGACGGTGACAGTCGAGGCAGTTCTCCGGCCCTACGTGCGGGACGTCGGGCAGGTGGCAGTCCTGGCACGGCTTCGTCGCATCGTCGATGAACTTCAGCGTGGGATGGCAGAGCGTGCATGCGCGCTCCGTGTGTGCGGCGCCAAGCTTGATCTCGCCGGGATGCTCGGCGAGCAGGATGTCGGACCACGCCGTCGGCCTGTGGCATGACGTGCAGGCAGTGATCCCGCTGCCGGGGGGGGAGGCGGGGCACGCCGAGCACGCCTGCGAGCCGCCGCCGATGTTCTGCGCGTACTTGTTCCCCGGATGACAGGAGCTGCAGGCAACGCTCGCATGCGCTCCCACCAGCGGGAAGCGACTCGCGTGGTTGAACGTCGAAGGCACGAAGCCCTTCGTGGTGTGGCAGCTCTGGCACGCGGTCAGACCGCCATGCGCCGAGCCGTGACATCCGGTGCACACGGTGGGAGTGCCGTCGTAGATCCCCTTCGGGTGGCACGCCAGACAGTCCAGCTTGGTGTGTCCGCCCGTGATCGGGAAGTACTTGTCGTGGTTGAAGCTCGACGGCACGAAGCCGTGCGGCGTGTGGCACTGCTCGCAGAGGGTCAGGTTCTTGTGCGCCACAGGGTGACATCCCTGGCATACGGTGGGCGTCCCGGCGAACGTGTTGTTCTTGTGGCAGTCGGCGCAGTCCGCCAGCGTGTGCTTGCCTTCGAGCTTGAAGAAGAGCGAGTGGTCGAACCCGGGCAGCGGCTCCCAGCCGCGCGACGGTTCGTGGCAGCTCTCACAGTCGGTCAGGCCGCCGTGGTTGGGCCCGTGGCAGTCCACGCAGCCACGGGCGCCGCTCGCGGGTACCTCGACGCCGGCGGTATGGCACTCGAAGCACGAGAGTCCCTCGTGGCCTCCCTCGAGCGACAGGTGGTCTGCGGGGATCGGACGCTGCATCGACCAGGCCAACACCGTGTGGCAGGGCGCGCAGGCCACGGGGCCCACGCCGTGCGGCGACCGCGCGGCGTGGCAGCTCTCACATGCTGCCGAGGGAAGCGGCTCGCCTTCATCATGGCAGCGTTCGCAGCCGATGATCGCGTGGAAGGATGTGTTGAACTCGGGGTTCTGGTGAGTGTAGTGGGTCGCCAGCCACGACGACGTGGTGTGGCAGGTCTCGCACTCGCCGAGATACGGCTCCTGGTGCTTGTGGTCGTGGCACGACGCGCACGACTTGGAGCCGATCTCCGGGTGCTCGGCCACGCCCGCCCTGTCGGGCTGGTAGTAGCCGTACTGGGCGACCACGAGCCCGACGATGACAGCGATGATCGCGACGAGGATCGCGATCCCCACGGCTTGCGACGTACGTGTACCGGAGCGTGCTGTCATCGGGTTGGTCGACTTCCTTTGCATGAAGCGGTCGCAGGCGACCCTGGTCGGACACCTGACCCACTGATCATAGGTATGGTACGCGAAATCGGTGCCAGATGCAGGTCGTTCACGCAGCTTCCGGACGGGAGGCGGCACAACGCCGCCGGGCGTTCGCGGATATCGCGCTCAGACCTGGAAACGAACGCGCTACCCGCCGAGGTACGCTCGCTTGAGTTCGGGATTCTCCAGCAGCTCTGCGGCGGTACCCTCGGTGAACAACCGTCCGCCCTGCAGCACGTAGCCGCGGTCGGCGATGGAAAGCGCCGCGTTGGCGTTCTGCTCCACCACGAACACCGCTACACCCTGCTCGTTCACCTGCTGGATCAGCTCGAAGTTCTGGTCCACGAGCGCCGGCGAAAGCCCCATCGACGGCTCGTCCATGCAGATCAGCTTCGGCCGGCTCATGAGCGCGCGCCCGAAGGCGACCATCTGCTGCTCGCCGCCTGAGAGCGTGCCCGCGCGCTGCTTCCGCCGTTCGGCAAGCTTGGGGAAGAACCCGTACACCCGCTCCAGGTCCTCGGCGATCGCCGCGCTGTCGGTACGCGTGTAGGCACCCATCTCGAGGTTCTCGAGCACCGTGAGGTTCGGGAAGAGGCGCCGGTTCTCCGGCACGGTCGCGATACCCCGCTTGATGCGCTCCGCGGTCCGCAGGCCGTTGATGACCTCACCCTCCCAGAGCACCTCGCCCTTCGCGGGCTTCACGATGCCGAGGATGGTCTTCATCGTGGTGGACTTGCCCGACGCGTTACCGCCGAGCAGGCACACGATCTCTCCCGGATACACTTTGTAGTCCACACCCTTGAGGATCTGGATCCGTCCGTAGTACGTCTGGACGTTCCGGAACTCAAGCAGTGGCGTCTGCTGCTCGCTTGCCAAGGTAGGCCTCCACAACCTGGGGGTCGTTGGCGACTTCGTCATACGTGCCTTCGGCGATCTTCACGCCATGGTCCATGGCGATCACGCGGTCCGAGACACCCTCCACAACATGCATGTCATGCTCGATCATCAGGATCGTGTAGCCCTTCTCGCGGAGCATCTTGATCTGCTCCATGACCTCGTGCGACTCCGCCGGGTTCATGCCCGCGACCGGCTCGTCGAGCAGCAGCAGCACGGGATCCGAGGCAAGCGCGCGCGCGATCTCGAGCCGCCGCCGGTTGGCGTAGGAGAGCGAGTAGGCCGGCTGCAGCTGCCGCGGGCCTGAGAATCGCCCCGGGAACATGCCGAGGATCTCCTGCGCCTTGTCATACATCGCCTTCTCCTCGCGGCGAACGCTCGGCAGCCGGAGCATCGAGGCGAACGGGCCCGCCTTCGTGACCGAGTGCATGCCCACGAGGACGTTCTCGAGCACGTTCATGTTGGAGAAGAGCCTCAGCGACTGGAATGTGCGCGAGATGCCCTTGTCGTGCACGAGGTCGGGCCGCAATCCGGCCACGCTCTCGCCCTTCAGCAGGATGTCGCCCGAGTGGGGCTCGTACAGTCCGCTGATCAGGTTGAACGTGGTGGTCTTGCCCGAGCCGTTGGGGCCGATGATCGAGACGATCTCGTTCTCACGCACCGCGAACGACAGGCTGTCCACGGCCTTGAGGCCACCGAAGCTCATCGAGACGTCCTGGAGTTCGAGTACGGGTTCCATCGGCTACACCCCCAGGTCCTTCTCGCCCTCTTCGAGATCGAAGAGGGACTGGCGGGTCATCTCGAGCTCGCGCGGGTCCACCTCGTGCGCCTCGCGCTTGAAGATCTTGTCGGGCAGCAGGCCTTCGGGGCGGAAGATCACCATCACCACGATGAGGATGCCGTAGATGAGCATCCGGTATACCTCGAAGTCGCTGCGTGCCGCACCGGCTGCCTCACGGATGAGCTGCGGCAGCGCCTGGAGCACGACGGCGCCGAGCATCACGCCGGGGATCGAGCCCATGCCGCCCAGCACCACCATGCAGACCACGATCACCGACTGCATGAACAGGAACGACTCGGGGCTGATCACGTTGCTGTAGTACGCGAAGAGCGAGCCGGCAAAGCCCGCGATTCCCGCCGAGAGCACCACGGAGAGCATCTTGGCACGCACGGCGGTGATGCCCGAGGAGATGGCCGCGAGCTCGTCTTCCCTGAGCGCGTTCCACGCCCGGCCGATGCGCGAGTTCTTGAGGTTGGTGAGCAGCACCGCGAGCACGACCACGCACACGAGCACGAGGTAGTAGTACTCGAGCGGCTTGTCGATGATGAACCACGCCTCGATGCCCTCGAGCGCGGGCTTGGCGCCAGCGAACAGCCGCGGTGAGTAGATGCCGGTGATCCCGTTGGGGCCATTGGTGAGCGGCACGAGATTGATGATGGTCAGGCGCACGATCTCGCCGAAGGCGAGCGTCACGATGGCCAGGTAGTCGCCTCGCAGCCGCAGCGTGGGCAGGCTGATGAGGAATCCGGCGACCATCGCCACGAGCGTGCTCACGACGATCACCGCCAGGAACGGCCACCGGATCTCGAACTTCGGCGATGAGAGCAGCGCCGTGGTGTACGCGCCGAACGCGAAGAACGCGATGTAGCCGAGGTTGAGCAGGCCCGTCTCGCCCATCACGATGTTGAGTCCGAGCGAGAGCAGCACGAAGATCAGCGACACCACGCCCACGCGCAGCCACGCCGTCTCGACCACACCGATCACGTTGAGCAGCGGGAAGCCCGCCGCGATCACGATGCCCGCCAGCCACCATACCCACCCGGGCACCGCCGAAGCGATCCGCTGGACCACAGTGTCACCGTGCGTGGGCGCCGTGTCCTGACCCGATGAGGTCTTCATCCGTATGGCCATGGCTACACCTTCTCCGTGACGGCTTCGCCGAGGATGCCCGACGGACGGAACATGAGGATCACCATGAGTACCACGAACGCGATGACCGGCTGCCACCGCGTGTCGATGCGTACGCTCGAGTTGATGAACATGATCGTCGCGAGCACCGCGAGGAAGATGTTGCCCGCCATCAGGCGCACCGCGTCGGCCGCCGACACCGACAGCAGCGCGTCGGTACGCTCGGCCAGGAGCGTCTTGATCCCGTGGTACGGGGCGAGCCGGTACACGTTCATGATGCTGCGCTCGTACTCAGGCGTGCGCCGGTCGGCCGCGATATGGGCGAGCCGGCGGTTCGGCACACGCACCATCTGCACGTAGATGCCGAGCGCGAGACCCGCGAGCACGAACCATGCGAGGAACCCGAGGTCCACACTCACGCCATAGGTCTCGGTCATGCCGAGGACGATAGCGCCCACAACGGCGCCGGGGATGTTGCCGATACCGCCGAGCACGGCGGACGTGAACGCCTTCAGGCCGTACAGGAACCCGGCGTCGTACTTGAGCGAACCGTAGTACATCACCACGAGCAGGCCGCCGATGCCGGCGAGCGCCGAGCCCACGAGGAACGTGAACGCGATGGTGCGGTTCGTGTCGATGCCCATCATCTCGGCGGCTTCCATGTCCTGCGAGGTCGCGCGCATCGCCTTGCCGATGCGGGTCGACTTCACCAGGTAGGTGAGCCCCACCATCAGCGCCGCGGAGACCGCGATGATCACGAGCGCCAACACCCGCACGTCGACCCCGAACAGGTTCACCGATGCCGAGCTCAGGGCGAGCGTCGGGATGGTCACGGGCTTGGGCCCGAAGACGATGATGATGAGCTGCTGCAGCACGATCGAGACACCGATAGCCGAGAGCAGCGGGATGATGCGCGACCTACCGCGCAGCGGCCGGTATGCGATGCGCTCGATAAGGAACCCGAGCGCCATCGGGACCGTGACCGCCGCCACCAATGCGAGCGCGATCGCGCCGGCGACCTTGAGCCAGGGTGTCGAGGCGTCGATACCCATCGCAAGCAGCGAGAACGCCGCAACATACCCGCCCACGGTGAACACCTCGCCGTGGGCGAAGTTGATGAACTTGAGAACGCCGTACACCATCGTGTAGCCGAGCGCGATGAGGGCGTAGATCATGCCCACGGTCAGACCACCGATGGTGACGCTCATGATGTGGTCGAAGCTCACGTGCCACTCCCCACCGGATGCGGTGCATCCGATCGCCCGCTTCGTGCATTCTGCACCATGGACAGGTCTCGTGCATCCGTACCGCTACATGCATAGGCGGCGACCTGATGCGCGGGGGGCGCGGGATGAGGTCCCGCGCCCCCCGAATGTGACCAGGCGCCTTCGGTTCCTGGCTACTGGGCCGAGACCCAGACGCCGTCCTTCACGACATACCGTGGAACGTTCGCGGGGGTGAGACCCTCGACGACGATGTCGCCCTTGGCCACGGCACCCTCACTCTCGGTCGAGAATCCGAACGTACCCGTCACGCCCTCATAGCTGAGGGCCTGCAGCGCGGCGATGATCTCCTCGGTATCCGTGGAGCCGGCCGCCTTGATGGCCTCGATCAGCGCGCCGAACGCGTCGTAGTTGTTCTGCGCGTACGGGCCGACCTCCTCGCCGTACTTCTCCTTGTACTTGGCGGCGAAGGCCGCGTAGCCAGGCTGCTGCTCCTCGGGGAATCCACCGAACGTGGCGTAGATGCCCTCGGCGTTCGCGTCGCCACCGGTCTGCGCAACGAGCTCCGCCGAACGGATGCCGTCGCCACCCATGAAGATGACGTCGCCAAGACCCGCCTCGACCATCTGCTTGCGCATGAGCCCGGCCTCGGGGTGGTACCCGGTGAAGATGATCGCGTCAGGACCGAACTCCTTGACGTTGGCTACCTGCGCCGAGAGGTCCTTGTCGCCCGACTGGCAGTTCTGGCGCAGCGTCTCGACGCCTTCGGCCTTGAGCGTCGCCTCGGCCACATCGGCCAGACCCACCGCGTAGGCGCCGTTGTCGTCCATCAGCACGACCTTCTTGGCGCCGAGCTCCATGGCCCAGACAGCGAGCGCCTCGCCCTGGATGGCGTCGTTCCAGCAGGTGCGGAAGAAGGTGTCGGCGCCGGTCTCGTTGGCCTTGGGGCCGGTGACCGAGCCGCTGATCTGCGGGATGCGGTTCTCGAAGTAGATCGGGATAGCAGAGAGCGTGGCACCGGTGGTGAGGCTGCCGATCACGCCGACAACGCCCTCGTCGACCATGGTCTGCGCCACAACGGCGGACTCAGCCGGCTCGGCCTTGTCGTCGAGCACGACAAGCTCGACCTCGTAGGTGGTGCCGTTCATCTCGAACGTGCCGAAGTCCTCGAGCGCGAGCTCGACGCCGTTCTTGGCCGCCGCACCGTAGTCCGGAAGCGGACCGGTGAGCGCGGTCTGGACGCCGATCTTGATCGTCTCGACCTCGCCGGTCGCCCCGTCGCCCTCGCCACCGTCGCCGCCGTCATCCGCCGCACAACCGTTCAGCCCGAACATGCTGAGCGCCAGGACGGATGCGAGCAGGACGGCGAGGACCTTGCGATACCTGTCGTGTACCATGCCGTACCCCCTTACCTGTCGCGATAGCGTCGCTATCTGCTTGGTTGACGGATTGTAACTTCTTGCAACGAGCCGTTCCAGACCGGAACCGCGAACGGTAGCGTGGACGCCGCGAAGGGTAGCGCGCGATGGACGAACGGTCGTCAGTGGCGCTATTCGGCGTGTCTTGTGGCTGTGGGCCGATGCGGGTCGCAGTGCTGGCGTACGCGCGGCTACCGGGTCAGCGCGTCCGTCACACCCTGACGCACGGTGGCCGACAACGCGCCGGTGCCGCCCAGGAACCGGATGGAGTCGACCTCGCCCCGGCGCAGAGCGAGCTGCTCCTGGGTGACTCCGGGAAGTGAGTCCGGGAGCGAGAAGAGCACGACGCTGCCCGAATGTCCCTGCAGCACCCCTCCGGCGAGCGCGTCCGGGAAGTCCTCCCCGGATGACACCGCCAGCCCGTTCCACGCGAGCCCGGCGTGGTCGACGCCATAGCGGGCGATCTCCGCCGCCGTCTCGTACCGCGTGGCCCCGCCGAGTCGCTGCACGTTCGCCGACCCCAGCGCCACGGCGATGTCGTTCTCGAGTCTCGCGGGCACCGCTCCCGTACCGCCGAGGATCAGGACGGATCCCACCCCGTCCGCCCGCAGCGTGTCCACCATCGCCGGCCACTCCACCGGATTCGGGTGCACGAGGTGGACCGGCCAGCCCATCGCCGTGGACAGGGGCGATCCGCCAAGCGCGTCCGGGAACGCCTCGCCTGTCACCACGAGCGCGCCGCCGTCCCATCCCGCGCCGAGTTCCTGCAGGGTACGCCCGGCGATCGCATCCGCGGTCTGGTACCGCGTCGCACCCGCCAGCCGCTCGACCGTGTCCACTCCGGGCAGACCGTCGATCTGTGCGAGCACGGCCTCTGAGACCGCGCCGGCGCCGCCCAGCACGATCACGTGGTCGGCTCCCAGCCGCGCGATCTCGGTCGCGACCGCCGCCGGCAGCGTATCCTGTCGCGTCAGCAGTATCGGCGCGTCGAGCGCGCCGGCAAGCGCGCTGCCGCCGAGGGCATCGGGCCAGTTGTACGCGGTGGCGAGCAGCACATACGGAGCGCCGCCATCGGGGAACGCAAGCCGGGATGCCGCGATCGCGGTCCCGATCCGGTCGGTGCCTACCTCCGCGGTACCCTCCACCGGGGTGATCGTAAGGGCCAAAGCCACACGTGCCGCGTCCATGTTGAACGCGCCCCACCCGTAGCCGGTCTCGTATCCGGTAGGACCGAGGTCGCGCGCCGAGCGGAACATGACCTCGGCGAGTTCATCGTTGCTGAGTTCGGGAGCGAACCGCCACAGCGCGGCTGCGCCGCCCGCAACGAGCGGCGTGGCCATGCTGGTGCCGTCCCACAGGGTGTAGCCGGGATACGCGATCGAGCCGGCGCCATCGTCGTCGAAGTCGGGCTTGATGAGGCCCCAGATGCCCTCGCCGGGCGCCAGCAGGTCGAGGCCCGACCCGTAGCTGGTGAACGCGGAGCGCCGGAAGACGGGCACTGACTTTCGGTTGTCGTCGATCCAATAAGAGCCCACTCCGACCACGTTGGCGCATGCCGCCGGATACTGGACCGGGCTTCGGCCGGTGTTGCCTGTTGCCGCGATCACCAGCACTCCTCGTGCGTGCGCATAGTCCACTGCCTCCTGGAGCGCCGCGGACGCGTCGGGGCCGCCCAGGCTCATGCAGATGATCTTGCATCCGTCGTCGGTGGCCCGGTGGATCGCATCGATCACCGCACTGTCGAAGATGGTGACGGAGCCCGGCGCGAGACCCAGCTCAGGGATGCCGTCCACGCAGACTCCCTGCACCTTGTAGACACGCACGTGGGCGTCGTAGCCCGCGCCAACGGTACCGATGCCATTGTTCACGCCCGCGGCGATCTCACCGGCTACGCACGTGCCGTGAGACGCGTTGTAGACGTTGTTGTTCGGCGCGATGTACGACGCCGGCGTCACGTCATCGTCGACCGTGACGACATCGGTGGCGCGGGTATAGGTGTCGAAGCAGTCCTTCCCGGCCGTGATGTTCGCGCTCTTGTCCGGATGCGACATGTAGAAGCCGCTGTCGATGACCGCCACAGGAAAGGCCGAGGCCGGAGCCTCGGCGCCCAGCGGCTCGGCGGGTGCCGGAGCCAGGTAGGGCCACACCCGGTCAGCGCCGATACTGCCGTTGCCCCTCAGGTACCAGGAACGCGCGTGCTCGAGGTAGGAGACCGACGAGTAGAGGGTGGTCCCGTCCATGAAGTGCGGGTCGTTCGGCATGGAGGTGTAGCCGACCGACAGTTCGCGGATGTAGTTCGGCTCCGCCCACTCGATCGCCGGGTCGGCACGAACCTCGGCGAGGGTGCGCTCGAGATCCGTGCCCGCCGCGACCCGGTAGACGTTGCTGCGGCCGACACGCGTGGGTGCTGCCGACGCGGCCGAGAGCGAAGCGATCGTGCGGCCCGGCCTCGGCTTCACGAGGATGCCCGCGGCGCGCACTCCGGGTGTGGCGGCGGCAGGCTCGACGCCCGATGCCACGCCCGGCAGAAGGAGCAGTACGACGAGTGCGACGGAGATGATGATCCGGGAGAGTCTCATGCGCGATCCTCGAGGTAGTGTCGCCGGACAGGGTCTCAGCCGGGCTGCGGCCACCGATGCCCGACGACAGTGCTGCGAGTACCGCTATCATCGCCCCGGCGGAGCCGGTTCGCAACCCGGGCGGGCAGGGGTGCCAGAAATGCAACAGGCCCGAGGGCGTTGTGCCTCGGGCCTGCGATGAGTCGTGGTCGCGGGGGCCGGATTCGAACCGACGACCTTCGGGTTATGAGCCCGACGAGCTACCAGCTGCTCCACCCCGCAATGGGACGATGAGAATAGCACAGGGTACCGGGATACGCAAACCCATCTGCCGGACGGAACGCATGGAACAGATGAAGCGCTGTTCGCTGCCGCGGTGAAGGCCGCTCGGCGCTTGCACACACGCACTTTCTAGTCCGATTGTGATAGTGCGCACATTGTCTGCGCTCCGGAGGAACGATACTCGTGGTGAAGTCACATACCGGGGGGTGACGGGGTGGATACACGTGCGAAACGTCTCGCGGCGGCACTCATAGCGCTTGCTATGGTCGTCGGCGCGGTGGTGCTCCTGTACGGTCGCACTCCAGACGAGGCCGGCGAGACAGTCCGGTCCGCCGAGGATCGCAGCCAGGAAGCAGCGGATGCCCCCTACGGGTCCCCTGCCGACGAGTCCGGGAGCCCTGACGCTGGGGATTCCGGTGAAGGTGTGACCCCTGTGAGTACGACGGCCGCCCGGAGCCGCGCTCGCTCGGTGCGCGACACGCCGCGGCCGCCGAAGCCGGCCGTCACGGACCCGACGGCCCCTGCCGATCCTGGAGACGACGATCCCGGCGATGGCCTCACCGACGAAGAGCGCGAGTACCTGGAGGAGACGCGCGAGATCGTCGAGCAGGACCCCGCTGCGCTCCGCGACATGGCCGATGCGATCGTCGCGGCCATCACATCGGGTGACGATGGCGCCTTGGCCGACCATCTGGCGGATGACGAGGGGCCGCAGCCCGAGTACCTCTCGGCGTTGCTCGACAGGTATCCCACGATCGTGGAGAGCGCTCCCCTCGATACGGTCAACATCTTCTCGGCGAGTGAGGCGACGCTCTACTTCGCCTACACCCTCGTTGTGTGGGAGGACGCGGGCATCAGATCGGAGCATACGATCCCCGTTCCGATGCGGTACGTGAACGGCGAGTGGCGGCTCACCACGCTCGACGACCCGATGATCACGCTCACGTTCGTACAGGCGGTGCAGCTATGAACGCGAACACGCTCCGTGAGTCCGCTCAACACCGGCGCAGGACGCGGATCGGCCTGGCGGCAACGGCAGTGGCGCTCTGCTCACTGCTCGTGTCCGCACCAGCAATGGCCGCCACACCGAGCACTCCCGTGCTCACAGATGTATATGTGAGCGCCGCAGGCCAGATCACCATCACCTGGAACGCCTCGACCGACGCCGGTGGTCACTCGCTCACCTACGATGTGTATCGTCTCCCCCAGCCGATCACCGGCAGCAATGTCGGTCCGCTCGTGCCGGTCGCCTCGGTCACCACGACGAGTGCGACGGTCGCCGCGCTTTCGGCCGAGGTGGAGCAGTCGTACGTGTGGTTCTACGCCGTGCGCGCCAAGGAGACCACTACCCCGGCCACGGTCTCCGCAGTGTCCAAGACCATGGCGGCGAACCTTCACGGCTATCGCCTGAGCAGCACCGCGGTCACGTGTACGCGATGCCACAGCGTGCATGGCGCATATCCGGACGACTACGACTACACCTACGTGGACCTCTGCTACCGGTGTCATGGCGCGACCTCAGCGGCAAGCGCGGTAGGCGCCAGGAGCTCGCTCAACGTCCAGGCCGAGTTCGGCGATTACGGCGGCCAGGCCCAGCCAGGCTCGGTCCACCGCAGCACGAAGATGGAGACCGACCGTACCGAGTGCGACGCCTGCCACAGCGCGCACCGCACCTCCTACTACTACGACAACAACGGCGCCTACGTTGCCTCGAGCAGCTACCGCAAGATGATCCGGGTGCAGACGGGAGTCGATGCCGACGGACCCACGTACACGTACTACAGTCAGAACGCCGATCTCGAGACGCCTGCGGCAGCGGGCGAGAACGCTGCGTTCTGCCTTGCCTGCCACGGCGCCAACGCGGCGCCGATCGGCTACGTGGGCGATGCGGGCGATTACGCGCTCACCGGCGGCGACCACAACTCGGCAGGCTACTCCACGGCGGCACACGGGCCCACGATCCTGAAGAGCAACGACTTCGGACGCCCGGCCCAGAGCGAGTACCCCCAGGTACAGTGCCTCGCGTGTCACGCCAAGCACGCGTCGGCCGCCGACAAGCTCATCGCGTACAGGGGCAGCGATGCCGGCGGCGCCTACGCGGAAGCCGGGCTGTGCTACGCGTGTCACAGCGCGGCGTCCGCGGAGAGCAAGGTGGCCGCTGGCTACGTCAAACCGTTCGCGTGGAACGACCGCGATGTCCAGGCCGAGTTCGGTCGCGCCTCGACGCATCCCGCAACGAGCAGCGCCACCGGACGCTCCCTCACCTGCGCCAACTGTCACAACGTGCACAACGTGGCCGAGGGCGGTGCGGCGGCTTGGAGCCTCTCGCGTGTGAGCACTCCCTCGAACACAAAGAACACACCCTCGGACATGACCGCATTCTGCCTCGACTGCCACGATGGCAGCCCGGCGAGCGCGACGATCAGCGACACCGCGCTGGTGCCGTACCGCATCGGCTTCAGCGACCAAAGCACCGCACCGTACTTCCCCGGCTGGGACAAGAGCAAGGTGGGCGCTGACGCCTCGCTCGGCTTCACGAACTCCGGTCACTACGCCGCGTCGGCCGCCAACGGCAAAGCCCTCTGTGCGAACTGCCACGATCCGCACGCGAGCGACAACGTGCGACTGCTTGCCTGGTTCCGCCCGACAGGAGTCACATGGATCGGCGGCAACTCCATCGCTGGAGATCGCAGCATCGGCGCTGGTCGGGGCAATACCGTGCCGAAGGCAGCCGAAGAACGGCTCTGCTACAACTGCCACGGGAACGGCACCGCCACGTACCCCCAGGCTGCGGGCGCCGCGGACGTCTATACACCGGCGAACCCGGCCAGCGGCACGAACAACAAGCACGTCATGACCGCCTACTCGGGACGACACAGTGATCTTGAAGGAGCAAGCGACCTCGGTTCGGCCAACAGGCACAGTGAATGCGTGGACTGCCACGACCCACATGCGGCCAGGAAGGTAGGTGGCACCGCCACGCAGGACACACTGAACACCAGTGCGCCTGGCGGAGCCGTGTACGGCGCATGGGGAGTCAAACCAGACTACGCGAACACGGTGCGTGACAACACGACCAACCCGGGCACGTACAACTGGGGAACGCCGACCGTGTTCTCGAGCTTCCGCCTCTCCGGGGCGGCCTCGGACACCGAGGCGTATCTGTGCTTCAAGTGCCACAGCGGCAACTCGACACGCCCCGCGGGGCAAAGCGACCTGGCGCTTGAGTTCAACCCGAGCAACTTCAGCGTCCACAACGTGCTTGGCCAGAGCGTGGGCGCTCAGGAGACGTTCACACACGTCGCCTCGAACGCCATCACGTATACCGAGACCTGGCAGTTCCCCAGCGTGGGAGTGTTCCGGACGTCGTACGACGCGAACACGATGCTCACATGCACAAGCTGTCATACGAGCGAGAACGCCGGTGACGCAAAGGGGCCGCACGGCAGCACGGTGCAGTGGCTGATCGATCCCAACTACCCGACCGACTGGAAGACCTCATATCTGGTCGCCAACTCGAGCGACCAGGACGGGATGAACGGACAGCCGATCTGCCAGAAATGCCACGACCTCTACAGCGCCGCAGGTGTGGTGGGCAACTCGGCCCACGCTCGACCCGCGCGCCACGGCAACAGCTCGTCCATACCCTGTATCACGTGTCACATCAAAGTACCGCACGGCTGGAAGCGACCGCGCCTGCTCGGCTACCGGGGAGATGACGCCGCATACGCCACATACAACCCGGCTGGAGCACTCTCGGAGATCAGTGCGAACGATAATCACCTGAGAGATGGGAGCGGAACCGTTCAGTGGGACTCCGGGGACTGCAGTACTGACTTCGGTGGGGCCTCAGGTTGTGGCGGCGGCGCCCACAAGGACATCGCGATCGGGTGGTAGCGCGTCAGGGCACCACGAGCCCGAACCACGTATACCGTTCACGTGCCGAACCGGTGACATCCGGCAAGGTTTGGCTGACATCTGGGTAAGCTGGTTACGCTAAACTGAACGAGACTGAAGGGGTGCGATGCGAGTTCGGCGTTCACAGCGGGTGGTCCGGAGCGGGGCGATACTGGTCGCTTTCGCTCTGCTGTTCGCATCCCCCGCACTCGCGACCCCCTCGGCGGACCCCACATCAACGCCCGCCCCACCGGCGCCGTCGGACAGCCCTATCCCACAACCCACCGACGCCGAGACCGCCGCGTTCCGGGCGAGACTCGCGGAGAAGCAGGCGCAGCTCGACGAACTCGAGGCACAGCTCGACGCTCTCGACCGCGAGCTCTCCATCGCCGCCGAGGAGTACAACAAGGCCGTCATGGAGCTCGAGGCCACCACCAACCGGCTCGAGACCACCAAGAAGGACCTTGCCAACGCCGAGCTCGCCTTCGAGCTCCAGCAGGACACGCTCTCCGCGCGGGCCCGTGACATCTACCGCAACGGAGAGCTGTCCTCACTTGACGTGCTGCTCGGCGCCAAGTCGATCTCCGACTTCGTGGCCCGTGTCCGGTACCTGTACATGATGGGCGAGAGCGACGCGTCCATCGTCGCCGCGCTCGAGGCCCAGCGTGATCTGATCGCCGAGGCCGAGAAGGACGCCGAGGCCGACGAGCAGCAGGCCCGCTCGCTCGAGTTCCAGCTCCAGGCGCGCAAGATCGAGGTCATGCTGCGCATCCAGGAACGCGAGGAGCTCCTGGCCAGCGTGCAGACGGAGTTGCTCGAGTTGCTCGATGACCAGGCGGCCGAGCGCCAGCTTGCCGAGGCCGAGTTGCTGCGCGAAGTCCTGACCGGCGCGAACAGGGCCGGTATCGTCGTCGAGCCCGGGTCACCGGTGGAGACCGCACTTGCGTACCACGGCGTCCCCTACCTCTGGGGCGGCGAGTCCCCCCGCGGTTTCGACTGCTCCGGGCTTGTGATGTACGTGATGCGACAGCACGGAGTGAGCCTGCCGCACTACTCGGGGGCCCAGTTCCAGCTCGGCGAGCGCGTCGCACCCTCGGCCCTGCAACCGGGTGACGTGGTGTTCTTCGGCTCGCCCGTCTATCACGTGGGTATGTATGTGGGCGCGGGGTACTTCATCCACGCACCGCGCACCGGCGACTTCGTGAAGTTGTCGCGTCTTGCTGATCGTAAAGACTACGCCGGTGCGCGACGCTATGATTGGCACTACCGCACTCAGCCCATCGTGGGAGCGGTCACGGATCCGGTGGCGGCAGTCAGGTAGCGTTTCTGCCATCGTGCCGGTCACGACACGGTCGGGAGGACGCATGAAGGAGCACATCGCCGCTGCGCTCGACGCAGCTACCCTGGCAGGCGCGACATACGCCGATGCCCGCGTCGTCGAGACCCGGCACGAGCGGCTCTCCGTTCGCACGGGACATGTGGAGGGCGTCGAGTCAGGGGAATCGCTCGGCATCGGCATCCGCACGATCGCCAACGGCGCCTGGGGCTTCGCGGCCACGTCTGACCTCACCCCCGACGGCATCGCCCACGCGGCGCGTCAGGCGGTCGCTCTTGCACGGGCCGCGGCCATCACCGCGAGCGCCCCTGTCTCGCTGGCTCCGGTCGCGCGCTTCATCGACACATGGTCAGCCGCCTGCGCGACCGACCCCTTCACGGTGTCGCTCGATGACAAGCTCGCCCTGCTGCTGCTCACCGACGACATCCTGCGGGCGGAAGACAAGGTGCGGGTGACGAGCGCAAGCATGGGCTTCATCGCCGTGCGCAAGGTCTTCGGCTCGACCGAAGGCTCACTCATCGAGCAGTCCTACGTGGAGTCTCAAGCCGGGATCGCGGCCTTCGCGATCGGCGACGGTGAGATGCTCCCCCGCTCATACCCGAACAACCTCGGGGGCCAGGCCGTGCAGGGTGGCTGGGAGGCCATCCTCGCGCTCGACCTGCCGGGCAACGCGCCCCGCGTGGCCGAGCAGGCCGCGGCGCTCCTCTCGGCGGCTCCCTGCCCCTCCGGCGAGACGACCATCATCATCGACGGCTCGCAGGTGGCACTTCAGGTGCACGAGTCGATCGGACATCCCACCGAACTCGATCGCGTGCTCGGCGATGAGGCCGCGTTCGCCGGCACGTCGTGGGTGGGCATCCCCGACCTCGGCACGCTGCGCTACGGGTCGGAGCACGTCACGGTCACCAGCGACGCCACGATCCCGGGCTCGATCGGCTCATTCGGGTACGACGACGAGGGAGTGCCCGGCCAGCGGGACCACCTCATCACCAACGGCATCCTCACCGGCTTCCAGACGTCACGCGAGTCGGCCCCGGAGATCGGGCGCACCTCCAACGGATGCATGCGCGCCGACGGGTGGCAGCGGCAGCCGCTCATCCGGATGACCACCGTGAGCCTCGAGCCTGGCGAGTGGGGCTTCGACGACCTGATCGCCGACACGGACGACGGCATCTACATCGAGACCAACAACTCGTGGTCGATCGATGACAAGCGCCTCAACTTCCAGTTCGGCTGTGAGATCGGCTGGGAGATCAAGGGCGGCAAGCTCGGCCGCATGATCAAGAGCCCCAACTACACCGGCGTGACGCCGCAGTTCTGGGGGTCGTGTGATGCGGTGTGCAGCCGTGACCACTGGCAGGTGTGGGGCATTCCCAACTGTGGCAAGGGAGAGCCGATGCAGGTAGCGCACGTTGCGCATGGCGCTGCGCCCACCAGATTCCGCAACGTCCAGGTGGGGGTGGCCCGATGAACCGGTCGCTCGATGACGTCCGCTGTATCGCCGACCGCGCGGCACACGCCGTACCGGCCGACGCCGCCGAGGCGATCGTCCTCTCGCGCTACTCGGCCCTCACGCGCTTCGCGGGCAACCGGATCCACCAGAACGTGGCCGAGAGCGACGCGCAGGTGTCGATCAGGGCCGTCCTCGGCTCGCGCACGGGTGTGGCGAGCACCAACAAGCTCGACGACGCCTCCATCCTCCGGTGCGCCAACGCGGCGGCAGATGCCGCGCGCCACGCTCCGCAGGATGCGGACTTCCCGGGGCTGCCGCACCCGAAGCAGCTGTCGATCCCCTCGCGCGCGCCGCTGCTCCTCGATGCCTACGGGCCGCAGGAGCGGGCCGAGGCCGCCCGCGAGATCCTCGACCAGTCGGCCGCACGCGGGCTCGTGGCGGCGGGCACGGTGGCGGTGAACGACACGATCACGGCCGTTGCCAGCACCCACGGTGTCGACGCGGCGATGCACACCGACGACATCCGGGCCACCGTCCTGTCGATGAACGGCCCGAGCGCCAGCGGCTGGGCGTCGTACTTCGGCCGCGACGCGCGCGGCTTCCTGCCCGCGCAACTCGGCAGCCACGCCGCCACCATCGCCGAGCGCTCCGAGGGCGCTGTCGAACTCGCTCCTGGCACATACACGGTGGTCCTGGCGCCCGAGGCGGTCGCCGACCTCCTCGACTTCCTCGGCTACCTCGGCTTCGGCGCCAAGGCGTTCGCAGAGGGAAGCTCGTTCCTCATCGACGCACTGGGGTCGCGCGTCGTCGACCCCCGCATCAGCATCTACGATGACGCGCTTTCGCCCGCCACCGTCGGCATCAGCTTCGACTACGAGGGCCAACCGCGTCGGCGCACGCCGCTCATCGAGGGCGGCATCGCCGTCGGACCGGTCACGGACTCGTACTTCGCGGCGCTGCTCGACCGGGACAACACGGGACACGCCCTCCCGGCGCCCAACCCGTACGGCCCCCTCCCGCTCAACCTTGAGATGGCTGCAGGTGACACGTCGGTGGAGGACATGATCGCGTCGGTCGATCGCGGCGTCTACGTGACGCGCTTCCACTACGTCAACGTGGAGGACCCGATGAAAGTGGTGCTCACGGGCATGACCCGCGACGGCACCTTCATGATCGAGAACGGCCGTCTTGCCGCGCCGGTGCGGAACCTCCGGTTCACGCAAGGCGTCCTCTCGGCCTTCTCGAGCGTTGGCGCCATCGGATCGCAGCGGCAGCTTTGTGGTGCCGAGGAAAGCGCGGTGCTCGCTCCGGCCCTGCTGCTCGAGCAGTGGGCGTTCACCGGTCAGACCGGCTGATCCGCAACGTCACGGTGCGGCTCCCGCGGCCGCACGTCACCTGCGCCGATCATGCAGCCACACATGTGTGAGGCCCCGCAGCTGCTGCCGCGGGGCCTTTTGTGAGTGCCGCCCGGCCCTCAGAACGGAGGGGCGCCGTCGTTGGGCCGAGCTGGATGCCAGGGTTCAGTCTCTTCATCCTGACATTTCCTTAATCGGCCTTTGCGCGTGAGGACTTGAGTCTCGTGGCGGTCATTGAGCGACAAGCGTCACGAAACGACGGATGAGCGGCAGAATCCCCGCCGAGCGGCTACTACCGCTCCTCGGCCCCCTGCTGCGCGATCATGTCCTTCACCTTCATCAGCCGGGTGAGGTTGCTGCGCTCGGCCTCGTCGAGCTTCATCTGGATGTCCTTGATCGTGGCGTCCACCGAGGGGATCAGCACATACTCGAGCGCGTTCACGCGCCTGCGCGTGCGCTCGATCTCGGCGGCCAGGAGCTCGATGGCCTTCTCGCGTTCGGCGAGCTCGACCAACCGGGGCGTGACCGCGGCGAGCCGCGACAGACCCGCGTCCAGCACGGCAGGCGTCGTGGCGAGCGAGTAGCCACCCGGCTCCGGGAGGTCATCGAGGGCGAGTACCGGCACCGTCACGCTCATGAGGCTCTTCTCGTGCACGCCGAGGAGCCGTTCGGGCGCGCCCGCCATCAGCGCCGGCTCGAGCACCGCCTGCCCCGCCTCGGCGCGCGCGATGGCGAACTGCGAGTACGCCGCGCGCAGGTCGCGCTCCACCTCGGCACGCAGCCGGCGGTTCGCGCCGATACGGGCCTGGAACTCCTTCATGAGCTCGTCCAGCTTGTCCTTGAGCAGCTTGTGACCGCGCCGGGCGACAGCGCCGCGACGCCGCAGCTTGAGCAGTTCCATCCGGTTGGGATTCGCGCGGATCTGTGGCATCGTCACGCCCTCACGGTAGAAGCACCCACAGGATCGCCGCCGTACCGGCCGCCAGCGCCGTGATGTTGATGATGCGCAGGACGAGCACGGCCCGCGGGATCGACCCGGTCGTCCTCTTCGCCCAGCGCAGCATGTACACCTGGTACGCGATAAGCCCGACCATCGCCAGGAGCAGTCCCGCACTCAGTATGGTGGCGATCCGCTCGTTCACGACTCCTCAGGCTCCTTGAGGTACCGAGCCACGTACTCGTCCTTGATGCGCTTGAGCTCAGCCCTCGGCAGGAGCGCCATGAGCTCCCAGCCGATCTCGAGCGTGCGCTCCACGCTGCGCTCTTCGTGCGCATCCTGACGGATGAAACGGTCCTCGAACGCGTCGGCGAACTTCACGAACGCCTTGTCGCTGTCGGAGAGCGCCGCATCGCCGAGGATGACCGCGAGCTCCTTGGCCTGGATGCCACGCGCATAAGCGCCGAACAGCTGATTGCTGAGGTCGGCGTGGTCCTCCCGCGTCTTGCCGGGGCCGATGCCCTTCTGCTTGAGACGCGAGAGGCTGGGCAGCACGGCGACCGGAGGATAGACGTTCGAACGGTGCAGACTGCGATCGAGGATGATCTGCCCCTCGGTGATATAGCCCGTGAGGTCGGGGATCGGGTGGGTCTTGTCGTCATCGGGCATCGACAGGATGGGCACCTGGGTGATCGAGCCCTTAGCTCCCTTGATGCGCCCGGCGCGCTCGTAGATCGTCGCCAGGTCGGTGTACAGGTAACCCGGATACCCGCGCCGGCCCGGGACCTCCTTGCGGGCGGCCGACACCTCGCGAAGCGCCTCGCAGTAGTAGGTCATATCGGTGAGGATCACGAGCACGTGCATGTCGCACGTGTACGCGAGGTACTCGGCACACGTAAGCGCCATGCGCGGCGTGTTGATGCGCTCCACCGCGGGGTCGTCGGCGAGGTTGAGGAACAGCACGGCGCGCTCGATGGCTGCTGTGTTGCGGAACTCGGTCATGAAGAAGTCGGCGTCGGCGAAGGTGATACCCATGGCGGCGAACACCACGGCGAACTCGCCCTCAAGCTTCTCCCCTACCTTCGTCGGGTCGTCGCTGCGGTTCAGCACGGCGGCCTGACGCGCGATCTGCGCGGCCAGCTCGTTGTGCGGCAGACCGGCGCCCGAGAAGATCGGGAGCTTCTGGCCGCGCACGAGCGGGTTGAGGCCATCGATCGACGAGATACCCGTCTGGATGAAGTCATCTGGGAAGTCGCGAGCCGTGGGGTTGATCGGCTCGCCATACATCGAGCGCCGCTCGTCGGGGATGATCTCAGGGCCGCCGTCGCGCGGACGTCCCAGACCGTCGAACACCCGGCCGAGCATGTCCCTGCTCACGCCGAGCTCGAGCGCCCTGCCGAGGAACCGGACCTTGGTCTCCGAGGGATTCGCACCGCTCGTTCCAGCGAACGCCTGCACAAGGGCGGTGTCGCCATCGACCTCGAGCACATTGCCAAGCGAGCGGGTGCCATCGGGATACTCGAGCTCCACGAGCTCGTTGTACGTCACATCGATGACCCGCTCCACGAGCAGCAGCGGCCCCACGATGTCGCGTGTCGTCGTGTACTCGCGTGCCACTAGACGCCCACCCCGCTTCCAGCCACGAGCTGCGTCTCGATGTCCGACGCGATCTCATCGAATATGCCGAGCTCCTCGGCCGTCGTGTACTTGGCCCGCGCGATCTTCTCCCGCACCGGCGCCGCGAAGATGTCCTTGAGTGCGGCGCCATGCCGCTGCGCGGCGACCGCGGCCTCGTGGAAGTGCAGGATGGCCCGCAGCAGGAGGTCCTGCTCGACGAGCGAGCTGAACTGATCGTCGTCGCGGAACGCGTTCTGCTGCAAGAAGTCCTCGCGGATCGACTTGGCGGTCTCCATGAGGATCTGCTCCTCGGGCGACAGCGCTTCCAGCCCGACGAGCCGCACGATCTCCGCCAGGTCGGCCTCACGCTGCAGGATCGCCATGCAGCGGTCACGACGCTCGCGGAACTCCGGCGAGACCTCCGCGTCCCACCTCGGCCGGATGCGATCCAGGTACAGCGAGTAGCTCGTGAGCCAGTCGATCGCCGGGAAGTGCCGCTGGAACGCGAGTTGGTCCTGCAGCGCCCAGTACACCTTCACCACGCGCAACGTGTTCTGCACCACGGGTTCAGATAGGTCCCCACCCGGGGG
>JAZIGI010000033.1:0-24723 GCA_036679125.1 Actinomycetota bacterium | reverse complement strand
CCACGGTGGTCGTCGGAAGAGCGCCCACCGTGGCGCGGATCTGCAGTACGACCTCACGCTCACGTTCGACGAGGCGCTCACCGGCACGTCGACCAAGGTGGACGTGAAGCGGACCGAGTCGTGCGCGACCTGCTCGGGCACCGGCGCGAAGCCGGGCACGAGCGCGACGACGTGCCCCACCTGCTCCGGGAGCGGGCATGTGTCGCAGGGGCAGGGTGTCTTCGGGTTCTCCCGCCCGTGTCAGCGATGCGGCGGGACCGGGCGGATCATCGAACACCCGTGCACCACGTGCAAGGGCAAAGGCAAGGTGATCCGGATCAAGCCGCTCACCGTGAACATCCCGCCCGGGGTCACCGATGGCGGCAAGCTCCGGTTCGCGGGCAAGGGTGAGCCTGGGACCGGCGGTGCCCCCGCAGGCGATCTGTACGTGACCACGCACATCAAGGAGCACCCGTACTTCTCGCGCGATGGCGCTGACGTGGTGCTCGAGCTGCCCGTGACGATCACGGAGGCGGCGCTCGGCACCGAGGTGATGGTGCCCACGCCGAGCGGCGGCAAGGTGAAGCTGAAGGTGCCGCCGGGCACGGCGGACGGCAAGGTGTTCCGCGTGCCGGGCAAGGGCGCCCCCAAGCTCAAGGGCCGTGGATCGGGCGACCTCAAGGTGCGCGTAAGGATCGCGGTGCCGCAGAAGCTCACGTCCGAGCAGAAGGATCTTCTCCGGGAGTTCGAGTCGCTGCGCACAGACGACGTGCGCGCCCACATCGCGTAGCCGAGGAGGCAGGGCCATGGTGAGACGACAGCAGGGCGGCAGCGGCAAGGACCGTCCCGTGTACATGATCAGTGTGGCGGCCGAACTCGCCGGCGTGCACCCGCAGACGCTGCGCATCTATGAGCGCAAGCAGCTGGTGCAGCCGAGCAGGTCGCCCGGCGGGACGCGGATGTACTCGGATGCCGACATCGAGCGGCTCCGCCTCATCCAGCGGTTGACGCAGGAAGAAGGCGTGAACCTGGCGGGCGTGATGCGGATCATCGAGCTCGAGATCGAGAAAGAGAAGCTCGAGGCGCAGCTCGAAGAGGCCCGGGCGGCGGCGTCCAAGGCCGAGCGCACGCTCGCGACCGAGATCAACGACTTCCGCAAGTCGATGCGCGCCGACATCGTGCACGTGCCGCATGGCGGGATCGTGCGGAGGGAGCGCTGATGGGCGGACAGGGCGACACAGAGCGCCACATCCCGGGCATTCCCGAGGCGCTCCCGGGTGACAGGCGCAGCGGGCTCGTCCGCTGGCTTGAGGGCCTGAAGGCCGGCGAGATCAAGGGCGGCCCGGGCTGAGAGCTCGCGGCCTGGGTGTGGTCACGCCTCTTCAAGAAGAGAACGGCGCCGGCTTGAACGGTGGCGCGGTAGCCCGGAGGGCTGCGCGTTCCGTGGGCCGGGTGCATGACAGGCTCACGACCGCCCGATGCGGGCGGTGCGGACCGTAGGAGTTGGTAGCTATGGCACTGAACATGGACAAGCTGACAGTGAAGGCCACCGAGGCGCTTCAGGCGGCACAGGGTATCGCTGATGACGCATCCTCGCAGGTCATAGAGCCCGAGCACCTGCTCAAGGCCCTCCTCGACGCCGCCGAAGGCATCGCGTTCGAGATCGTGCGCAAGGTGGGCGCCGACCCGGCGCTCGTAGAAGCCGAGGTCACCTCGGCGATCGATTCGATGCCCAAGGTGAGCGGCAGCGGCATCCAGGGACCGGCGCAACCCGGGCCGCGGCTGAGCACGGTCCTCGGCGACGCCTTCAAGCACGCTGAGAAGCTGAAAGACGCGTACGTGACCGTCGAGCACCTGCTCGTGGCGGTCGCCGACGACAGGGGCGAGGCCGGGCGGATCCTCGAGCGCGCCGGTGTGACCCCTAAGCGCGTGCTCGAGGCCATCGAAGGGCTTCGCGGTGGTGCCCGGGTGACCGATCAGAACCCTGAGGCGCAGTTCCAGGCGCTCGAGCGGTTCAGCCGCAATCTCACGCAGGCCGCACGCGACGGCAAGCTCGACCCGGTCATCGGCCGCGTCGAGGAGATCCGTCGCGTGATCCAGGTGCTCTCGCGTCGCACCAAGAACAATCCCGTGCTCATCGGCGAACCGGGCACCGGCAAGACGGCGATCGTCGAGGGACTCGCGCAGCGCATCGTGGCGGGTGACGTGCCATCCACGCTCCGCGACAAAGACGTGGTCTCGCTCGACCTCGGCGCGATGGTAGCGGGCGCGAAGTACCGCGGCGAGTTCGAGGACCGCCTCAAGGCCGTGCTCCGCGAGATCGAGCAGGCCGAGGGGCGGCTCATCCTGTTCATCGACGAACTCCACACGCTCGTTGGTGCGGGTGCGGCCGAAGGGTCGATGGACGCGTCCAACATGCTCAAGCCCGCGCTTGCCCGGGGTGAGCTCCACGCAATCGGCGCCACCACGCTCGACGAGTACCGCGAGCATATCGAGAAGGACGCGGCGCTTGAGCGGCGCTTCCAGCCGGTGTTCGTGGGCGAGCCGAGCGTGGAGGACACGATCGCGATCCTTCGCGGACTCAAGGAGCGCTACGAGGTGCACCATGGCGTGCGCATCGCCGACGGCGCCATCGTCGCGGCCGCCACCCTCTCGGACCGCTACATCGCGGACCGCTTCCTGCCGGACAAGGCCATCGACCTCATCGACGAGGCGGCCTCGCGGCTCCGCATCGAGATCGACTCGATGCCGGAGGAGATCGACCGGCTCGACCGCCAGCTCCGCCAGCTCCAGATCGAGGAGCAGGCGCTCCGGAAGGAGAAGGACGCGGCATCGGCCGAGCGCTTGGATGTGCTGCGTGGCGAGATGGCCGAGGTGACCGAGGAGATGTCCGGTCTCAAGGCCCGGTGGGAGAGCGAGAAGACCATCATCACCGACGTGCAGCGCCTCAAGGCGGAGCTTGATGAAGCGCGTCTTGACGGTGAACGTGCCGAGCGTGAGGGCGACCTGCAGCGTGCCGCGGAACTCCGCTACGGTCGCATCCCGCAGTTGGAGGCGGAACTCGCCGGGGCGGACGCGAAGCTCAAGGATCTGCAGGCGGGCGCAGGCATGCTCCGCGAGGAGGTGACCGAGGCCGAGATCGCCGAGGTGGTGGGCACGTGGACCGGCATCCCGGTGGCCCGGCTGATGCAGGGCGAGATGGCCAAGCTCGCCACGCTCGAGGAGCACCTGCACGAGCGTGTGGTCGGCCAGGACGAGGCGGTCTCGGCTGTCGCGGGCGCGATCCGGCGCTCGCGTGCGGGCCTCTCGGACCCCGACCGCCCCATCGGCAGCTTCCTGTTCCTCGGCCCCACCGGTGTGGGCAAGACCGAGCTCGCCAAGACGCTCGCGGCGTTCATGTTCGACGACGAGCGCGCGATGGTGCGCATCGACATGAGCGAGTACATGGAGAAGTTCAGCGTGCAGCGGCTCATCGGCGCGCCTCCGGGCTACGTGGGCTACGAGGAGGGCGGCCAGCTCACCGAGGCGGTGCGCAGGCGTCCGTACAGCGTGATCCTGCTCGACGAGATCGAGAAGGCGCATCCCGACGTGTTCAACGTGCTGCTGCAGGTGCTCGATGACGGTCGCCTGACCGACGGGCAGGGCCGTGTGGTGAGCTTCAAGAACGCGATCGTGATCATGACGAGCAACGTGGGCAGCCAGTACATCACCGAGTTCGCCAAGAGCGGCGACGAGACCGCGATGCGCAACCTGCTCGATGAGGCGCTGAGGGCCACGTTCCGCCCTGAGTTCCTGAACCGCATCGACGACGTGGTGGTGTTCCACTCGCTGTCGATGGAGCAGCTGGCGTCGATCGTCGACCTGCAGCTCGCGCAGGTGCGCGAGCGGCTGGCCGACCGCAAGATCACCCTCGAGGTGACCGCGGCGGCCACGGAGCGGCTCGCGCTCGACGGGTTCGATCCCGTCTTCGGCGCCCGTCCGCTCAAGCGGCTCATCCAGCGCGAGGTGGTGGATCGCGTGGCGCGCGAGCTCATCGAGGGCCGCGTGGGCGACGGCGATACGGTCACGATCGACGTGATCGGCGATGAACTCGGCGTGCGGGGTGTCGCGCACGCTCAGTAGGGAAGAGGTGCCGCCCGCCGGGATGCCATGACGGCGGGTGCGCGATCGAGACAGTGGAGGTGATCATCATGGCGATCGTACGGTGGGATCCGTTCGGTGAAGTGCTGCGCATGCAGCGCGACATGGACCGCATCTTCTCCCGCCTCGGCTCGGCCGAGGTGAGCGGGGAGTCGGTCGCGTGGATGCCCAAGGTGGATGTGAAGCGCAAAGACGACGACATCGTCGTGCGCGCGGAGCTGCCGGGGATCGACCCTGTCGAGGTGGAGGTCGAGGTGACCGACGGCCTGCTGACGATCCGCGGCGAGCGGCGCCAGGAGGAGAAGCAGGAGGGTGAGGACTGGCTTGTCTGCGAGAGCTGCTACGGCAGCTTCGAGCGGTCGCTCACCATCCCCGACGGCGTCGACCCGGCGACCATCACGGCCGACTACAAGGACGGCATCCTCGTGGTGCACGTCCCCAAGGCGCTCGAAGCGGCGCGGCCCAAGACCACCAAGATCGAGATCGGTGGCGCGAGTGCTCCGAAGCTCGAGGGCGCTCCTGAGGGCGAGAGCGCATAACGCCCCGTTCCCGCTGTGACGTGACCGGCGGGCGAACGAAAGGGCCCCGGCAACGCGCCGGGGCCCTTTCGCGTGTGGCGCTACGGGCGGTGTCGCGTCTACAGCCCGCGCGCCTCGGCCAACCCGAGCGCCTGTCGTACGCGCCGCGTCCCGTCAAGCACCGTCTCAAGCGCCGGACGCGCGTACGGCAGCAGTCCGAGCGAGATCGCCGCGTCCCACACGGGCCCTGCCTTCTTCCATGCCGCCGAGTACGCGAAATGCCGCGCCCGCTCGGCTGTGGTCTCTCGCGCGAGCACGGCGCTGGCGATGCCCTTCCAGGAGTAGAACATCCGCCTCGCGCGGTGGTATCCGGCTTCGATCTCGACCGGTGTCATCGTGGGATGCGAGATCACGCAGTGCCGGGTGTCGTAGCGGTCCCAATCGCGTGTGAGGATCCGCCCCTCGCGCTCGAGGCGCGTGTACAGCGCCGTGCCAGGGTAGGGCGTGAGCACGTGGAAGGTCGCGGTCTCGATGCCCCGCGATATCGCCCACTCGGCGGTCCGTTCGAACACGTCAGGAGTGTGGTGATCCATGCCGAAGACGAAGCTGGCGTTCACCATGATCCCGGCGTCGTGCAGTCGCTTCACGGCCTCATCGTAGTCGCGGCCGACGTTGTGCCCCTTGCCCTGCTCGGCGAGCGCGGTCTGATCGAGCGTCTCGAACCCGACGAACAGCGAGCGGAGACCAGCGCTGGCGGCCGCTTCCACCAGCCCCGGGCGAAGCACCGCCTCCACGGTGCCGGCAGCCTGCCAGACGCGGCCGGAGCCCCGGAGCCCGGCCATGAGCGAGCGCGCGAAGCGGTCGTCGGCGAAGAGGTTGTCGTCGAGGAAGTAGAGGTGACGCCCCGCAAGCGAGTCGATCTCATCGAGCGCGTCGTCCACCTGCGCGGTGTAGAAGGAGCGGCCGCCGGCGTAGAACGCATCCTTGTAGCAGAAGTCGCAGGAGTGCGGGCACCCGCGCGAGACCACGATCGAGTTGGGGACCAGGTAGCGGTCGCGGTCGATCAGATCGCGCCGCGGGCGGGGAAGTCCGAGCAAGCTGCGCCGCTCGGCGCGGTAGACGCGCCTGGGGTGCCCCGCGCGGAAGTCGGCGAGGAACCTCGGCCAGCTGTCGTCGCCGGGGCCGAGGAAGATGGAGTCGGCGTGCTCGGCGGCTTCGAGCGGTAGCGAGGTGGGGTGCAGGCCGCCGATGCAGACGTGTGCGCCGCGGGCGCGGTACAGGTCAGCGAGCTCGTAGGCGCGCCGGGCCGACGTGATGTAGGTCTCGATGACCACGATGTCGGGCTCATCGTCCGTGCGTACCGGCGCCACGTGCTCGTCTTCGATCGTGATCTCGTCATCGTCGGCGCAGTGACCGGCGAGGGTGGCAAGCCCGAGGGGCGGGAAGAGCGAGTACTTGATCGGCCGGAAGAAGGGGTCGGTCGCCTCGGCAAGGGCAAGGAGCACCATCTTGATCCGCATGTCGCCTCCGAACGTCGGGGAGTCGAGCGTACGGGAGGTGCGAGCGGTGCGGCAGCGGGCTCGCCCGACCCGTTGCCGCGGCGTCGCCGTGCCGTGACCTGGGATCGGCCACCGGTGCACGACCGCTCACCGCCGGTGAGCGGTCGTGCGGACCCGTTGACCGAAGCCCGCTGGCCGCCCATCGGCCCGGGGGCCGACGGACCGGTCCGCGCACGGCATACTGGCCTCCAACGAACTCACGCCGATACGGTCTGGGGGCCACTGGACATGAGGTCTACTTCTGCGCGCGGCTGGATCGTCACGATGGCGGGCCTGGGTATCAACCTGGCGCTCGGCGTCCTGTATGCCTGGAGTGTGATCGCCAAATCGCTCACCGCCGATTGGGGCTGGAGTGCGGGAGAGGCGAGCCTGCCGTATGCGGTCGCATGTGGCGTCTTCGCGGTCTCGATGGTGTTCGCGGGTCGCGCCCAGGACCGCTTCGGGCCGCGCATCGTCGCCACGCTCGGCGGCGCGTTCACCGGCCTTGGCATGATCGTGGCGAGCTTCGGGTCGGCCGACTCAGCAGCGCCGATCGTGCTCGGATTCGGCATCATGGCGGGCACCGGTATCGGGCTGGGTTATGCGGCCGCCACACCCGCCGCGGTGAAGTGGTTCCCGGCGGCACGCAAGGGCCTCATAACCGGACTCGTGGTTTCCGGGTTCGGCCTGGCGAGCGTCTACATCGCTCCGCTCACACAGTGGCTGCTCGGCGAGCACGGGATCGCCCAGACGTTCCGCATCCTCGGCGCCGGCTTCCTGGTGGCCACCGTCGCGCTCGCGCAGCTGCTGAAGAACCCGCCGGCAGGGTACGCGCCGGCGGCGGTGAAGACGCGCGAGCTTCGCGAAGGCGCACATGCACTCCACGCCGTGCGCGACTACGACTGGCGCGAGATGGTGAGGACGAAGCAGTTCGCGCTGCTGTGGTTGATGTACGCGTTCGCCGCTTTCGCTGGGCTGATGATCATCGGGCACATGGCCAAGATCGCCGCGGTGCAGATGCCCGATCTCACACTCGGCTTCCTGCTGGTGGCCGTGCTCGCAGTCGGCAACGCGTCGGGCCGGGTGGTCGCGGGCGTGGTCTCCGACCGTATCGGCGGTATCCGCACGATGCTCGTGGTGTTCGTGCTGCAGGCGGGGCTGATGGGGCTGCTCGCCATCTCGAACGCACCGGTGATGCTCGTGCCGGTGGCGGCCTTCGTGGGCTTCGCGTACGGCGCGAACCTGGCGCTCTTCCCGTCCACCACGCAGGGCTTCTTCGGCACGAAGAACTACGGTGTGAACTACGGCCTCGTGTTCACAGCGTGGGGTGCGGGCGGCGTGTTCGGGTCGATGACGGCCGGCTCGATCGTGGACTCCACGGGCAGCTACGCGATCGCCTACGCGGTCGCCGCGGGGCTGTGCCTTGCAGCCGCGGGCCTCACCCTCGCGATCAAACCACCCACGCCGGCAGAAGGCGCAGGTACGGGCGTGGCCGAGGAGCGCATGGCGGCGTAGCGCCGTTCGCGTCCGACTCGGCCCCATGGTGCCCCGACAGGCGGCGCAGGCGTGACGAGTCGCGGGCGCGCCTCGCCGCTTGGGGTGCGTACAGTGCCGCTCGTCACCATCGACCGCTCGTCAGCGCCCATCTCCTGCCGTTGGGCGCGTGTGCCGATAGGCTTACTATGTGAGGTGCAACGCAGCAGACGGACCCCGGCCGAAGGGAGTAAGGGTTTGAGCGTCGGCGCGATCGATACAGGCGCGCTCGCGCATGCCCTCGGCGACCCGGTGCGGATCGCCGCGCTGCTCGAGGGGGCCTCGTTCCCGGCGGCGCTGTGGTCTGGCGCCGAGCTGCGCTTCACATGGACCAACGCCACCTTCCTCGATCTTCTCGGCGATGTCCGTCCTCGCTGGGACCTGCTCGGCATGCCGGTGCGCGGGTTCCTGTCCGACTCGCACTCGGCATCGCGTTTCATCGACGTCGCGTACACGGGCCATCCGCTCACGGTGCCCGAGTACGAGTTCCGGTCCTCGTGGGGCGACGTCACCTACTGGCAGTTGTCGTACCTGCCGATCCCCGGCAGACTCACCGATCCCTACAACGTCCTCTTCCTCGGCATCGACATCTCCGCAGACGTACGGGACCGCGTGCAGCGCGAGCGCGTCGCCCGCGACCTGCGGACCGCCACCGAGCTGATCGATGTGACCGTGCTGTCGAGTCTGGACGCCGAGGAGATCCTGCAGCGGGTCCTTGTGGAGGCCACAGAGGCGCTCGGCGCCGACTGGGGCTGGCTCGCCGATCGCGACCAAGGCGGATGGGTGTTCCGCTCGGTCCACGGATGGCCGCTCGAGATGCGCGGCCTGCGCTTCTCCGAAGACGACCTCTCCCTGCCCGCGTACGCGGCCCGTGCCGGGCGCTCGCTGGCGATCGCGCAGTCCGACGCGCGGCAGCGCGAGGAGTTCGAGTTGCTGCTCAAGCACGATATCGGCGGCTTCGCGCTGGTACCCGTGAAGGGCCGGGGCGACATCGTGGCGGTCATGGGCTTCTGCTGGGACGAGGATCTCGACTTCGGTGACGCCCGCAGGGAGCTCCTCCACAAGCTGGAGGTCTCGCTCGCGCTCGCGCTTGAGAACGCGAGACAGCTCGCGGATGAGCGGTCTCTCACGCGATCGCTCCGGGGCGCGTTCTTCACCGCCCCGTCGGCGGTGCCGGGCTTCGAGATGGGCCACCTCTACCACGCGGTCTCGGGTTCGGGCGGCGTGGGTGGCGACTTCTACGACGTGGTGCCGCTGCCGGACGGCTCCCTCGGCGTGCTCATCGGCGATGTTGCGGGCCACGGTCATGAGGCGGCTGGCCTCACCGCGCTGGTGAAGAACGCGATGCGGGCCGAGGCGCTGCATCTCCCATCGCCGCGCGCCGTGATGAGCAAGGCGAACGACCTCGTCCTGCACGGCGCCGAGCCGCACGAGTTCGTGTCGGCCTTCTTCGGGTTGATCGACCCGGTCGACGGCCGGATGGCGTACAGCGTGGCGGGGCATCCACCGCCCGTGCTCATGCGTGCCGGGGAGACACCGGTGTTCCTGCCCCGGGACGGGGCGGTGCTCGGCGCCTCACCGGCGGGGGAGTACGAGAACCACGCGACCTCCCTCGGCATCGGCGATCTCATCGTGCTGTACACCGATGGCCTCACCGAGGCTCGCTCGCCCTCGGGCGAGACCTTTGGCAGTGAGCGGCTCCTCGAGCTGGTGTCGCAGCACGGCGCACACAGCGCCGAACGACTGCCGGAGACGCTCTTCATGTCGGCGTTCGGGTTCGCCGACGGGCGTCTCGATGACGATATCGCGATCGTCGCGCTCAGGCGTGTGGCGACCGACGACGGTGCCCGTCAGGTGCAACTCGACCTGGGAGCCGCTGTCGCGTGATCGCGCGGGTCGGGGTCCTCTTGCGACCGTGACACGCGCCGGCCAGCGCGCGCTTTACACCGGTGCCCCCTGCGACCTACAGTCCGAGGGAGGAGTCGACTGCGAGGGAGGCCGGCATGCGGTGTCCGAACTGCCAGAACGAGGTACGCGACGGAGCGGTGTTCTGTGGATCGTGCGGGGCGGCCATACCTGCCGCGACCACGCCGGTCGCAAGCACGCCGCCCCAACCGCCAGCGCCCGCCCCTCAGGCCGCAGTGCCGCAGCCGGCCGCGTACGCACCTCCGCAGGCCGACGCCCCGGGCTCCGGACAGGCTGAGTACGAGCGCCAGATGGCCGAGTACCAGCGCAAGCAGGCGGAGTACGAGGCGCAGAAGGCCGCGTACGAGCAGTATCAGCAGCAGACCGCGCAGATGCCCGCCGCGGCGGCACCGACCGCGCAGTATGCACAGACCGGACAGGTCGCGCCTGCCGGGTACGGACAGGCGGCCCCGGCGCCGAAGAAGAAGACGGGGCTCGTCATAGGCATCGTCGTGGGCGTCCTCGTGCTCATCGGCGCGTTGATCGGCGGCGGCCTGCTCATCGCGCGCGGGGCGCTCGAGAACGCCCTTGAGGACACCGGGATCGAGGTCGAGGCGCCGGTCACCGATGACGGGACCGGCGAGGCCCCCTTCGAGGCTCCGACAGCGGCCGGGGCGGCCACGGCCGAGGACGCCGTTCGCGCGGCGCTGGAGGCCGAGGGCCTCGGCGACTGGGTGCAGCAGTTGTACAAAGAAGACGACGCGTCCGCCGTCTACTGGGCCGGACCGCCGAACAGCGAGTGGGTCTCTGAGATCACCGTGGTCAAGGGTGCGGACGGGACGTGGACCCTTGGCGGTATCGAGGCGCTGCAGTTCGGTGGCGATGTGCCGATGGCGCCTTCCGATGAGGCGATCGCCGTGGTGACCGACTTCCTCGTGGCCATCCAGCAGGATCGCGCCGACGACGCGCACGACCTCACGATCGAGCCGTTCAGCCTGGATGGCGCCAGCGCTTCGTACTCCAACGGGCAGTTCACCGCGTTCGAGATCCTGTCCACCGAGGAGCAGTCCGACGGCACCGTGTGGGTCGAGACGAGTGAGACCTGGTACGGCAGCACGGCGACGCAGTGGTACTACGTGGTGCCTACGGATGCCGGGTATCGGATCTCGAACCTCGAGGTGCGCTGATCCTAGGCGCGCCGCTCGAGGATCGAGCGGGCGTAGTCGATCCCGTACGCGGGCGCCGGATGGAGCGCCTTCGTGGTGTTCCAGTGCTGGATGTCGCGGTAGTACTCGTGCATGCCCGTGATCCCCAGTGCGAGATAGGCGCGCTCGAGCGCCGGGAGCGTCTCGGCCAGATGCTGCAGGTACAGCAGCACCGAGCGCTGGCCATCGGCGTCCTCGGGGTCAGCCGGCTTCTCGTCAGAGCATCGGTACTCACCGGGCTTGAGCGTGTACAGCGTTCCCGACCAGGTGGCTCGTGGTTCGGTGGCCTCCTCGTTCGTCAGGCGCCACCCATGCGCCAGATCGGCGGGCGCCTCGTCAGGCGTGGCGGCGAGTGCCTTGACCGCATCGTCCATCCATCCGATGAGTTCCTCGGCGGTATCCCGGAAGCTCAGGAAGAACAGCACGCGCGCGTAGTACATGAGGAAGAGCAGCAGTGTCAGATATGCGCGCTCTTGCCGGTCTGCGCTCTCAAGCCAGGTATCGACACGTGCCCGCTCGTCGTCGAGGAGCGTCACGCGTACCGTGGCGACAGGTGTCTTCTTGGAGAGGAGTCCCATGCCGGGGTCCCTTCGATCGGGGGAGTACAGCCTAGCATGAGGCACCTCGCAGTGTGGATGGTTGCCGACGCCCCGGCATGTGGCACAATGCAAGGGCTGTCGGCATCCAGCCGGCATACCGTGCCTGAGGAGGCGACGAGGGGTGAAGATGCGTTCGAGTGGCGCCTTCCGGCAGTGGCCGGTGGGGCTGCTGGTCGAGATCGCCGCGTATCTCCTGATCATGGCCGCCGCCTCTCTCGTGGCGCTGCTCGCCGCGGGAACGGTCTGATCCCACATGTGGGTCACGCTCGATACGGGCAACATCCGGGCTATCCTGCACTACACAGGGATGCTTGTCCTCGCAGTCGCCGGGGCGATGGTGATCCCGTTCATCGTGGCGGTCGTCTCAGGTGAGTGGGACCCGGCGCTCGACTATGTGCTCGGGGCCGGCGTGACCGCGCTCGTGGGCGCGCTCCTCGTGCGGCTCGCACCTCGTGGTGTTCCCATCAACAGGCGTGACGCCCTCCTGATCACCGCACTCGCCTGGCTCGCCGCGTCACTCACCGCCGCGGTGCCACTGGCGTTCTCGGGCCACTTCGGCAGCTACCTCGATGCGACCTTCGAGGCGATGTCCGGATTCACCACGAGCGGTCTCGTACTGGTCCAGGACCTCGACCACCTCGCGAACGCGCACAACGTGTGGCGTCACCTTACGCACCTCATCGGCGGCCAGGGGATCGTCGTCGCGGCGCTGTCCGTGGCAATCGGGATGCGCGGCGGCGGTGCGATGTCGCTCTACCACGCCGAGGGTCGTGACGAGAAGATCATGCCGAACGTCATGCATACCGCACGGTTCATCTGGCTGGTCACCGCTGTGTACGTATTGCTCGGCATCGTTTCGCTCACGGTGGTCAACCTGGCAGCGGGGATGGGGCTCGGGCGCAGTCTGTTGCACGCGTTCTGTAACACCGCCGCGTGCTGGGACACCGGTGGCTTCGGGCCGCAGTCGCAGAATTCGCTGTACTACCACAGCCCGTGGTTCGAGATCGTCACCGTGATGCTCATGATCGCGGGAACCATGAACTTCAACCTGCATGCGCACATCTGGCGCGGCGAGCGGGGCGAGATCTTCAAGAACATCGAGGCCCGTACGATTGCCATCAACACGCTCATCCTGAGCATGCTCATGGGGCTCGGTCTTGCTGGTACCACGCTGTACTCCAGCTCAGGCGAGATCATCCGCAAGGGCATCTACCACCTGTTCTCGGCGAGCAGCGGGACCGGGCAGCAGAGTCTCTATACCGCGCAGTGGACGCACGGCTACGGCGGGCTCGGGTTCGTCGTCATCCTTATGGCCATGGCCTTCGGCGGCATGGCGTCGTCCACGGCGGGCGGCATCAAGACGTTCCGTATCGGTGTCACGGCAAAAGGCCTCATGTGGCGCGTCCGTCAGGCCATCGCACCGCAAAGCGCGATGGTCACCGAGTCGTACCATCACTTCTCGAACGTGCCCCTCAACGCCGAGCTGTTCTCGAACGTGCTGCTCATCTTCCTGCTCTACATCGTCACCTACATCACGGGCGGCGTGATCGGCATGATGTACGGCTACCCGCCCGCTGAGGCGCTCTTCGAGTCCATCTCGGCGGCGGCGAACGTGGGTCTGTCGACGGGCATCACCGCGCCCGCGATGCCGACCGGACTCAAGATCGTCTACATCATCCAGATGTGGGCCGGCAGACTCGAGTTCGTGGCGTTGTTCGCCATCGTCGCGAGCATCATCGCCTCGGTCCGCGACAGGAGGGCGCACCGATGAGGCGCGCCTTCATCCTGTGCGTGTGCGTCGCACTCGCGTGCGCGCTGCCCGGGCAGGCCGTTGCTGGCGCCAGCGCGCCGGTAGAGGTCACCGGACCCGACCTTGTCTCGATGACGAGCGGACTCGACGGCCGGGCGGTGACGTTCGAAGGCGAGGTCGTGAGCGAGGCGCTCGCCGGCGGCCGGGACAGCGTGTGGCTGAACGTGCTTGCCGACGGGGTTGCGATCGGTGTGTGGATGCCGGAGTCGATGGCCCAGCAGGTCCGGGAGTTCGGACGCTGGTCACACACGGGTGACATGGTACGTGTCACCGGTGTGCTGAACGAGGCGTGCGACACCCATGGCGGCGATCTCGATATCCACGCTGAAGGCCTGGCAGTCGTGACCGCCGGAGAGGCGCGCTCACACCCGGTGCGGTACTGGAAACTCGCCCCGGGACTCGCCGGACTCGTGTTGGCGTACGCGATCGTGCGACGCGCATGGCGACGTGAGGAGCGGCCTTCGTGACATCATCTGGACGCGGTTTCGCGAGTGACAACGCAGCCGGGGCCCATCCGGCGGTGCTCGCCGCCATGCAGGAAGCGAACGCGGGTCATGCGCATGCATACGGCGCCGACCCATGGACGGAGAGGGCCCGCGAACTCATCAAGGGCGAGTTCGGCCCCTCTGCCGAGGTGTTCTTCGTCTTCAACGGCACGGGCGCGAACTGCACCGCGCTGCAGGCGGTCATGCGCAGGCACAACGCGGTGATCTGTCCGGTGACCGCTCACATCAACTGTGACGAGTGCGGGGCGCCCGAGCGGTTCACCGGCGGCAAGCTGTTGGCGGTGCCGACGCCCGACGGGAAGCTCACACCTGCGCTCATCGAAGGTGCGATCACGCACGTGGGATTCGAGCACGCGAGTCAGCCGTCGGTGGTGTCGATAACGCAGTCCACGGAGTATGGCACGGTGTACTCGCGGCAGGATCTGGCGGACATCGCGGTCACGGCCCGGACGCACGGGCTGAAGCTGCACATCGATGGCGCTCGACTGGCCAACGCCGCGGCCTCGCTGGGGGGCACGCTCGGCGAGGCGGTCGCGGGTGCCGATATCGTGTCGTTCGGCGCCACCAAAAACGGTGCGGTGCTGGCGGAGTCGGTGGTGTTCCTGGACCCTGCGCTCGCGGCGGAGTTCAAGTACGTGCGGAAGCAGAGCGCGCAGCTCGCCTCGAAGATGCGGTACATCGCCGCTCAGTACATCGCGCTGCTCGAGGACGGTCTCTGGCGCCGGAACGCCGGGAATGCGAACGCGATGGCGCGCTTGCTCGCCGAGCGTGCGTCAGCGGTCCCCGGCGTTCGAGTGACCCAGCGGGTCGAGGCCAACGAGGTCTTCGCCGTGCTGCCACACGCGGCGATCGACCCGCTTGCGGCCGAGTTCGACTTCTACACATGGGATGAGCGCGCAAACGAGGTCCGGTGGGTCACCAGCTGGGACACCACCGTAGAGGATGTGGAGCGGTTCGCCGCCGGCATCGCACGCGCCTGCGGGGCTGTTCGGATCTAGGCGTCGGACGCCGGGGCCGCACGTCCACCGCGCCCGCCTCGCTAGGCAGTGAGCTCCCTGATCGCGGCAACGACCTCGTCGGCGTGTCCTTCCACCTTCACCTTGTGCCAGGCACGGGCGACAACGCCCTCCGGGTCGATGAGGAACGTGCGCCGTTTGGCGGATACGCCGAGCACCTCGCGCGCCCCGTAGTCGTCGATGATCCTCTTCGACGTGTCCGAGATCATCGGGAAGGTGAGCTCGAACTTGTCGATGAACCGCTGCTGGACCTCGGGCTTGTCGGCTGAGACGCCCACGACCAGGGCGTTCAAGGACTCCAGCTCGGCGCGGTGCGCCTGGAAGTCCTTGGCTTCATGGGTTCAACCGGGGGTATTGGCGCGGGGATAGAAGTACACGACCACCCAGCTGCCGCGATGCTCCGAGAGCCGGAACGGACCGCCACCAGTCGCGGTGGCGTCGATCTCAGGCGCGGGCATCCCCGCTTCCAGTACGATCAGATCGCCCATGGTGCCTCCTCGTGTCGTAGCGGTCTGCTCCGTTCATACCACAAGCGACCGACATCGCATCGTGGCGCGGGCGTGTCGGTCGGGCGATGGCGGACGTTGGTGTAGCATTGCCGCATGCGATTCCTGGTGGACGGATACAACGTGACACGGAGCGACCCCGCGACACGGGAGTCTTCGCTCGAGGTGCAGCGCGAGGCTCTTGTGGCGAGGCTCGCGGCGAGGGGGTACGACCTGCTCGGACCGGGTGAGATCACGGTCGTGTTCGACGGCGTCGCCGGAGGCGGGCCGGAAGCGGGCAGGGGTTCTGTGAGGGTGCGGTATGCGCATCGGCCCGATAGTGCCGACGATCTGATCGTCCGCCTGGCCGGAGGTGGCGACGTCACCGTCGTCACATCCGATACCGGGCTGGGAGGACGCGTGCGCGCGCTCGGCGCGAACGTGGTCGCCTCGGCCACGTGTCACGAGGCGGTGCAGCGCAGACGGCGTGGCAAGGGCCGGTACCCCGCGTCGACGGCCGGCCTGCCGCCGGGCGCCAACCAGATCACCGCCGAGCTCAAGGAGCTCTGGCTGAAAGACGGGGAGTGATATGCCGGGTATCGGTGTCATCGTGAACGTCCTGGCGGTGGTGGTCGGAACCGCCATCGGACTGGTGTTCGGCAAGCTCATCTCTGAGCGGTTCCGCTCGATCGCCTATGCGGCCATCGGGCTCGCCGTGATCATCATCGGCATCTCCATCGCGCTGGGCGGCATGGTCGACCTGGGGAAGACGGGGCTCGGCGACTACTCGGCGCTCGTGCTGGTGGGGGCGCTGGTGGTGGGGTCACTCCTCGGCGAGGCGATGCGCATCGAGCACCACCTCGAGCGGTTCGGTCACTGGCTGCAGGACAAGGCGTCTCGCGCGCCCGTGTTGTCGCCGGGCACGAGCGATCAGCCGGGGGAGAAGGGCCACACCCTCGTGGAGGGGTTCGTGACGGCGAGCCTTCTGTTCTGTGTGGGGGCGATGACGGTGCTCGGCTCGCTGCAAGATGGCCTCGGCGACCCCTCGCTGCTCTTCCTGAAGTCGCTGCTCGACGGCATCGCCGCCATCGCGCTCGCCACCACCCTCGGCGCGGGCGTAGGGCTCTCGGCGGTCCCGATCCTGGTCTTGCAGGGAGGCATCGCGCTCGCGGCGAGCGGCGTGGAGCCGTACATCACACCCGCGGTGATCGCGTCGATCGAGGCCGTGGGCGGCGCGCTCATCCTGGCGATCGGGCTCGACCTGGCGCAGATCCGGCGCCTACCGGTGGGCAACATGTTGCCCGCGGTGTTCCTCGCCGCTGCCGCGGCGCTCATCCTCGGCTGACCCGCCAGGCGGGCGCCCCGTCCGGCGCTACTCCTGCTCCCGCCACCCCTTCACGGTGAAGGCGCTGGGGCACAGGTCGGACAGGGTGCACTGGCCGCAGATCGGCCGCTTCGCGTCGCACACCGCACGGCCGTGCTCGATCAGGCGGTAGGTGAGCGCACCCCACTCCTCGCGCGGGAAGAGCGCCATCAGGTCCTTCTCCACCTTGTTCGTGTCCTCGTGCTTCGAGTAGCCGAGACGGTGGGCGAGGCGGAACACGTGGGTGTCCACCGCCACACCCTCGGCCTTGCCGAAGGCGTTGAAGAGCACGATGTTCGCGGTCTTGCGCGCCACACCCGGCAGCGTGAGCAGGTCTTCCATCGTGTCAGGGACACGTCCGCCGTACTCGGCCACGATGCGCCTGGCGGCGCCCATGATGTTCTTGGTCTTGTTGCGGAAGAAGCCGGTGGGATGCACGATCTGCTCCACCTCGCCGGGGTCAGCGGCGGCAAGCGCCTCGGCGGTGGGGAACCGCCCGAAGAGCACGGGGGTGACCTTGTTCACGCCGATGTCGGTCGTCTGCGCCGAGAGGATCACGGCCACCAGCAGTTGGAAGTCGGTCTCGTAGTGCAGCGCGATCGCGGCAACGGGGTAGAGCTCCTTGAGGCGGGCGTCGATCTCCGCCGCGCGGGCCTTGGTGGTCATGTCGCCTCCCTGTGCGTCAGGTGATGGACGTATCGTACCCGACGTGGCGGGGCGTGGCGTCTCCACGCCCACACGTTGACCGCGGCCACCGCGCGGCCCTACACTCGCACTCGCTGCCTGCCCCGGTGCTCCGGATGCGGGCCCTTCGTGCTGTCTGGAGCCAGGAGACCTGCCTGTGACATCGTTCTTCGAGACAATCGCGCCCGTACTCAACGCCGAGCCGGCCTTCGCGGCGGCCCTCGACAAGCTTGCCGGCGGTGATGATGTCACGCTCGCCGCACCGGGCCTCATCCGTCCCGTGCTCACTGCCGCGATCGCAGAGGGGCGGGAGCGTCCCGTGCTGGTGGTCGTGCCGGGCGCGGATGCCGCCGAGCGGTTCGCGCGGCAGCTCGGCACCTACATCGAGCACGAGCGGGTGCTGCTCTTCGCCGAGCGCTCGGACGCCCCGTGGGACCGTACCGCGCCCGATCTGGAGTCCGTAGGCGCGCGTGCGCGGGCGTTGCACTCGCTCGACAAGAACCGCCCGGTCGTGGTGGTGGCGAGCGGCCGTTCCCTGCTGCGCGCGCTGCCTCCGCAGGGTTCGCACGTCTACGAACCGCTCTCGCTCGAGGTGGGTGCCACGCTCGATCTCGCGGAAGCCGCGGCACAGCTGGCGCGCATGGGCTACGAGCGCGTCGACACCGCCGAGGAGCGCGGTCAGTTCGCACTGCGGGGCGGCATCCTCGACGTGTTCGGTTCTGACGCGCCGTATCCGGTGCGCGCAGAGCTCTTCGGCGACGAGATCGAGACGCTCCGCCGGTATCTGCCATCGACCCAGCAGCACATCGGCGATTCCGGACCGGTCGAGATCTACCCGTGCCGTGAGGTGGTGCCGGGCACGCGCGCGGCGCAGAACGCCCGTCGCGCGCTCGGTCAGGCGGCGCGTGATGACGAGGAGCTCGCGCGCGACCTGGAGCTCATCGACCAGGGCATGGCGTTCAACGGCATCGAACGCTACCTTCCGCACTTCTACCGCTCGGTGGCCTCCGTGCTCGACTACGTGGCGCCCGGTGCGCTGATCGTCGTCGCCGAGCCACGCGCCATCTTCGACGACCTCGTACGGGCGCGGGGTGAGGCGGAGTCGCGTGCCGACGCCGCAGGCGTGAGTCTCGATGGCCTCTACCTCAAGCCTGCCGAGGTCGACCTTGGCGGTCGCCAGCGGCTCACCTTCCTCTCGCTGCTGCGTGCCGGCGGCGCGGCCGACGGCGAGGTCGCCGCACGGCGGCCGCAGGTGAGCGGCCGGGAGGAGGTGTTCGCCGCCGGGCTCCGGGCGCTGATCGACACCGGCTACCGTGTGGTGGCCGCGGTGCGCGACCGGCAGGGCCGCGAGCGTCTCGCCACGGCGCTCGTGGACGCGGGCACGTCGGTGGCCGAGCTCGAGGCGGGGTCGTCGCTCCCCACCGGGCTCGTGTCGATCGCGATCGCCGACGTGCCGTCCGGATACGTCGTCCCGGGAGCGCGGCTCGCCGTGATCTCCATCGACGATGTGTTCCCGCGCGCCGCCGAGCGCCGGCGTCAGGCCGCCGATCCCACCAAGCTCACGTTCGCCTTCGGCCCGGGTGACTATGTCGTGCACGAGGTGCACGGTATCGCGCTGTTCAAGGATATCGTGCGGCAGACGATCCTCGGCTCGGAACGCGACTTCCTGCTCCTGGAGTACGCCAAGGGCGACAAGCTCTACGTGCCGGTGGAGCAGCTCGATCGCGTGACCCGCTATGTGGGGCCGGAGGGTTCCGCGCCGCGGGTGACGCGTCTGAACACCGCCGACTGGTCGAAGGCCACGGGCAAGGCCCGCACGCAGGCGCGCAAGCTCGCGTTCGACCTGGTCGACCTCTACGCCCGCCGTGCCGCGGTGAGCGGGTTCCGGTACGCGCCTGACACGCCCTGGCAGCGCGAGATGGAAGAGGCGTTCCCCTTCGTGGAGACGCCCGATCAGCTCGCCGCCATCGCCGACGTGAAGGCCGATATGGAAAGCGACAGCCCGATGGACCGGCTGGTCTGCGGCGACGTCGGCTACGGCAAGACCGAAGTGGCGATCCGCGCCGCCTTCAAAGCCACCCAGAGCGGCAAGCAGGTCATGGTGCTCTGTCCTACCACCATCCTGGCGCAGCAGCACTACACCACGTTCTCCGAACGGTTCGAGCCGTACCCGGTGAAGGTGGAGGTGCTGTCCCGCTTCCGCAGCAAAGCGCAGCAGGCCGAGGCGCTCGAGGGCTTCGCCGCAGGCACCGTGGACGTGCTCATCGGCACCCACAGGCTCCTCAGCAAGGACGTCGTGCCGAAGGACCTCGGCCTGGTTGTGGTGGACGAGGAGCAGCGCTTCGGCGTGGAGCACAAGGAGCACCTCAAGAACCTGCGCGAGCAGGTGGACGTGCTCACCCTCACCGCCACGCCGATCCCCCGGACGCTCCAGATGTCGCTCTCGGGCGTCCGCGACTTCTCCGTGATCGATACACCGCCAGCCGACCGGTTCCCGGTCAAGGTGCACGTGGGTGAGTACGACGAGGAGGTCATCTCCTCGGCCATCCGCACCGAGATCCAGCGCGGCGGACAGGTGTACTACATCTCCAACCGCGTGCGCGGGATCGAGCGGGTCGTGGAACGCGTGCAGGCGGCTGTGCCGGAGGCGCGTATCGGAGTGGGACACGGGCAGATGTCCGAGCACCAGCTCGAGCGCGTGATGGAGAGCTTCGCCGCCGGTGAGATCGACGTGCTCGTGGCCACCACCATCGTGGAGTCGGGCATCGACAACCCGCACACCAACACGCTCATCATCGACGACAGCCACCGGCTCGGTCTGGCGCAGCTCTATCAGCTCAAGGGGCGCGTGGGCCGGTCGCACGTACGCGCGTACGCGTACTTCCTCTTCCCGACCCATCAGTCGCTCACGGAGCAGGCCTACGAGCGTCTCACAGCGATCCAGGAGCACGCCGAGCTCGGCAGCGGCATGAGGGTGGCCATGCGCGACCTCGAGATACGCGGCGCGGGCAGCCTCCTCGGTGCCGAGCAGAGCGGCAGCGTGAACGCGGTGGGCTTCGACCTCTACGCGCAGATGCTGCGCGAGGCGGTCTCCGAGGTGCGCGGCGAGCCGCTCCCGGCACATCCCGAAGTCCGGGTCGACCTGCCGGTGGCGGCGTTCCTGCCCGAGGAGTACGTCCCCGAGACCGACGAGCGCGTCTTGCTCTACCGCCGGATCGCAGCGGCCAGCACGCCCGAGGCGGTCGAGTCGCTCGTGGCCGAGATCGAGCAACGGTACGGCCCGATCGCCGCTCCGGCACGTGACCTGCTCACCATCGCCCGCATCAAGACGCTCGCCGCCGAGCTCGGTATCGCAACGGTCAGCCTCGCCCGGCACCGGCTGAACCTGTCACCGATCACGCTCTCCGATGGCGAGCGCGGTGTGCTCGCAGCCGCAGGGGCGGTCTACGTGGCGCGTACGCGTTCTGTTCATTTTGTGGAGATGGCCGGAGAAGCGCCGGGAGCCACGGCGCTCCGGGCGCTGGGTGCTATACTTTCGGCAGTCCAGAGCCCCTCCGGTGGGCCCAACGTTTCCTAGGGAAAGGCAACATCGTGCGCATTTCTCGCGGCATCGCCGCTCTACTGCTCGCCACGCTCGTCGTGGGCGCCCTCGCAGGCTGCTCGGGTGAGGGTGGCGGGGGCTCTCTGTTCGGAGGTTCTGAGGAGGCCGTTGCGACGGTCAACGGCATCGACATCCCGCGCTCCGAGCTCGACGCGATGTACCAGCAGGTCGTGAACAACGCCGGTGGCGAGCTTGACGAGGAGACCGCCGCCGCGTACAAGCGCCAGCTCCTGCAGATGATGATCGACTCCGCGCTCGTGACCGAGGCCGCCGAGGAGCTTGGCGCCGACCTGAGCAAGGACGCCGTGGAGGAGCGCCTCACGCAGCTCCGGGGCACCCAGGACGAGGCCTCGTTCGAGGCGCAGCTCGAGGAAGCGGGCCTCGACATGGACGACGCGCGCAAGAGCGTCCGTGACATGCTCGCCCAGGAGTTCATCCAGGTGATCGCTTCGGCCGAGTCCAGCATCACGGCGCTGCCGGAGACCTACTCGCGCCTGTCGCACATCCTGGTGAGTGACGAGGCGCTTGCGAACGACCTTGCCGAGCAGGCTCGTGGCGGCGCCGACTTCGCCGCGCTTGCCTCCGCGAACTCGTCGGATACCGCCAGCGCTGTGGACGGTGGCAACCTCGGCTGGGGTCAGACGAGCCGTTACGTGGCCGCCTTCGCCGATGCCGCCTCCGCGCTCAAGGTCGGCGAGATCAGCGCCCCGGTGAAGTCCGAGTTCGGCTGGCACATCATCCTGAAGCAGGAAGAGGCCGCCGAGGGCACGCCGATCGCCGACGTTCCCGCCGAGCTCGCCAGCCTGCTCGAGCAGGACAACGAGACGCTCGCGATGCAGGCGTACGTCGCCAAGCTGCGCGAGGACGCGGAGATCGAGTACCTCGACGAGGCGCTCAAGCCTGTCGAGTAGCCGGCAGCCGGGAGGGGGCGGCCGTGGGTTCTATCGCCATCGTCGGGCTCGAGCCTGATGCGGAGGGCATGCCCGATATCCGGGCGGTAGCCAGGCTGCGTCAGGCCCGGACCGTGGTCGTACCGTCAGCGACGGGAGCATCTGCTGAGATGCTCTCGTCGCTCGGCATGACGCCGGCATCGTTCGCCGACATCGGGCTTGCACAGAGCGCCTCGACCGCCGACGTGGTCGAGGCGTTGCTGCGTCTTGCCGACGATGGCGACGTGGCCCTCGTGGCGGGCGGGTATCCGCTCGTGCGCGAGGGGCTCATCTCCGCTGTCCTGTCGCGGGCGAAGGACAGCGTGGACGTGTTCCCGGTGGTCTCGCCGCTGCAGGTGCTCGTCCTGGCGCTCGACATCGACATGACTGCCGATCTCGAGCTCGTGGATGCCGGGGCTCTTGCGTCAGCAGACCTGCAGCGCGACACCCATCTGATCGTGACCGGCGTGGAGAACGCCATCCAGGCGCACGCGGCGGCCGACCGGCTGCGGCGCTTCTATGCCGAGGACCACAGCGTGGTGGTCGCCAGCGTGCTCGCGTCAGGCGGCTACGAGCTCACCGGCGTCACGCTGGGAGAGCTCGCCGCGGCGGTGACCGTGCCGCGCAGGAGCGCGCTCTACCTGCCCCCCAGCCGCATCGAGCCTCCCGGTGGCTTCGCGGGTCTGGTGCGGACGATCGCGGCGCTGCGCGCGCCCGACGGATGCCCATGGGACCGTGGGCAGACGCACGCGTCACTGTCACCGCACATGGTGGAGGAGGCGTACGAGGCGGTCGCGGCCATCGAGACCGGCGATGCGGCGCAGATCGCCGACGAACTCGGTGACGTGCTCCTGCAGGTGGTGCTCCACGCTCAGATCGGCGCCGACGAGGGCACGTTCACCATCGATGACGTGATCGCCGGCATCACCGCGAAGATCAGGCGCCGTCATCCGCACGTGTTCGGTGCCGCCGTGGCGGAGACGGCCGCTGATGTCGCCCGGACCTGGGACGCGGTGAAGCGTGAGGAGAGATCCTCGGGTGGCGTGGTTGCCGATGTGCCCACCGCTTTCCCGGCGCTCGTTCGGGCGCAGAAGATATCCCGGCGCGCCGCTGCCGCGGGTTTCGAGTGGGAGGACCTTGCCGGTGTCTGGGACAAGGTCCATGAGGAGATCGACGAACTCAAGGCGACCGAGCCGGGTTCGGCGTATGCCGAGGAGGAGCTGGGAGACCTTCTCTTCACGGTGGTGAACGTGGCGCGCCATATGGGCATCGACTCAGAGACGGCACTCCGGCGGACGTGCGACAAGTTCTCGCGAAGGTTCGCGACGATGGAGCACCACGCCGCGGCTGGCGGGCGTGACCTCGGCGAGCTTACTCCCGGGGAGTGGGACGACCTGTGGGGCAAGGCGAAACAGGCCGAGCGGGTCGACAGGGACGGGTGAGCGCCTCGCGGTACCGCGCCCGTGACGGGCGGACCGCGACAGGCTGGAGACGATGACGGAGCCCCGGTGGGGCGTCAGGCGAGATGGAGGAGCTGGAATGAGCTTGATCACGGATATCACCGCGCGAGAGGTGCTCGATTCTCGCGGCAACCCCACGGTCGAGGTCGAGGTCGCGCTCGACGACGGGAGCTGGGGTCGCGCGGCGGTGCCGAGCGGCGCGTCGACGGGCGCCTTCGAGGCCGTCGAGCTCCGTGACGGCGACTCGGCGCGGTATCTCGGCAAGGGCGTGCTCACCGCCGTCACGAACGTGAACGAGATCATCGCGCCTGCGATGCTTGGCATGGAGGCCACCGACCAGCGTGCCATCGACGAAGCGCTGATGGAGCTCGACGGCACCGCGAACAAGGGCTCGCTTGGCGCCAACGCCATCCTCGGCGTGTCGCTCGCGGTGGCCAAGGCCGCCGCGGAGAGCTGCGAGCTCACGCTCTACAGCTACATCGGCGGCTGCAATGCCGCCACGCTGCCCGTGCCGATGATGAACATCCTCAACGGCGGGGCGCACGCCGACAACAACGTGGACCTGCAGGAGTTCATGGTGATGCCCGTGGGCGCCGGGAGCTTCGCCGAGGGCCTGCGCATGTGCGCGGAGATCTACCACACGCTCAAGAAGGTGCTGCACGATCGGAATCTCGGCACCGGTGTGGGTGACGAGGGCGGCTTCGCGCCCAACCTCGGCAGTAACGAAGAGGCGCTGCAGATCATCGCCGAGGCGGTCACCGCGGCCGGCTACAGCCTCGGCGAGCAGGTGATGTTCGCTCTCGATCCGGCGTCGACCGAGTTCTACGATGCCGACCGCGGCGTGTACGTGCTTGCGGGCGAGGGTCGCGAGCTCACGGGCGCCGAGATGGTGGAGTTCTGGGCCGGACTCGTGGAGCGGTACCCGATCATCTCGATCGAGGACGGTATGGCCGAGGAGGATTGGGACGGCTGGAAGCTCCTCACGGAGCGACTCGGCGACCGTGTCCAACTCGTGGGTGACGACCTCTTCGTGACCAACACCGAGCGTCTGGCGCGGGGTATAGAGATGGGTGTGGCCAACTCCATCCTCATCAAGCTCAACCAGATCGGTTCGCTCACCGAGACGCTCGAGGCCATCCAGATGGCGCACCGCGCCGGCTACACCACGGTGATCTCGCATCGTTCGGGCGAGACCGAGGACACCACCATCGCCGATGTGGCGGTAGCGGTGAACGCCGGGCAGATCAAGACGGGCGCACCGGCCCGCTCCGACCGCGTGGCGAAGTACAACCAGCTGCTCAGGATAGAGGACGAGCTCGGCTGCTCATCCACCTACCCGGGCATTGACGCGTTCACGAACATCCGCCGGTAGAGGCGCTGCGGCCTGCCGCCGCCGCGTGCGGCGGCGGGCGCACGGCGGCGGTTGGGCCGGGTCCATGCGGCGGCCGCAGA
>JAZIGI010000032.1:0-25482 GCA_036679125.1 Actinomycetota bacterium | reverse complement strand
CCTCCTCGACTCTGGGTCTCATCACCCTCGAGGATGGAGCAGTGGCCGCCTCATGTCAGGCGGCCGGGCCTTCGTACACCACTACCGGGGACACTAACGGCAAGGATGTGTTCGCGTCACGTACGTGGGTACATTCAGCACAAGTCCAGTCATCGCGTTCGAATGGAGGGCCCGATGCGTTCACGGAGATTCGTGCTTCTCGTTGCCGCAATGATCTGCTCGCTCGCGCTTGCTCTGGCTGCCGCAGGCTGTGATGCCTCGTCGTATGGCGATCCCGAGCCCGGGTCGCCGGAATCGAGCTTCGGCGCCGTGTATCGGTAGGCATCAGCCACGGGCGTTCGCATCACCCGGAGGGTCGGCCGTGCGCCGGCCCTCCGGGTCTTTGTCTTCGTGTTGCGCTCACGGCATACTGGGCGCGGGGCCGTAGCGGCCTGCGGGTGCGGATGCGTGTACGGATACGGTTGTGTGTACGGACACGGTTTCGTGTTCGGATACGGTTGTGTGGTCGGATACGGTCTCGTGTTCGGATACGGTTGCGTGTACGGGAGCGGTTGCGTGTTCGGGTGCGGATGAGCGGAGGCCGATGGCGTCGGGGATCACACGCAGCGTGTTGCGAGCGCGAGGCCTGGCCTGGCGTTCACAGCCGATGGTCTCGCTGCCGACGCGCTCGCGCACCTGGTCGCAAGAGCTCACGTTCCGCCTCGGCCTTGCGGTCCTGCTCCTCGTGCTCACCACGCTTACGATCTACCTCGATCGCAATGCGTACCACGACTCCGTCGACGGCGAGGTCTCGATCGTCGACGCCATCTACTACACCACGGTCACCATCACCACCACGGGCTACGGGGACATCACGCCCGTCGAGCCGCATGCGCGCCTCCTGAACGCGCTGGTCGTCACGCCCATGAGGATCGCGTTCCTGGTCCTGCTCGTGGGCACCACCCTCGAGGTGCTCGCCACGGAGGGACGCAGGGCCATTCTGGACAGCAGGTGGAGGAAGCGCATGGAGAAGCACCGTGTGGTCATCGGATACGGCACCATGGGTCGCAGCGCGGTGGCCACGCTGCTGCGCAACGGCGTGTCACTCGGCGAGATCCTGATCATCGACCGCTCCACGCAAGCGGTGGCCGAGGCCAACAGGGCGGGACTGGCCGCGTTCGAGGGTCGTGGAACCGATCGCGAACTGCTTCGCCGTGCCGAGGTCGATCAGGCAGACGAGATCATCGTCACCGTGGGCGCCGATGACGAGGCCATCCTCACTACGCTCACGGTTCGCCAGCTTAGTCCGAACGCCCACATCGTCGTCGCTGTGCGGAGCGAGGAGAACGTTCCGCTGGTGCGGCAGTCGGGTGCCGACGGGGTGATCACCTCATCAGCATCCGTGGGACGGCTTATGGGTCTGTCGTCGATCAGCCCGGTGCTCGGCGAGGTCATCGAGGACCTGCTCGCCTCGGGCGAGGGGCTCGACGTGCATCAGCGTCCCGTCGCTCCCGAGGAGGTGGGCCTCGCGCCTGTGGAGATCCACCACGAGCAGGTGCTCGCGGTGGTGCGTGGCGGGCGCATGCACCGCTTCTTCGACCCGGTGGTGGCGAGGATGGAGGCCGGCGACGAGATCGTGGTCGTCCGCTCGAGCATCACCGGTGCATTCGGGCCTTCAACAGCGGGGTAGGGCCCCGCACGCGGCCTTCAGGATAGTTCAGAAAGTCACGCTCTCTGTGAAGTGCGTCACACAGTTCGGCAGAGCCGTTTGCCGATGAACGAACATGTGCCGATATACCCATCGACTGATCGGCATGTCGAACAGCCGCGGTTGGAGGTGTGGTCGGTGATGGTCACCGAACGGGTCAGTCCGTTCGAGGTCCGCGAGCACCTGGTGCGGTGCTTTGCGAGCGAGAACAGCGAGCGTTTCGCCGAGCAGGAGCGTGCGCTCGGTCGCCGCTCGGACGGCATCGCTGCGGTCGAGTCGATGGTGCGGCTCGCCTTCAAGCAGGTGGGCGGCAACTTCGAACGCCCCTCGCGGGCCACGCTCACGCAGGTCGCCAACCTCCTCGCTGAGCGCTCCTTGCAGTGGGGCGCATCTGCCGACGACGTCTTCGCCTGCCACGCGAACCTGATGCAGTACATCGCCAGGATCGCAGACCTGCCGCCGCGCTTCGATTCCGCGGAGGGTGCGCTTCCCAACTAGGCGCGTCGGTCGTACGCGCCGGCCGGGCACGCGCCGTACTGTGCGCGTCCATCTGCTGCTAGACTGTCTGACGTGATCATCACCGTCGACCATGTGACCAAGACCATCGGAGAGCGCGTCCTGTTCGCGGACGCGTTCTTACGCGTATCCGCTCGTGACCGTATCGCGCTGGTCGGTCCCAATGGCGCCGGCAAGACCACGCTCCTCGAGATCATCTCGGGAGAGCAGGAGCCCGACTCGGGCTCCATCATCACCGCCAAGGGCGCCACGATCGGCTACCTCAAGCAGGAAGCCATCGAGATGCACGGCGCCAACGTCCTCGAGGAAGTCCTCTCCGTGGCCTCCGGCGTACGCGGTCTGGAGCACCGGATCCACCTGCTTGAGGAAGAGCTCGCCTCGGCGTCCGCCGAGGAGACCGACGCGCTGCTCGCCGAGTACGGACGGCTGCGCGATCGTTTCGAGCACATGGGCGGCTACACCGTCGAGGCCGAGGCCCGCGCGGTGCTCACCGGGCTCGGCTTCCGCGAGAAGGACCTCGCGCGTGATGTGGCCGAGCTCTCGGGTGGCTGGCAGATGCGTGTGGCGCTTGCCAAGATCCTGCTGGTGGAGCCCGATGTGCTGTTGCTCGACGAGCCCACGAACCACCTCGATCTCGAGAGCGTCACCTGGCTCGAGGGCTTCCTCAAGGCGTACGAAGGCGCGATTGTGATCGTGAGCCACGACCGCTCGTTCATGGACGGGCTCGTGAACCGCGTGGCCGAGCTCGAGTTGCGCACCATCACCACCTATCAGGGCAGCTACAGCTCCTACCAGGAGCAGAAGGCCGCCAACCGGGAGCGCTTGATCGCCGCGAAGAAGCAACAAGACCGTGAGATCGAGCACCAGGAGCGGTTCATCGAGCGGTTCCGCTACAAGGACACCAAGGCCAAGGCGGTACAGAGCCGCGTGAAGGCCCTCGCCAAGATCGAGCGCATCGAGGTCCCGGAGGAGCGCAAGAAGGTGCGCTTCAGCTTCCCGCAGCCCGAGCGTACGGGCGACGAGGTCATCGCGCTTGAGGACGTGTCCAAGGCCTACGGCGACAACGTGGTCTACCGCGACCTCACGGTGCGGCTCTACCGCGGCGACAAGGTCGCGCTCGTGGGTCCCAACGGCGCCGGCAAGTCCACGCTGCTGCGCATGCTCGCCGGTGAGCTGGAGCCCGACACCGGCTCGCGTCGCCTCGGCCACAAGGTCTGCGTGGCGTACTTCGCGCAGCATCAGCTCGAGGCGCTCGGCCTGCGCAACACCGTGCTCGACGAGCTCCTGCTCGCAGCCCCCGATTGGACGCAGGAGCAGGCACGTACGCTCCTCGGCACCTTCCTGTTCCACGGTGACGACGTGAAGAAGCTCGTGAAGGTGCTCTCGGGTGGCGAGCGGGCACGGCTCGCGCTCGCCAAGATGCTGGTGCGCCCGGCGTCGTTCCTGTGCCTCGACGAGCCCACCAACCACCTCGACATCCAGGGGCGCGACGTGCTTGAGCATGCCCTCGCGCAGTACACCGGCACGATCGCGCTCATCACGCACGACCGACACCTTATCCGCGCCATCGCCAACCGCGTGGCCGACGTGCGTGGCGGCACCGCCACCGTGCTCGACGGCGACTACGATTACTACCTCCGCAAGCGTGAGGGGCTTGAGGCCCCGGGCGGGCAGACGCGCGCACCGATCGGTCGCGGGCAGGCCACGCCATCGCCGAGGGCCGGGGCGGGGGAGTCCGGTGAGGCGCGCGATCGTCAGGGCGCGGGTGGCGGCCGGCAGACCGGCGCCGTCGAGGGCGCGCCCAAGTCGCGTGAGGAGAAGCGCGCCGAGGCCGAGGTTCGCAACCGGCTCTACCGCGGCACCAAGGACGCGCGCCGTCGGCTGCAGTCGATCGACCGCGAGCTCACCACCGTGCAGGCGCGTCACGACGAACTGCTCGAGGTCCTCGGCGACCAGACCATCTACGAGGACAAGGCGGCCTTCGACGGCGCGCTCGCCGAGTACGCCACCGTAAAGCAGCGTCTGGGTACGCTCGAGGCCGAGTGGCTTGAGGTGTCCGAGCGCATCGAGGCGCTCGAATCGGAGCGTGGAGCGTAGGCGCGCTCCGGATTGTGAATTTTTCTGAGGAACGGTTGCATACCTGTCGGGAGCGAGGGTATACTTCCGTCAAGAGTTGCTTCGGCAACCCCTTACCCCTGAGCCTCAAGGTGCCGGCCTTGGGGCTCTCCCTTTTCCCGGAGACCGTCATGGCGCCGGACGTGGTCGCCGTCACAGAGCGACCGCCTGTCATTTCTTGTAACTGCAGCACTCAAGGTGGGGCATACCGCTGCCGATATCCTGAGCATGATGATCTCAGACGAACAAGTGCACAGAGTCGTGCAGAGCCTCCGGACACAGCAGGCTGTCAGCGCCCCCGTCAGGGTGGCGACCCCCTCGGCGGACCCCGATCTCGTCGCGGGCATCGTTGACATGCTGTGCTGCACTCCAGACCTCCGGCAAGACCGCATCGAGAGCGCCAAGCGCCTCGTGAACGGTGCCATGCCGGGCTCGGACGAGCTGGCCGCCAAGCTGCTCGGCCGGGTGCTCTCGGACTCGCTGCGCTAACCCGCACACTGCTGGAACCGAAGCGCGGTGCCCCGTGAGGGACGCCGCGCTTCTGCTACGATTGACGTATCGGGCGTTGGTGTCTCCACGCCCTCCGGCCGCGTGCGAAGAGGTGATCCGTGGAGTTCAAGAGGGAGCGCCTTGGTGAAGTGCTTGTCCGTTCGGGAGTGCTCACCGACGAGCAACTGAGCGAGGCCCTCGCGTCGCAGGCCGACGAGGGGGGCAAGCTCGGCGAAGTGCTCGTCCGGCTGCAGATCACCGATGCCGAGACGATCGCCCGTTCGCTCGCAGAGCAGAAGGGTCTCGACTACACGCACCTCACCACCTATCCGGTGGATCGTGACGCCGCGTCGTATCTGCCCGAGCGGGTGGCGCGGCGCCTGCAGGCCATCCCGATCGGCTTCAAGGACGGCGACGTGGTCCTCGCGATGGCCGATCCGCTCGACATCGAGACGATAGACGACGTGCGCCTGCGCACCGGACGGCAGGTCGTGCCGGTGGTCACCACTCCGGCCCAGATCGAGTACGCCATCAACAAGTACGTCACCTCGGCGGACGCGTTCGAGGAGATCGCCGATCTGGCCGCCGCGAAGGACGAGGAAGAGGTCGTCGCCATCGGCGACGAGGACGTGCCCGTGGTGCGCCTGGTGAACCAGATCATCCGTGAGGCCGCGCACGACAACGCGAGCGACATCCACATCGAGCCCGGCCCGCACAACGTGCGCATCCGGTACCGCGTGGACGGCGTGCTCCATGAGGTCGCCACCGTGCCGGTCTCCGCGCGCGCTGGCCTGCTGAGCCGCATCAAGGTCATGGCCGAGCTCGACATCGCCGAACGCCGGCGTCCGCAGGACGGCCGCATCGGCATCCTCATCGACGGCCGCATGATCGACATGCGTGTGGCTACGCTGCCCACACCCTTCGGCGAGACGGTCGTCATCCGCCTGCTCAACCACGAGGCCGTACAGCCCACCGTGGAGGACCTTGGCATGCGTCAGCATCACCGGGAGATGTTGGAGCACTTCCTGTCCAAGCCATACGGCGAGATCCTCGTCTCCGGTCCTACGGGCTCGGGCAAGTCGACAACGCTCTACGCCTGCCTCCAGCAGCTCAACTCGGTGGAACGCAAGATCATCACCATCGAGGATCCGATCGAGCTGCAGATCGAGGGAGTCACGCAGATGGCCGTGAACCCGCATATCGGGCTCACGTTCGTGACGCTGCTGCGGACCGTGCTGCGCGCCGACCCCGACGTGGTGATGGTGGGCGAGATCCGCGACCCTGAGACCGCCGGGATCGCCACGCGCGCGGCGCTCACCGGGCATCTCGTGCTGTCGTCGATCCACACCAACGACGCCCCTTCGGCGCTCACCCGCCTGTCCGACATGGAGGTCGCGCCGTTCATCGCCTCGAGCGCGCTCATCGGCGTCGTGGCGCAGCGGCTCGTGCGCAAGCTGTGCCCCGTGTGCAAGGTGCCCGTGAAGGTCACCAAAGCGTGTCTGGGCCCCTTCAGGATCGAGGCTGCTGAACTCTCGACCAAGACGGTCTACCGGGCGCACGAGCACGGGTGCGACGAGTGCTTCGGCACCGGCTACCGCGGCCGCACAGGCATCTTCGAGATCATGGCGATGGATGAGGAGCTCGAGCGGCTGTTCCTCGCCGAGTCGCCTTCCGAGGCGATCCGTGCGGCTGCCCTGGCGGCGGGGATGGAGACGCTGCGGCAGGACGCGTTCTTCAAGGTGAGTGAGGGTATCACCTCACTGGATGAGGTCATGCGGGTCATCGTGTAGCCGAGCGGGCGGAGGCGTCATGACAGCAGGTGCGCGTGAGCCGAGGGCGATCGTGCTGGTACTGGACAGCGTGGGCGCCGGAGCGCTTCCGGACGCGGCCGAGTACGGCGACGTGGGCTCCAACACGCTGGGCAATACCGCGAAGGCGGTGGGCGGTCTGGATATGCCCAACCTCGGCGCCATGGGCCTGGGGAACATCACCGACATCCTCGGTGTGCCGGCGCGGGAGGACACGGTGGGGTCGTGGGGCAAGTGCGCCGAGCGTTCCGCGGGCAAGGACACCACCACCGGTCACTGGGAGATGATGGGGCTCGTGCTCGAGCGTCCGTTCCCCACGTACCCGGATGGCTTTCCCGCCGACGTGATCGCTGAGTTCTGCCGACGCACAGGGTACGCGAGCGTGCTCGGCAACACCGTGGCGAGCGGCACCGTGATCATCAACGAGCTCGGTGACGAGCACATGGCCACCGGGCTGCCGATCGTGTACACCTCGGCGGACTCGGTCTTCCAGATCGCCGCGCACGAGGAGCGGTTCGGCCTCGACGAGCTCTACCGCGTGTGTGAGATCGCGCGCGAGATGCTCGTGGGCGAGCACCACGTGGGCCGCGTCATCGCCCGGCCGTTCCTCGGCCCGGACGACAGCGGCACCTACACCCGCACGCACCGCAGGCGCGACTACGCCGTGACGCCGTACGAGCCCACGGCGCTCGACTTGCTGCAGGAGGCCGGCGTGCCGGTCTTCGGCGTGGGCAAGATCGGCGACATCTTCGCGTGGCAGGGCATCACTTCCTCGCCGCACGTCACGGACAACATGGACGGCTTCGACAAGCTCCTCGCGGAGGTGGCGCGGCCCGAGCAAGGGTTCGTGTTCTGCAACCTCGTGGACTTCGACATGCTGTGGGGACACCGCAACGACGCGCGTGCCTACGCCGACGGCCTGGAGGCCGTGGACCGGCGCATGCCCGAGCTGCTCGACGCGATGGTCGATGGCGATCTGCTCATCATTACCGCCGATCATGGCTGCGACCCCACCACAGAGTGGTCCACCGACCACTCGCGCGAGTACACGCCGCTCATCGTCAAAGTCAAAGGCGTGGATGCGGGTGTGGGGCTCGGCATCCGAAAGACGTTCGGCGATATCGGCGAAACGGTGCTCGATTTCTACGGCCTGCGCGACCGGTGCGGTCGGGGTGACTCCTTCCTCGAGGAGGTGCGTGGCGCGTGAAGTCGCTTGAAGAGCTGATCGAAGTCAAGCGCGACGGCGGGACGCACTCGGCCGAAGAGCTGCAGCGGCTCGTGAGCGCGTTCGTCTCCGGTGAGATGCCCGACTACCAGATGGCCGCGTGGCTGATGGCCGCGTTCATCCGCGGACTCGACAGCGAGGAGACCGCCGCGCTCACCGAGGCGATGGCGCGCTCGGGCCGCATGGTTGACCTGTCGAGCATCCCGGGCATCAAGGTCGACAAGCACTCCACCGGCGGCGTGGGCGACACGACCACGCTCGTGCTCGCGCCGCTTGTAGCGAGCTGCGGCGTGCCGGTGGCCAAGATGAGCGGGCGCGGCCTCGGCTTCACAGGGGGCACGCTCGACAAGCTCGAGTCGATCCCCGGCTTCACGGTGACGCTCGAACCCGATGACTTCCTGCGCCAGGTGCGCGACGTGGGCCTCGCGGTCATCGGCCAGAGTCCCGATGTGGATCCGGCCGACAAGAAGATGTACGCGCTGCGCGACGTGACGGCGACGGTCCCCTCCATGCCGCTGATCGTGGGTTCGATCATCTCGAAGAAGGTCGCCGGAGGCGCCGACGCGATCGTGCTCGACGTGAAGGTGGGTTCGGGCGCGTTCATGAAGACCGAGGCCGATGCGCGTGCGCTCGCCGCGGAGCTCTCGCGCGTGGGCGAGCTGCTCGGACGCACGGTGGTGTGCATCCTCACCGATATGGACCAGCCGCTGGGCCGCGCGGTAGGCAACGCGCTCGAGGTGCGCGAGGCGATCGCCACGCTCAAGGGCGAGGGTCCCGCCGACCTCACCGAGCTCTGCCTCGTGCTCGGCGCCAAGATGCTCGTGCTCGGCGGAATCGCTGAAGACGAGCGCGAGGCGCGCGACCTGCTGCTGGACTCGATCGCCACCGGACGCGCGCTCGACGCCTTCCGAGCGTGGGTGCACGCCCAGTGTGGCGATGAGCGCGTTGCCGACGATGTATCGCTGCTGCCGATCGGCGCTCACACGCGCGCCGTGCCCGCGGGCACGGCGGGATGGATCGCCGGGTTCGACGCCGAGGGCGTGGGTCGTGCGGCGATGGCCACGGGCGCGGGGCGTGCGCGAAAGGAAGACGACATCGACCCGGGCGCCGGCCTCGAGCTCGAGGTCAAGGTCGGCCAGCGGGTGGAGGCGGGAGACACGCTCGCCACGCTCTACACGTCCGATCCCGCGCTGCTCGATGAGGCCGAGACCCGGCTGCGCAACGCCGTGCGCATCGGCACAGAAGAGGTCGAGCCGCCGCCACTGTTCCTGGAGGCGTAGGCCGATGACCGCCACCGGTCGACGCGGCGGGGGAGGCGCGCCGTGAGCAGACGCGTACCGGGGCCCGGCGCGCCGGTGACCGGGCTGGCCGTGGGGCACGCCAACCCGGACTTCGACGCGTACGCCGCGATGGTCGCCGCCACGAAGCTCTACGAGGGCACGCGCGCGGTCTACCTCGGCAGCCAGAACGCCAACGTGCGTGAGTTCCACAACCTGCATGAGGAGTTCGTGCCGTTCGTGGACCTGCGCGCGATCGACCCGGCGGCGGTGGAGCGTGTGATCATGGTCGACACCCGGGACCCTGGTCGCATAGGCGAGATCGGCGCGATCGTGGAGCGTCCGGGTGTCGAGGTGATCGTGTACGACCACCATCCACGGCAGTCCGACGACGTCGAGGCGAGCGACGACCACTCGATGATGGTGGGCGCCACCACGTCGATCCTGGTGCACGAGATCCACGATCGTGGCATCGTGCTCACACCGCTCGAGGCCACCGTGATGCTCCTCGGCATCCACGAGGACACCGGGTCGCTCACGTATCCGGGCACTACGTCGTACGACGTGCAGGCGGTGGCGTTCCTGATGGAGGCCGGCGCCGAGATGGAGGTGCTGAACCAGTTCCTCTCGCGCGCCCTCAGCCCCGAGCAGCGCATGGTCCTCGAGCAGCTGGTGGACACGCTCGAGGTCTGGGACATCAACGGCCAGGAGATCGCGGTGAGCACCGCACGATCGACCGAGTACGTGGACTCGGCGTCGGTGCTCGCGCACTACATCTGTGAGGACCTCGGCTACCGCGTGGCGATCGCCGTGATCGACATGCCTGAACGGCTCCAGATCGTGGGCCGCAGCCGCCTGGGCGGAGTCGATATCGCCGCGGTGCTCAAGCACGTGGGCGGCGGCGGACACCCGCAGGCCGCCTCGGCCGCCATCCGCGGTGGCGTGGTGGAAGAGGTGCTGCCGAGACTCCGCGATGCGCTGATCCTCGAGGTGGTGCCCCCGCTCACGGCCGCCGAGATCGCCTCGGCGCCGGTGCGCTCCGTCGAGCCCGCTACGCCGATGGAAGAGGCGGGCGCGATCATGGCCCGCTGGGGCCACGGCGGGCTGCCTGTGCTCCAGGACGGCCGACTTGTCGGGATGGTCACGCGCAAGGATGTGGACAAGGCCGCGCGGCACGGGCTCGGACACGCGCCCGCCACGGGCTTCATGGCGCGTGAGCCGGTCACGGTCGACCCGGGCACCGACCTCGACGAGCTCGAGCGGTTGCTGGTGCGGACCGGTATCGGCCGCCTGCCGGTGGTGGATGACGGCAGCGTGGTGGGCATCGTGACGCGCAAGGACCTCCTGCGCGCCCAGCACGGCGAGACGTACCTGGACCGCCGCCAGAGCCGGCGTCACCGCGAAGCCACACGCACGGTGCTGCGCTCGATCGAGAGGTTGCCCGACGATGCCCGGGACGCCGTGCGTACGATCGGGCGCTTGGCCGACGAGGCGGGGCTGCGCGCGCATGTGGTGGGCGGCTTCGTGCGTGACATGCTGCTCGGCCGGGAGAACCTCGATATCGATATCGTGATCGAGGGTGACGGGCTCGAGTTCGCACTCGGCGTGGCGCAGCGCCTCGGCAAGCGAGTGAAGGTGCACCGCAGATTCGGCACCGCGGTGCTGGTGTGGTCCAAAGCGCTCCACCTCGACATCACGAGTGCGCGCACCGAGTACTACCAGCGTCCGGGCGCGCTGCCCACGGTGGAACGGTCGTCGCTCAGACAAGACCTCTTCCGGCGCGACTTCTCCGTGAACGCGATGGCCGTGTGCGTCAATCCCGAGCGGTTCGGGCAGATCGCGGACCCCTTCGGCGGGCTGCACGACCTCGAGCGTGGCGTGGTGCGTGCGCTCCACTCGCTCTCGTTCGTGGAGGATCCCACGCGCGTGCTCCGCGCGGTGCGCTTCGAGCAGAAGTTCGGCTTCCGGATCGATCCGTCCACCGATGCGTTGCTGCGACAGGCCGTGGACATGGGGATGCTCGACGAGGTGAGCGGCGCACGGCTGCGTGAGGAGCTGCTCGACATCATCGACGAGCCGTTGGTGGCCGACATCCTCGCGAGGCTGGGCGACATCGGGGTGCTGGGCTCGATCGGCCCGGAGACGTCAGCCGCCCACCGCGCGATCGCCGACGTGCGCGCGTGCGCTGGCGCCTACGATGAGATCGCTGTGGCCTTCGAGCCGCCGCCCCGCAGGCGCACGCTCCTGGTGACCGCCTTCGTGGCGTCCGCCGGTCGTGTGGCGGCCGACCGGTGGTGCCGCAAGATGCGCTTCGGCCGCGAGTACACCACGCCGGCCGTGGTGACCGCCGAACGTGCTGGGCAGGTTTCCGCGCGGTTGCGCGACGGTCGCAAGATGCGTCCGAGCCGGCTGTTCTTCATGCTCGAGGCGCTGCCCGCTGAGACGCTTGCATACCTGTGGGCCACCGGTGAGCGACGGGTGCGCGCGCGTGTGGAGGAGTACGTGCGCGAGCTCTCCCGCGTTCGTCCGGCGGTGACGGGAGCGGATCTGATCGCGCTCGGCGTGGAGCCGGGTCCCTCGTTTGCTGGTATCCTTGCCCAGGCCCGGGCCGACCGTCTCGACGGCAAAGCCGTCGGCTTCGAGGCCGAACTCGCCAATCTCAAACGGCTCGCCAGACGCGCCGCCCGTTGATACGGAGACCGATGGACACCAGCTTCCTCATCAGGATCATCGAACTCGCCCTGTTCATCCCGGCTATCGTGCTGCATGAGGTCTCGCACGGCTACGTGTCGTACCGCCTCGGCGACCCCACCGCGAAGATGAAGGGCCGCCTCAGCCTCAACCCGGTGAAGCACGTGGACCCGTTCGGCACTGTCATCCTGCCGCTGTTGCTGTGGCTCTCCGGTGCGCCGGTATTCGGGTATGCCAAGCCCGTGCCGATCAACCCCGCGTACTACAAGGACTACCGCAAGGGCATGATGCTGACCGGGCTCGCGGGGCCGGCGACCAACCTCACGCTCGCGCTGGTCGCGGGCGTCGGCAGCCGCGTGCTGGCGCTCGGCCCGCTCGCCACCGGTACGCAGGCCGACCCGCAGATCACCCTCCTCGGGTGGCTGTGGTACGCGCTGTACTACTTCGGCCAGATCAATCTCGTGCTCATGTTCTTCAACCTCATCCCGATCCCGCCGCTTGACGGTTCGCGCGTGCTGCCCGTCTTCCTGTCGGACAAGGCTCTGATGAAGTACCACGAGATCGAGCGGTACGGCATCCTCATCTTCTTCGGCCTGCTCCTGCTGCTGCCGAGACTGCTCCCGGGGATCGACCTGCTTGGCGGGTATTTCGACCTGACGGTCGATCCGCTGATGCGGCTGTTCTTCGGCCTGTAGCGCTCGGCCTGCGGTAGACTAGACGGCGTCCATCATACGGCCCGGCCGGGCCGTGTCCCTGCGAACGAGGAGCGAGCCACCAGATGTCGAAGAAGCGCGTGCTCACCGGCTACCGTCCCACCGGGCGTCTGACCCTCGGCCACTGGTTCGGCAACCTGCTCAACATGCGGGAGATGCAGGACGATTACGAGGCGTACTACTTCGTGGCCGACTGGCATGCGCTCACCAGCGACTGGCAGGACACGCACGCCATCCGGCAGTACACCGAAGAGATGGTGCTCGACTGGGTCGCCGCGGGCATCGACCCGGCGAAGTCGGTCATCTACCGTCAGAGCGACGTGCCCGAGGTCGCCGAGCTCACGATGTACCTCTCGATGGTCACGCCGATGTCGTGGCTCGAGCGCGTGCCGAGCTACAAGGAGCAGCGCGAGCAGATATCCGAGAAGGACCTCGGCAACGTCGGGTTCTTCCTGTACCCGCTCATGCAGGCGGCCGACATCACGATCGTGCGCGGTGACGTGGTGCCGGTGGGCGAGGACCAGCTGCCGCACCTGGAGCTCACGCGCGAGGTCGTGCGGCGCTTCAACAACCAGTACGGCGAGCTGCTGCCGGAACCCGGCGCGCTCATCGCCAAGGAGGGCGCGCGTGTGCCGGGCACCGACGGACGCAAGATGTCCAAGAGCTACGGCAACGCGATCTACCTCTCGGAGACGGAGGACGAGACGCGCGCCAAGGTGATGGGCATGATCACCGATCCCGCGCGCAAGCTCAAGACCGACCCGGGCGACCCCGACATCTGCCCGCTGCACCAGATCCACAAGCTCGTGTCACCCGACGCCTCGGCCATCGCCGAGTGGGACCGTTGCTGCCGCGCCGCGGACTGTGGCTGTGTGGCGCACAAGAAGGCGCTCGTGGAGGACTTGAACGACTACCTGCGGGCGTTCCGCGCCCGGCGCGCGGAGCTTGCCGCTGAACCCGGCTACGCCTGGGAGGTGCTCGCCGCTGGCGCGGAGCGCGTGCGTCCGGAGGTCGAGTCTCTGATGGCCGATGTGCGCCGCGCCATGCACGTGGACGCGGAGCGCTAGGACGTGTCGTACCGGGTCAAGACAGAAGGCTTCGAGGGCCCGTTCGACCTGCTGCTGCAGCTGGTCGCCCGGCAGAAGCTCGACATCGCCGAGCTCTCGATAGCCGAGATCGCCGACCAGTACCTCGCCGAGATCGACCGCATGCAGGACCTCGATCTGGACGTTGCGAGCGACTTCCTGGTGGTCGCGGCGACGCTGCTGGAGATCAAGGCGGCCTCGCTGCTGCCGCGCGACGAGCCGGCCGAGCTCATCGAGTTCGAGGACATGTCACCCGAGGAGGCCCGCGAGCTCCTGATCGCGCGGTTGCTCGCGTACAAGCAGTTCAAGAACGCCGCCGCCGAGCTGGGTGGACGGTTCGAGGCCGAGGCGCACATGCACTCGCGTGCGGCCGGCCTCGAAGAGCCGTTCGTCAAGCTCATGCCCGACTATCTCGAGGGCGTCACGCTGCACGGTCTGGCGGTGCTCTGCGCCGACCTCATGCACAAGCGCGAGGTGTTCCTGCTCGAGGCCGACCACGTGGCGGCCGCGCCGATCTCGCTCGAGATGCACGTGGAGAGCGTGGCCCGTCTGATGCGCGCCCGCCAGCGCACGTCGTTCAGGGGACTCGTCTCCGAGGACGCGTCGGTGGAGGAGCTCGTGGTGACCTTCCTCGCGATCCTTGAACTCTACAAGCGCGGACTCGTGCGGTTGGAGCAAAGCGACCTGTTCGAAGACATCGAGATCGTGGGGATCGGTGATGAGTCGTGAGCCGTGAGAACTCCGGCATCAAGGGCGCGCTCGAGGCCCTGTTGTTCGTATCCGACGAGCCGGTGCCGGCCTCGCGCCTGGCAAAGGTGCTCGAGGTGGCGACCGCCGAGGTGGACGACGAGCTGAAGGCGCTCGCCGCCGAGTATGCCGGCGAGGAGCGCGGGTTCCAGTTGCGCGAGGTGGCGGGCGGGTGGCGCATGTACACGCATCCCGCGTACCACCAGCAGGTGGAGGAGTACGTGCTCTCCTGGGACACGCGCAGACTCTCGCAGGCGGCCCTTGAGGCTCTGGCGGTGGTGGCGTATCACCAGCCGGTGACCCGGCAGGGCGTGAACGCCGTCCGCGGGGTGAACAGCGAAGCGGTCATCTCGTCGCTCATCGAGAAGGGTCTCGTGCGCGAGGCCGGGCGTGACAAGAACGCCGGCAACGCGATCCTGTACGGCACGACGCGCTCGTTCCTGGAGCGCTTCGGCCTGAAGGACCTCTCGGAACTGCCGCCGCTCGAGGAGTTCGCACCCGATCCCGAGACCGAGCGTGCCATCCGTGAGCGGCTGAACGCGCTCGATGGCAGCCTGCTGGACACGGATGAGGACCTGGGCGCCGACGACGACCTGGACGACGACCTCGATATCGAGGAACCTGCCACGCGTGGTGAGGACGATGGTGACGACGCCTGAGCACGCAGGAGAGCGGGACGGCGCCGAGCGGATCGCGAAGTACCTCGCCCGGGCAGGCGTGGCCTCGCGACGCGCCTCGGAGGAGCTTGTCGCTGCCGGTCGCGTGAGCGTGAACGGCGAAGTCATCGGCTCACCGGGCACCAAGATCGTGGCCGGCGTGGACGAGGTCCGCGTAGACGACGAGATCGTGTCGCCGCCCGAGGATCTCGTGTACGTCATGCTCAACAAGCCGATGGGCGTGATGACCACTCTCGACGACCCGCAGGGTCGTCCCACGGTGGCCGACTACATCCCGGCCGGCATGCCGCGGCTCTTCCCGGTGGGGCGGCTCGACTACACCACCACGGGTCTGCTGCTGCTCACCAACGACGGTGAGCTCGCGCACCTGATGATGCATCCGCGGCACCACGTGCCCAAGCTCTACTACGCGGTGGTGGACGGTGTGCCTGACGCGGGCGACCTCACGCACCTGCGCAAAGGCGTGCAACTCGATGATGGTCTCACCGCGCCCGCCGGCGCGCGTGTGGTGCAGGTACGGGAGCGCACCGCGGCTGTGGAGCTCACGCTTCGGGAGGGCCGCAAGCGGCAGGTGCGCCGGATGCTCTCGGCGATCGGTCACCCGGTGATCTCGCTTTCGCGCACCGCGTACGGCCCGCTCACCCTCGGCGACCTGCACGAAGGTGCGGTACGGCTGCTCTCTCCCGAAGAGGTCGAGGGACTTCGCAGATCCGCTAAGGGGGCCGAGTGATGCTGGGGGTGGTCACCGGACCGGTGAGGAGCGGCAAGTCGCGCGTGGCCCTCGACCTTGCGCTCAGGACCGGGCGCCCCGTTGTGGTGGCCGTGGGCGGCAGGGCCGACGATGATGAGATGGCACGCCGCATCCGGCGTCATCAGGCCGACCGGCCCGGTGACGTGCGGGTGATCGAAGCGACCGCGGATCCGGTCTGGGTGGATGCGGTGCCGCCTGGAGCGTGCCTGCTGGTGGACTGCCTCGGCACCATCCTCGGCCTTGGTATGGTGGACCTGATGCCCGATGACGTCGAGGTGGCGCCGACCGGCGCCGAGGAACGCGCGGAGGCGCGTGCACAGGCGCTTGTGGACGCGCTGGTGTCGCGGGACGGCGACACCGTGGTCGTCGGCAACGAGGTGGGCTGGGGTGTGGTGCCCACCACACCGCTCGGCCGGTTGTTCCGCGACGTGAACGGCCGGTCATTGCGCACGTTGGTAGAAGCGGCCGATGTCGCCGTGCTCGTGGTGGCGGGCAGGTGCATCGACCTCACACAGATGCCCGGGGAGGCGCAGTGGACGAGATGAGCGACGCGATACCAGGATCGAACGAACAGGCGCTGCTGGAGGTGTGCCGTCGCATCCAGCCGCCGGACGCCGAGCTCGAGCGTCAGGCGTGGGAGCGCCTTGACTCGCTCACCAAGCCGCCTCGCAGCCTCGGCCGCCTCGAGGAGATCGCCGCGCGCATGGCGGCGGTGCAGCGCACGGTGCGTCCCGAGGCGACACCTTCGGCGATCACGCTATTCGCCGGTGATCACGGCGTGGTGGCTGAAGGCGTGTCCGCCTGGCCCTCCGAGGTCACCTTCCAGATGGTGGGCAACTTCGTAGCGGGCGGCGCGGCCATCAACCAGATCGCCCGGTTCGTGGGCGCGGAGCTGGTGCTGACCGACGTGGGTGTCGCCGCCGACACATCGGTGTTCCCCGCGGTCGTGCAGGAGAAAGTGCGCGCCGGCACCCGCAACATGGCCGTTGAGCCCGCGCTCACGCGTGAGGAGGCCGCCGCCGCGGTGCTTGTGGGGGTGCGTACCGTGCAGCGCCTGGCCGCCGATGGGGTGAAGGTCATCGCCACCGGCGAGATGGGCATCGGCAACACCACGGCTGCTGCCGCGCTCGCCGCGGCCTACACCGGCGTGCCGGTGAGCCGTGTGATCGGGCGCGGCACCGGCATCGACGACGTGGCGCTCGCGCACAAGGCCGAGGTCGTGGATCGCGCGCTCAGGCTGCATCGCCCGTCGGCGAGCGACCCGCTCGGTACGCTCGCGAGCCTCGGTGGGCTTGAGGTGGCGGCCATGACCGGCGTGTTCATCGGCTGTGCGGCGGAACGCGTCTGCGGCATCTCCGACGGGTTCATCTCGGCCGCCGCGGCGCTTGCCGCAACGAGTCTGTGCCCTGAAGCGTACTCGTACGTGTTCTGCTCGCATCGCTCGGAGGAGCCGGGACACAGCGTCGCCCTCGTCTCACTGGAGCTCGAGCCGTTCATCGATCTGGGCATGCGGTTGGGCGAAGGCACCGGCGCTGCACTGGCGATACCGGTCATGGGCGCCGCCTGCGCGATGATGAACGGCATGGCCACGTTCGCTGAGGCCGGTGTGACCGAGCGTCCGGAAGACTGACGGTGCTCGCCGACCTGCTCACGGCCGTACGGCTGCTCACCGTGGTCCCCCTCGGGCGTGTCGAGGGTGGTCGTGCGCTGCGGTTCTTCCCGCTGGTGGGCTGGATGTACGGCGGCTTGTGGCTCGGGATCGCCTGGGTCGCACGTGAGGCCGGGCTGGCCGACGGGCTCGGCGCGCTGCTGGCCGGCACGATCGCCGTGGTGGCGTCAGGGATGCTCTCAGGGCTCATGCACTGGGACGGACTCGCCGACTGCGCCGACGGCGTCGGCGTGCGCGGAGACGCGGCGCGCCGCCTCGAGGTCATGCGTTCGAGCACGATCGGTGCGTTCGGCGTGACAGCCATCGTGTTTGTTGCCCTGCTGCAGACGGTGGCCTTCGCGGTGGTGCTCGGAAGTGATGCGTGGTGGGGTCTGGCGGCCGCGCCGGTGTTGGGCAGAGCCGGCGCCACGCTCGCCGCCGGCCTGCGGGAGCCCGCACGGCGCGACGGGCTCGGCGCACGGTACTCTGCACGGATGTCGGTGCCCGAGCTGCTCGTTGCCACCGTCCCGGTCCTGCCGCTGCTGGGTTGGCGCCCTGAGTCGCACACGGCCCTTACGATGGCCACCGCCCTCGGTCTGCTGCTCGCGTTCGTGGTGCCGGGTCCGTTCGTGCGGCGGTTCGGCGGCATCACGGGCGACGTTCTCGGAGCCACGATCATCCTCACCGAGACCGCCGTTCTGGTGGCCGCGGCCGTGGTAGGCGGGCCGCTGTGAGCGCCGCACAGGAGATCATGCTCGTCCGCCATCCGGAGACCGTCGCCAACCTCGAGAAGCGGCTGATCGGTAGCGGGCACTCGCCGTACACGGCTCTCGGTCGTGCGCAGTGCACCGCACTGGCGCGTGAGATCGTGTCGTGGGACCCGGCCGTCATCTACACATCGCCGCTCGAGCGCACACGGCTGGTGGCCGAGGCGGCGGACCCTGACTGCACTCGCACCGTGGCGCTCGATGGGCTCCGCGAGATCGGGTTCGGCCAGGCCGAAGGCCTCACGTGGGACGAGATGCGTGAGCGGAACCTCGAGCTCGACTACACGAGCGGCGGACCCATCGCCCCGGGAGGGGAGTCAGGCTCGGCGTTCGACGCCCGCGTTCGCGACGCGGCGCAGACGCTCACGGGCACGCCCGGTCGCGTGACCGCGATCTCGCACGGCGGCGTGGTGCGCCGCCTGCTCGCGCACTGGCTCGAGATCCCGTCCGCGAGCGCGTGGCACCTCGGCATCGCCAATGCGGTGATCGTCCGCGTGCGCTTCGAGGGCGGGTACGCCCGGCTCACGGAGCTGCGCCAGGTGTAGCGCCCGTCCGCCGGCGGTCACGGGCCGCTCACCGGCCGCGCGGGGCGCCGCGGCTTGCACTCGGCATGAGTGAGCGCGACAATGCTCGGCACACTCTCCGAGGGAGGACCGCGCGTGGACTGGGACGAAATGATCCGTGCAGAGCTCGAAGGCCTTGTGCCCTACGCGCCTGGCCTGCGCGAGGATCAGGTCCGCGAGCGCGCCGGCCGTGACGACATCTGCAAGCTCTCCAGCAACGAGAGCCCCTACGGTCCGTTCCCCGCCGCCATCGACGCCATGAAGCGCGAGCTCTCCGGCCTCAACCGGTACCCCGAGGGCGCGTCCGAAGCGCTTCGCGAGCGGCTCGCCGGGATCCACGGCGTGCGCGCCGAGGAGACGCTCGTAGGCGCCGGGAGCAACGAGATCCTGCGCCTCATCGGCCAGGTCGTGCTCCACCCGGGCGACGAAGTGGTCTACCCGTGGCCGTCGTTCGTGGTCTACCCCACGGTCACGCAGATGTTCGGCGCCACCAAGGTGCCCGTCCCGCTCGTGAACGGCACCGACTACGATCTCGACGCGCTGCTTGCCGCCGTCACGGAGCGTACGCGCATCCTGTTCCTATGCAATCCCAACAACCCCACCGGCACCATCTACACACGTGAGGCGTTCGACCGCTTCCTCGAGAAGCTTCCCGCGCATGTGCTGCTGGTGCTGGACGAGGCGTACTTCGAGTTCGTCACGCACGCCGAGTATCCCGATGGCCTCACGTACTTCGATGGTGAGCGCCCGATCGTGGTGCTGCGCACGTTCTCGAAGATCTACGGGCTCGCCGGCCTCCGCGTGGGCTACGGCTTCATGCCGGAGCCGCTCAAGCACGCGATCGACTGCGTGCGCGAGCCGTTCAACGTGAACTCCGTGGCCCAGGCCGCCGCGCTGGCGTCGCTCGACGATCAGGCCGAGGTCGGCCGGCGCCGGGCGGAGAACCAAGAACAGAAGACGTACCTCTATTCGGGCTTCGATCGGCTCGGCATCCCCTGGGTGCCGTCGGAGACGAACTTCGTCTGGATCAAGACGGAGAAGCCGGTCGAAGTCTTCGAAGGCCTCCTCGAAGAGGGGGTGATCGTGCGGGCGTTCGGACCGGTGCCGGCGCTGCGCGTGGGTGTCGGGACTCCCGAGGAGTCGCGCCGCACGATCGAAGCGTTCGAAGCGGTCATCGCCCGCCTCGGCAGCGTCTAGGAACGCTCTCGAGGCCGTGACGGCCGCGGATGTCCGTCACGATGCGCGCACTGCGCGCTTGAGAGGGTGATCGACGATGCTCGTCGTCATGAGGGACCACGCGTCCACCGAGGATATCCAGCACGTGGTGGACCTGCTGCGGGAGGCCGGCGCTGAGGCGCACCTGTCACGCGGCGAAGTGAAGACCATCATCGGCGTGATCGGTGACCGCGAGGTCATCTACACGCTCGATTTCGAGGGACTCCCGGGTGTGGAACAGGTCGTCCGGGTCCTGAAGCCGTTCAAGCTCGTGAGCCGCGACTTCCAGCCCGAGGACACGGTGATCACCGTGGGCGGGTCATCGATCGGTGGCGGCGCGTTCGCGGTGATCGCCGGACCGTGCTCGATCGAGTCGGAAGAGCAGATGATCGCCACCGCACGCGCGGTGAAGGCCGCAGGAGCCACGATGCTCCGCGGCGGCGCGTACAAGCCCCGTACCAGCCCGTACGCGTTCCAGGGCATGGGTGTGGACGGCCTCAAGCTCCTGCGCGCGGCAGGCGACGCCGTAGGGCTGCCCGTGGTGACCGAGGTGCTCGACGTCCGCGATGCCGAGACCGTTGCGGAGTACGCGGACATCCTGCAGGTGGGCGCGCGCAATATGCAGAACTTCATGATGCTCGACGAGCTCGGCACGATGTCGCGGCCGGTGCTTCTCAAGCGCGGGCTTTCAGCCACCATCGAGGAGCTTCTCTCGGCCGCGGAGTACGTGCTCAAGGGCGGCAACCGCGACGTGATCCTCTGCGAGCGCGGCATCCGCACGTTCGAGACCTATACGCGCAACACGCTCGACCTCGGCGCCGTCTCCGCGCTCAAGTCGCTCACGCACTTGCCGGTGATCGCCGACCCCTCCCACGCGAGCGGGCGTCGCGAGCTCGTGGCTCCTATGTCACGCGCTTCTGTTGCCGCGGGCGCGGACGGCCTCATGATCGAGGTGCATCCCGAACCCGAGCGCGCGCGGTGCGACGGCCCCCAGTCGCTCACGCCGGCGGACTTCTCGGCGCTCATGGCGCACCTTGGCCCACGTATCGCGCTCGAGGGCAAGCGGTTGGGAGCGGGGGAGTGAACATCGAGCGGATCACCATCATCGGACTCGGCCTGATCGGCGGATCGGTCGCGCTCGCCGCTCGCCGGGCGATGCCGGAGGTGGCGCTGCGAGCGGTCGATACGAGCCCCGACACCATCGTGTATGCGCTCGCGCACGGCATCGTGGACGAGGCGCTCCGGCCAGACGACGCGCGTGACGCCGGCTGGTTCTCCGCGCCCGACGCCCTTCCCGCCGAGGGCCGCGACCTCGTGGTGCTCGCGGCGCCGCCCGCGCAGACCGCCGGGTGGCTGGCGCTTCTCACGGGGCTCGGCTACGGAGGGCTCGTGACCGACGTGTGCTCCACGAAGCACCTCGTGGTGTCCGCGGCGCGTGAGGCCATGCTCGGGGGTGCGCGCTTCCGGTTCGTGGGCGGACACCCGATGGCGGGATCCGAGCGCAGCGGCGTGATGGCGGCGTCGGCCACGCTGTTCGACGGTGCGTACTACGTGCTCACGCCCACCGAGGCCACGAACATGGACGCATATCGCGTGGTACACGAGTTCGTCACCGCCCTCGGGGCGCGGGTGATCTCGGTCGACGCCGCGCAGCACGACGAGGCCGTGGCGATCGTGAGCCACGTGCCCCACGTGACCGCTTCGGCGCTCGTGGACCTCGCGGTCGGCAGAGCGGACGACATCGGCGCCGACCTGCTGCGTCTTGGGGCCGGCGGTTTCAAGGACATGACCCGCATCGCCGCCGGCGACCCCGACCTGTGGACCGGCATCTGCATGGCCAACGCGCCGGCGCTGCGCAGGGGCATCGCCGACCTCGGCGCCGTGCTCGAGCGGTTCTCAGGGGCGCTCGAGCGCGGAGACGCCGCAGCGGTGCGTGCGTGGCTTGCCGCCCCGGCCGACGTGCGTCGCGCGCTCCCGGCGCGCTGGGTGCCCGCAACGGCCCAACTGCGCGAACTGACGGTGCCGGTAAGCGACCGGCCTGGCGTTGTCGGCATCGTGACCACCGCGGTGAGCCGCGCAGGCTGTAATATCGAGGACATCGAGATCGACCACCAGTCGGAGGAGACCGCCGTGCTCAGGCTCGTGCTCACCGACGAAGGCGACTCGGACGCCCTGATCGCGGATCTGCGTGAACGGGGCTTCGACCCGGTTCTGGTGCCGCTGGAGGAGGCCGCTTCATGACCGACACGACCATCACGCCCGCGCTCGGCCCTCTGAGCGGCGAGGTCCGCCTGCCCACCGACAAGTCGATCTCGCATCGGGCCGTGCTCGTGGCTGCTATGGCCGAGGGCGAGTCGGACCTCGTGGGCGTGCTCGACAGCGCCGACGTGCACGCCACCCTCGAGGCCGTACAGGCCCTGGGGGCCGAGGTCGCGCTGCTGTCGGCGGGCACCCGTGGCCTCAGGGTACGTGTGACCGGCTGGGGTGCGGCAGGTCCGTCGGCCCCCGCTGAGCCGATCGACTGCGGCAACTCGGGTACCACGGCGCGGTTGCTGATGGGGGTGCTCGCGGGGTGGCCGATCGAGGTCACGCTCACGGGTGACGAGTCGCTTTCCCGCCGCCCCATGGAGCGTGTGGCCGCACCCCTGCGAGCCATGGGCGCGGATATCCAGACCGCAGAAGGCGGCACACTGCCAGTGCGCATCCGCGGCGGGGCGCTCCGGGCCAGCACGCACGTGCTGCCGGTTGCGAGCGCTCAGGTCAAGACCGCGCTCTTGCTGGCCGGCCTGCGGGCCGAGGGCCGTACGGCGGTCACCGAGCCGGCGGCGAGCCGCGACCACACCGAGCGGATGCTTCCGGTCTTCGGCGTGCCGGTGGAGCGCGAAGGGCTCACCGCGGCCGTGATCGGTCCCGCCGTGCCCACCGGTACGATCGCGGTGGTGCCGGCTGACCCGTCCTCGGCGGCGTTCATGTGCGCCGCGGCGCTGCTGGTGCCGGGCAGCGAGGTCATCATGCCCGGCGTGTCGCTCAATCCCGGGCGCGCTGGCTTCATCGAGGTGCTGCGCCGGATGGGCGCCGACATCTCCGTCGAAGAGCCGCTCACCATGGGGGAGGAGCCCACCGCCACGCTCATCGCACGGCACGGGCGTCCGCTCACCGGCACCACCGTCGTTGCGGAGGAGGTGCCCGCGCTGATCGACGAGGTGCCGGTCCTCGCGCTCGTTGCCACACAGGCCGAGGGCGTCACGCGCTTCGAGGACGTTGGCGAGCTGCGTGTGAAGGAGTCCGATCGACTCGAGCTCGTCTCGGCCGGGCTGCGCACGCTTGGCGCCCACGTCGAGACCGGCAACGACTGGCTCGAGGTCCATGGACCGTCCGCACTGGCTGGCGCCAGGCTCAGCGCATCGGGCGATCATCGCCTGGCGATGATGTGGGCGATCGCCGGGCTCATCGCCCGCGGCGTCACGGAGATCGAGGGATTCGAGGTCATCGACGTCTCGTATCCGGCGTTCGCGTTCGATCTGGAGCGGCTCCGCGGCGAGGCGTGGCCGCTGTAGCGCATGGTAGAATCCCCGTTGCCCGCCGACCTGCACCGGAGCATGCCATGATCATCGCACTCGATGGCCCCGCAGCGAGCGGGAAGTCGACCGTAGCCAAAGCCGTCGCCAACCGCCTCGGCATCAGACATCTGGATACCGGCGCCATGTACCGCGCCGTGACCTGGCTCGCGCTGCACGAGGGCGTGGCGGTCGATGACGCTCCCGCGCTCGCCGCGCTTGCGGCGGCGCACCCGGTGGAGTTCGAGTATGCCGACGGCGCGAGCATCGCCACCACGGTCCGCATCGCCGGCCACGACGTCACCTCGGCGGTGCGGCTCCCCGAGGTCGACGCCACCGTGAGCGCGGTCTCGGCGGTGGCCGCTGTGCGTGAGGCCCTCGTGGCGCAGCAGCGAGCCCTCGGCACCGAGCGAGACACCGTCGCCGAGGGGCGTGACATCGGCACCGTGGTGTTCCCTTCGGCCGAGGTGAAGGTCTACCTCACCGCGTCGGCGGAGGAGCGCGCCCGGCGGCGCAAGCTCGACCTCGCCGCGCAGGGGCACGCCGTTGAGCAGGGCGAAGTGCAGGAGCGGCTCGAGCGCCGTGACCACTACGACTCCACACGCGAGGTGAGTCCGCTCGAGGCGGCCGCCGACGCCACGCTGCTGGACACCACCGGACTAAGCGTCGAAGAGGTGGTGGACGGTATCGTTGCACTCGTGGGGGCTGCACGATGACGAGCGATCGCTTCGCGCGGTGCGTCCGTGCCACGCTCGGCAAGCTGGTGCCGCTGCTGTTCCGCACGCGCATCATCGGCGCCACGCGCATCCCGGCCGGCGGGGCGCTGCTCGCGGGCAATCACGTCTCATACCTCGACCCGGTGCTCCTCTGGTGCGTGTCGCCACGCCCGGTGCACTTCATGGCCAAGAGCGAGCTGTTCGTGAAGGGCTTCATCGCGTGGCTGCTCCCGCGGTTGTGGAGCTTCCCTGTGAACCGCGGTGAGCCGGACCGCACGGCCATCCTCACCGCCACCGAGATCCTGAAGTCGGGTGGACTCGTGGGGGTGTTCCCCGAAGGCAGCAGGCGCGAAGCCGATGCCGGGGAGGCAGTAGGTGCGGCCCACGGCGGCGCCGCGTTCATCGCGCTCCGGGCGGGTGTGCCTATCGTGCCGGTCGCGATCCTTGGCACGGAACGTGCGATGCCCCGTGGCGCGTCACTCCCGCGGTTGGTGAAGGTGACGATCGTAGTGGGCGAGCCGATAGACCCGGCCGCCATCGCGCCCGACGCCGGGCGCAAGGAGCGCGTGGCGCTCGTGACCGCGCGTATGATGGAGGAGATCTCCACGCTGCTGGCATCCGATCCGGGAGGCGCCCGATGAAGGTGGTCGTCGCACGGCACGCAGGCATCTGTTACGGCGTCGAGCGTGCGCTCAAGATGGCCACCGAGGCCGCTACTACCGCCGATCGCGTGGCTACGCTCGGCCCGCTCATCCACAACCCGCAGGCGGTTGCCGCGCTGCAGGAGCGTGGAGTGGGCGTGGCGTCTTCGCTCGACGAGATCGAGCAGGGCACGGTCGTCATCCGTTCGCACGGGGTCGATCCTGCCGTGATCGAGCAGGCCGAGCGCAAGGGCCTCGCGGTCGTCGATGCCACGTGTCCGTTCGTTCGGGCGGCGCACACGTGCGCCGCCGAACTCGTCGACAGCGGCTACGCGGTGGTGATCGTGGGCGAGTCGGACCATCCCGAGGTCGAGGGGATCCTCGCGCACGCCGGCGGCGAGGCCGTGATCGTCGAGCGTGCCGCGGACCTGCCGGCGCGTCTGCCCCGGCGCATCGGCGTGGTCGTGCAGACCACGCAGCAGCTCGACACGCTGCGCGAGGTGGTCGATGACCTGCTCCCGCGTACGGCGGAGCTGCGCGTGTGCAACACGATCTGCAGCGCCACGGCCAAGCGCCAGACGGCCGCTGCCGAGC
>JAZIGI010000031.1:0-26000 GCA_036679125.1 Actinomycetota bacterium | reverse complement strand
GCGCGATCATGTTCACCGGCATCGCGCTCTTCGTGGGCTCGGCAGGCAAGGACTTCATGGGCCAGCTCTTCTACGCGATGCTGCTCACCGTCCCGTTGCTCATCCCGGCCATCTCGGTCATGTTCCCCGGCACGGCGGCGCCGTGGGTCAAGGTGCTGCCCTCGTATCCGATCATCCGGGTGCTGGTGGACGCCACCGCCTATGGCGGCACCTGGGCCGACGCCTGGGGCATGCTCGCCTATGCCGCGCTGTGGCTGGTGATCCTGTACTTCGCCGGACTGTTCGCGCTCAAGCGGAAGGTGGAAACGCTATGAGCCTGTCACGCATCTGGAAGGTCCTGCGCAAGGACCTCGCGCAGGGCCCGCGCTCTTCGATCTTCCTATGGGCGATCGTGCTGCCCTTCGCGCTCACGCTCATCCTGCAGGTGGCGTTCGGGTCGCTCTTCGACCCGAAGCCGAGGCTTGGGATCATCGACGAGGGCGACTCGGCCGTGACCGCCGCCGTCGAAGACATGGATGGCATCGAACTCACGTTGTTCGACGACGCCACCGAGCTGAAGGCACAGGTGGAAGCCAACGACCTCGACGCCGGGCTGATCCTGCCGCCGGGCTTCGATGAGCAGGTGCGCGATGGCGAGAAGCCCACGCTGCAGTTCTTCATCGGCGGCGAGAGTTACGCCTCCAATCGCATCATCCTCACCGTCACGGCGATAGACCTCATCCGCGAGATCGAGGGGAGCGACGCGCCGGTCACCGTGGATGTGGTGAGCTTCGGCGATGCGGGGCTGCCGATGTCGAAGCGCTTGATCCCGGTCATCGTGTTCTATGCGCTCGTGATGGCGGGCCTCTTCGTGCCGGGCTCCAACCTCGTGGAGGAGAAGGAGCAGGGCACGCTCATGTCGCTGCTGGTCACTCCGGTCAAGGCCAGCGAGGTGCTCATCGCCAAGTGGCTGCTCGGCGTGATCCTGGCGGTCGTGCTCGCTGTTGCCTCGCTGGCTCTCAACGGCGCGCTCGGGGCGAACTGGGCCGAGGTGCTCGTGGTCGTGGTGGTCGCGGGTGCGCTCTCCTCGGTGCTCGGCATACTTGCCGGCGTCTACGCCAAGGATTCGTCGATCATGTTCGCGATCGTGAAGGGGAGCGGCCTCTTCCTCTTCGCGCCGGCGATCTTCTACGTCTTCCCCGACTGGCCGCAGTGGATAGCCAAGCTCTTCCCGCTGTACTGGATCATCGAACCGATCTGGCAGGTCTCGGTGATGGGAGAAGGGCTCGGTGCGGTGTGGTTCGAGCTCGTCGTGGCGCTCGGTATCACCGCCGCGCTCGGCGTGCTGGCATGGTGGCTCGCCAGGCGCATGCAGGCGCAGATGGCCGGGCAGTAGGGCCAGGTCCGATCGCGGTCGACGAGGAGTGACGAGGGTCGCCCGCGTCTGCCTGGCCAGTTGCGCTCAGCCGAGGATCCGGGGCGGCAGGAACGGGCCGATGCACATCCAGAGGTAGTAGATGAGCAGCAGGATGCACAGGCACCCGGTGGGGATAGCCGCCAGGAGTATCCACCAGCGTGCGCGTCCGGCGCCGAGCGGCGGCGGGCTCTGAGCGATATCGCGCTCTCGCACGACGATCCGGTCGTCATCGAGCCGCACCCCGCGCAGACCGGTCATCCACATGCCCACGCTCGCCGAGCGCGAGCGCCGGAGCACGAGCCAGTAGAAGACAGCCCAGGCCACGAGCACCGCGGCGAGCATCCACTGGCCGGTGCCGACCGGGGCCGGAGCCGTGAGCCCGGTGTATCCGAGTGCCCGCAACCACCAGTGCGCCACGTGTTCGGCCATCTGTATCCAGACCGGCAGCGGCCTCGCGCCGGCCCGGTCTCCCGCGAGCAAGGCGAACGTCAGGGCCGTCGGCACGAGCAGCATCGGACCCAGCCCGATCACCACATCGGTCGCCCACGCGCTGTACCGCCTGCCGAGTGAGGCCTGGGGTACGCAGGGACCCTCTTCCGGTCGCACGCGCCGCTCCACGATCTCCGAAGCCACGGTCGCGGGGTCGCCGAAGCCATCGAGCACTGCCGCGACATCGCCACATTCGGCGAGCTCCTCGGTCAGGTGCGTACGGATCTCCTCCACGGTATCCGCGGCATCGACAGGGGGCAGCCCGCGCAGCCCACGGCGCACCTCGGCAAGATACCGCTCGACGTCCTCATGTCGTGCCCTCGTCACGGACGCTCCTTCCCCCCGAGTTCGGCCATCGCCCCCGCGATGGTCTCCCACTCACTCCACGCCCTGCCGAGGAACTCCTCACCGGCTGCGGTGATGCGGTAGTACTTGCGCGGCCCGGCGGGTCCCTCGTCCGACCAGGTGGCGCTCACGAGCCCGTCAGCCTCGAGGCGGCGCAGCACCGGGTAGACCGTGCCTTCGCCGGCCACGAGTCCGCCGCGGTCTTTCAGCTCGCGCACAATCGCATACCCGTAGAGCGCATCGTGCTCCACGAGGCGGAGGATCATCAGCTCGACGATCCCTTTGCGCAGCTGGGTCGACCATGAGGCGAACCCGTCGCCTGTCGCCGACTCCGCACGTCGTGCCATGCGCGCCCCGTCTCTCGGATACTGTGTAATGAACAGTACGCGCAGCGGTCTCCGGGCGCAAGCGGGACACCGGGGCTTGGGCCGGTGCGGTAGACTGGCTGTTCGGGTGCGTTCACCCGGGTACCAGGAAGTGGAGGACCGATGCCGATCATCGATGCGCACGCGCACGCATTCCCCGACGAGCTGGCGGCCGTGGCCGTTGGTCGGCTCACGGGGCGTGAGGGTGTGCGCTCGTACTATGACGGTACCGTGCGTGGGCTGCTGGGAGCGATGGAGCGCCACCGTATCGAGCGCTCGGTGCTCGCACCCGTTGCAACGCGCCCGTCGCAGGTGCGGTCCATCAACGAGTGGGTCACAGCCATCAACGATCCGCGCATCGTCCCCCTCGGCGCGATGCATCCCGACTTCCCCGAGCCAGCCGAGGAGATCGCGCGCCTGGCCGCCCTCGGCGTGCGGGGCATCAAACTGCACTCGCAGAACCAGGACTTCTCACCCGAAGAGCCCCGGATGGAGCCGATCTACGAGGCGATCGTCCGGCACGGCATGCTCATCCTGTTCCACGCGGGTGGGTTCGTGATCGATGAAGGCACCGAGGCCAGGCCGGCGGCGTTCGCGCAGATGCTCGACGAGTGGCCGACGCTGACGTGCGTGCTGGCGCACATGGGGGGCTATCGCTACTGGGACGAGGTGCGCGAGCACCTGCTCGGGCGCGACGTGTATCTCGACACCGCGTATGTGGCGCGCAATCTCGCCGATGAGAAGCTCCTGTCGCTCATCCGCGATCATGGCATCGAGCGGGTGATGTTCGGTTCCGATGGGCCGTGGACCGATGCGGGTGCGGAAGTGGCGCACCTGCGTGGGATCGGGCTGGATGGTCCGGAGCTCGAGCGCCTGCTGTACCGGAACGCCCACTCGCTGTTCTGTGGTGGAGGCTCACTGCGTCCGTAACCGATTCGCGGATATGCCGGGGGGTATAATCGCATCGTCCCCTACCGGCGGAGGAGACTATGGCGTCGCACATACTGCTTGTCGAAGACCATCCCCAGAACAGGTATCTGGTCACCTATCTTCTTGAGAACCGAGGGTATGAGGTGGAGGCGGCCGTCGATGGCGCCGAAGCGCTTGCCGCACTCGAACGACGCAAGCCCGACCTCATCCTCATGGACATGCAGCTGCCGATCATCGACGGGTACGAGGCGACACGTCGTATCAAGGCCGACGAGCGCTTCAAGGACATCCCGGTCATCGCCGTCACCGCACACTCCATGCGTGGCGACCAGGACAAGGCGATCGCCGCCGGGTGCGACCTGTACGTCACCAAGCCGATCAACGGTGATGAGCTGCTGGGCCTCGTGGAGCGATCGCTGTCGGTCTGACGCCCCTGTCGCACTCGCGCGAGCGGGCGCGACCCCCTATACTGTAAGACCGCGCTCCGGAGCTCTGATCCGGGTCTCGGGCGGCGGTATGTCGTGAACCTGGTCAGGTCCGGAAGGAAGCAGCCATAAGCGGCCTCTGCCGGGTGTCCGGGACCTGGTTCCGAGTGCCGGAGCGCGGTACGCTCTAGTCCGGTCCGCATCGTTCGGGCCGCCCGAGCCATCCCGAGGAGCCACGCTTCATGACGCATCTTTCCTGGTACCGCAAGTACCGTCCGCAGACCTTCGAGGACGTCGTCGGGCAGCCGCACATCGAGCAGACGCTGCGCAACGCGGTGGCCGAGGGCGCGGTGGCCCACGCGTACCTGTTCACCGGACCCCGCGGCACCGGCAAGACCACTACGGCGCGCATCCTGGCCAAAGCGCTCAACTGCGAGCAGGGCCCCACGGCCACCCCCGACGACACGTGTGAGCAGTGCCGCGCCATCGCCGAGGGCACCCACCCCGACGTGTACGAGCTCGATGCCGCGTCCCGCACGGGTGTGGATGATGTCCGAGAGCAGATCATCGGGCGGCTCAACTACGCGTCGTCGCGTGGAGGGTGGAAGGTCTACATCATCGACGAGGTGCACATGCTGTCCACCTCGGCGTTCAATGCCTTGCTGAAATCGCTCGAGGAGCCACCGGCACGGACGGTGTTCATCCTGTGCACCACGCACCCGCACAAGGTGCCGGAGACCATCCATTCGCGGTGTCAGCGGTTCGACTTCCGGCGACTCTCGGTAGAGGACATCGTCGGTCGGCTGCGGACGATCTGCGACGGCGAGTCGGTCGATGTCCCCGACGGAGCGCTCACGCTGATCGCCAAGCATGCGCTCGGCGGCATGCGCGACGCGATCACCACGCTCGAGCAGCTCGCCTCCTTCGGCGGGGGCACGATCCGTATGGAGGACGTGGAGAGCCTGCTCGGCGAGGTCGATGCCGATGCGCTCTTCGAGGCAGCCTCCCTGGTCCTCGAGCGCGACATCGCCGGGGCGTTCCGGTTCGTTGCCCAGCTCGCCGATACCGGCATCGACATGGGTGAGTTCGTGAAGGGGCTCGTGAAGCACTTCCGTGACCTGTTCGTGCTCGCCGCGGTGGGCGCGGACGTGGCCATCGACACCACATCGCACGACCTCGGCAGGCTGCAGAGTCAGGCGGCCGGATTCGGCGCGGAACGCATCGGGCGGGTGCTTGAGATCCTCGAGCGGCTCAGCACCGAACTCCGCTACGCCGCCGACCAGCGGTTGGCGGTGGAGGTCGCCATGACGCGCATGGCTCGTCCGCAGAGCGATCTCACGCTCGAGTCGCTCGCCGAGCGGATCGATGCGCTCGAGGCGGGAGCCCCGCTGGTCGAGTTCGCCGCCCCCGCGAGCGCCGCTGTGCGCCCCGCGGCCACCGTCCCCGCGCAGGTCGAGCCGGTCGCCGATGCGCCGGCCGCGTCGTCGGCCGCACCCGCGGCTCCGATGCCGAAGCCCAGGTCCAAAGCGGCGCCTGCGCCCGCTGCCGCGGTGCGTGATAGCGCACCGGTTTCCGGAGCGCATGCGCCCTCGGCCGGGGGAGCCGCGCTCGATGTGGCGGCAGTGAAGCGCGCGTGGCCCGCCGTGCTCGCCGAGATCAAGAAGATCCGCGCTCCCCGCGCACACATCTTCAGCGGCACGGAGGCCGAGATCGTGGGTGGCACCCTGATCGTGGAGTTCCCCGCCGATCAGCGCTTCGCGCTCGATCTCGCGCGTGAGTCGGAGACGCTCGGCGTGCTGCGTCGTGCCGTACGCGCGGTCCTCGGCCAGGAGCCGCCGGTGGAGTACCGGCTTGGACGCCAGGGCGGCTCGAACGCGCCGGCGTCGGCGCCATGCGACCCGCCGGCACGGACTCCCGCACCGGCGCAACAGCCGCTTGCGGACGAGGCGGCTCCCGCAGCGCCTCCGGTGCCTTCGTCACCCGTCGGGGAAGCTGCCGACGACCTTGAAGCATCCATCCTCGCCGAGCTCGGTGGGGAGCTCATCGACGACATCAGTGAAGACCACGAGACCATCTGACCAGCCGAATGGAGAACGCATGAAGCCGAACATGCAGAACATGATGAAGCAGGCCCAGAAGATGCAGGCCGATATGGCCCGCGTCCAGGAGGAGCTCAAGCACGAGCGCGTCGAGGCCTCGGTGGGCGGCGGCGCGGTGAAGGTCGTGATGACCGGCGAGCTCAACGTCGAGTCCGTCACCATCGACCCGGCGGCCGTCGACACTGACGATATCTCGATGCTCGAGGACATGGTCGCGGCCGCGGTGAACGAGGCCGTTCGTCAGACGCAGGACCTCACCGCGCGCAAGATGTCGGCTGTGACCGGTGGGCTCGGCCTTCCTGGCGGGCTGTTCTAGCGATGGCGTTCTACGCGCCTCCGATCGCGCGGCTGCTCGAAGAGCTCGAGCGGCTGCCCGGCATCGGTCCCAAGTCCGCCCAGCGGCTCGCGTACCACATCCTTCGCGGCGATGCCGAGTCGGCCGCTCGTCTGGCCGCGGCCATCGTGGAGGTGAAGCGCGCCATCCGGTTCTGCGAACGCTGCTTCAACTTCGCCGAGGGCGAACTGTGCGACATCTGCGCCGATCCGACGCGCGATCCCGCCATGCTGTGCGTGGTGGAGGAGCCGCGCGATGTGGTCGCTGTGGAGCGGACGGGGGAGTTCCGCGGCACCTATCACGTCCTCCAGGGGGCGATCTCGCCCATCGACGGCATCGGGCCGGACCAGCTGCGCGTGCGCGAACTGGTCGACCGGGTGGGTCGCGGAGGGGTCACCGAGGCGATCATCGCCACCGATCCCGACATCGAGGGCGAGACCACAGCGCTCTATCTCGCCCGGCTGCTCAAGCCTCTCGGCGTGCGCGTCACGCGCATCGCATCGGGGCTGCCGGTGGGCGGGGATCTGGAGTATGCCGACGAGGTCACCCTCGGCAAGGCCCTCGAAGCGCGTCGCGAAATGGAGTAGTGGAAGGTTTTTCCTACCGCTCACCGATTGTGTCGCACCGCTGGCCGTGGCGCCCAGGTCACCGTCGCGGAGCACGCGCGTATTCTTGTAGGGCTATCAAGAGCACCTGACCCGGCGTAGTCCGTCCCGCCCGACACCCGGCCGACCGGCCGACCTCGTCCCAGAAAGGGGGAGCCCATGCCACAGCTGACGGAGATCCGCTGGCACGCGCGTGCCGGCCAGGGCGCCGTCACGGCGGCGAAAGTGGTCGCTGAGACCGCGCTTGCAGCCGACAAGTACATGCAGGCGATGCCCGAGTACGGCCCCGAGCGCATGGGGGCACCGATCAAGGCGTTCACCCGGATCTCGACCGATCCCATCGAGATCCACTGCAACATCGAGAACCCCGACATCGTGATCGTACTCGACGACTCGCTGCTCGATATCGTCGATATCGCCGAGGGCGTGCACGACGGGGGCGTCATCCTCGTGAACACCTGCACGCCGCCCGACCAGGTCAAGACCCGCCTCGGCGTGAACGACAGCGTGCGCGTGGCCTCTGTCGACGCCTCCGGCATCGCACTCGACACGATCAGGCGTGACATCCCCAACACCCCGATGGTCGGAGCGCTCATCAAGCTCACCGAGGTCGTCGACATCGATGCGTTCAAGGGGCTGCTCGCCAAGAACCTCTCCAAGAAGTTCGGCCAGGAAATGATCGACGCCAACTGGGCGTCGGTCGATCGTGCGTTCCAGGAGGTGACCGTGGCATGACGTGGGACATCTCCAAGATGGGCGAGTGGACCTACAAGCAGTTCCCTCCCGGCGCGGTGATCCCGACTGCCGGTAACAGCGACGACTACATCACCGGCGGGTGGCGCAGCGAGCGCCCCTGGCGCAGCGATGAGAAGTGCACCCAGTGCCTGCTGTGCTGGATCGTGTGCCCCGATACCTCGATCAACGTGGCCGACGAGAAGGTCACCACGTTCGACCTCGACCACTGCAAGGGCTGCGGCATCTGTGCGCAGGTCTGCCCGGTGGACGCGATCGAGATGGTCCCTGAAGGCTGCGAACTGCCGGAGGTGAAGTAGATGGCCGAGCACAAGACACTCGCGACCACTGGCAACAGCGTCGTCGCTGAGGCGATGCGCCAGTGCAAGCCCAACGTCATGGCCGCATACCCGATCACGCCGCAGACGACGATCGTCGAGGAGTTCGCCGGCTTCGTCGCCAAGGGCAAGACCGACTGCGAGTACGTGACCGTCGAGTCGGAGCACTCCGCGATGAGCGCGTGCATCGGCGCGTCGGCGGCCGGCGCCCGCGTCATGACCGCGACCTCCTCGCAGGGCCTCGCCCTCATGTGGGAGGAGCTGCATATCGCTGCCGGTATGCGTCTGCCGATCATCATGGCCAACGCCAACCGTGCGCTCTCCGCGCCGATCAACATCCACTGCGACCACAGCGACATCATGGGCGCGCGTGACACCGGCTGGGTCACCTTCTTCGCCGAGACGGCGCAGGAGGCCTACGACAACACCATCATGGCCGTACGCATCGCGGAGCACCCCGATGTCATGCTTCCGGTCATGAGCACGCTCGACGGCTTCATCACCACGCACTCGATCGACCGTGTGGACGTGCTCGACGACGCGTCGGTGGGCGGCTTCGTTGGCGAGTATGAGCCGGCGAACGCGCTTCTGGACACTGATTCGCCATCACTGCACGGCTCGTTCTCGGGCCTCGGTGGCCCGTACTTCGAGTTCAAGCGCCAGCAGCGCGAGGCGATGGAGAACGCCCGCACCGTCATCAAGCAGGTCGGTGAGGAGTACGCGGAGCTGTCCGGCCGTCCCTTCGACGTGATCGACACGTGGGGCATGGACGACGCCGAGACCGCGATCGTGGTGCTCGGCTCCACCGCCGGCAACGCTCGTCACGTAGCGCGCGAGCTGCGCGCCAAGGGCCAGAAGGTCGGTGTGGTGAAGGTCCGCGTTTGGCGTCCCTTCCCGTACGCCGAGCTCGCAGCCGCGCTCAAGGGCCTCAAGGCCGTGGCCGTGCTCGACCGTGCCGAGTCGTTCGGTGCCGAGGGTGGGCCGCTCTTCCTCGAGGTCCGCGGAGCGCTGTACGACCTGGCCGAGCGCATCCCGGTCGTCGGCTACATCTACGGCCTCGGTGGCGCCGACGTGAAGCTCGAGCTCATCGAGCGCGTGTACCAGGACCTGTCCGATATCGCCGCGGGCTCCGCGGTCCCGGGTAGCTACGTCTACCTCGGCGCGCGAGAGGAGGCGTAGGCCATGGCGAACCTGAAGGAACTCACCCATCGCGAGGACCGTCTTGCGGGCGGTCACCGGCTCTGCGCCGGCTGCGGCGCCTCGATCGCCGTGCGTCAGGTGTTGCTCGGCGCCGGCGAGGACCCGGTCGTCGTAGGGTGCGCAACCGGCTGCCTTGAGGTGTCCACCACGATCTACCCGTACTCGTCATGGAGGACCCCGTTCATCCATAACGCGTTCGAGAACAGCTCCGCCACGATCTCAGGTGTGGAAGCCGCGTTCAACGGGCTGCGACGCGCCGGCAAGATCGACCCCGACAAGAAGGTCCGCTTCGTCGCCTTCGGCGGCGACGGCGGCACCTACGACATCGGCCTGCAGGCGCTCTCCGGCGCCATGGAGCGCGGGCACGACATGGTGTACGTGTGCTACGACAACGGCGCGTATATGAACACCGGCATCCAGCGCTCGTCAGCTACCCCGAAGGGCGCCTGGGCCACCACCTCCGAGGTGGGCGCCGCACAGGCCGGCAAGCGCCAGATCCGCAAGGACCTCACCGCGATCATCGCCGCGCACGGTGTGCCCTACGCCGCGCAGGCGTCGGTGTCGCACTGGAAGGACCTCACCACCAAAGCCGAGAAGGCGTTCAATACGCCCGGACCGGCGTTCCTCAACGTGTTCGCGCCGTGCCCGCGTGGCTGGCGCATCCCGTCGAGCATGACGGTCGAGATCGCCAAGCTCGCCGTGCAGACCGGCTTCTGGCCGGTGTACGAGGTCGAGGACGGCGTGTGGCGTCAGACCGTGAAGGTGAACAACAAGAAGCCGATCGAGGAGTTCCTCAAGCCGCAGGGGCGCTTCAAGCACCTCTTCGCTCCCGGCAACGAGGCGCTGCTTGCCGAGATCCAGGCCGACGTGGACCGCGCATACGAGGGTGTCCTCAAGCGCTGTGCTGTCGAGTAGCTGTTCACACAGGTACTGATCCGCGAGGGCCCCGGCATCTGATGTCGGGGCCCTCGATGCTAGAATGACCACGGAGCGTGCCGTCACGGTGGGTGCGCCCCTCCTGTAAGACACGTCCCGGAGCAACGCTGCATGATCAAGAGTCCGTTCGGCAGACGTCTCGGCAGCCAGATCATCTGGCCGCTTGTCCTCGTCTCCGTGCTCATCGGGATCATCGCGACGGTGGTCTCGGTCCGGGTCATCAGCGACTTCACGGCCGCACGCAGCGAGGAGAGCGTCCGCGCGGCGACCGACTACGTGATCGCGGATCTCGGCCACCATGCGTCAAGCACGGTGCGGGCCCTCCAGGTCCTGGCCGCACGGCCGGGGTTCCAGTCGGTCATCAGTTCAGGCACACCAACGGACATCGAGGAGCATCTGCGCTTCGCGAATGATGCGCTCGATGTCGACATGATCGTCCTGAGTGACAGCCGGGGTGGCGTGGTGGCCGCCGTTTCCTCGGGCGGGGACCCGGGTGACGTCTTCCTGCCGGACCGCGCGGCGTGGGAGACCGCGACCGCACTCGCCAAACCCGTGATCATCCCCTTCGGCGAGGGATATGCGCTCTGGTCGCAGACCGACGTCACCGACGGCACGGGCCGCGAGCGTGTCCTGGGCAGCGCCCTGGTCATCGATGACGAGCTCGTCGGGTCGCTCGCCACCGGCAGGGGCAGCGGTGTGCTCATCACCGACGGCGGTGCGGACTACATGGCGCTCGTCGTTCCGAGCGGGGCGAACCCTGAAGGCGTCGACCCGGCGTCGAGCGCGGTCCTGACCGAGGCCCTCGGCACGCTCCTCAAAGACCCCGCGGAAAGCGTGGTCCTCGACTCGGGCGGTGGCCATTACCGCATCGGGGCCGACTCCATTCCGCTCGCAACAGACCCCTCCCGACAGATCTTCGTCGTCTGCGGTGTCGATGCTTCAGCCGCCCGCGACGCCGGCATGACCACGATGCGCGCGATCGTCGTGTGGTCGGTCGTCGCGGTCCTCGTCCTGGTGTTCCTCAACTGGTGGGTGGTGCGGTCGGTGACCACGCCGCTCGGTGCGCTCACTACGAGTACGCGCCGCCTGGCCGAGGGCGACTTCGGCGCCAAGGTCGAGACCGGTGGTCCGGCTGAGATCGTAGAGCTTGCCGAGAACTTCAATCGCATGACCGACTCGTTGAGCGAGCGGAGTGACGCCCTCACCAAGAAGGTCCTGGAGTTGGCCACGCTCTACGAGATGAGCCGCTCGCTCGGCCTCACGCTCGACCTTGAGGCGCTGCTCGAGTCGGTGCTCGATTCTGCGCTTCGCATATTCGAGGCCGAGATCGGCTACATCATCATGACGGACCGGGAATCGGGTGCGCTCAGCATCACGGCGGCTCACGGCATCGACACAGTGCGGCCGGGCGACCGGCTCACCGCGAACTCGATGTCTGAGTGGGTCATCCGCGAGGGACGCCCTCTTATCTTCAACCCGGCAACAGCAGACCTGCAGGACCGTGAGCCGGAGAGCTTCTCCGGTGCGGTCGCGGCGCTGTGCGTGCCGTTGCAGACCAACGAGGGGCCTATCGGGTCGATCACCGTCGGTACGCGCGACCAGGGCAGACGGTTCACCGGCGATGACGTGCGGCTCCTTGCGACGATCGCCAACCATGTGACGATCGCCATCGGCAACATCGGCCTGTTCTCGAGCGTCCAGGAGGCGTACCTCGCTACCGTTCGTGCGCTGGCGGCCGCTGTTGACGCGAAGGACCCGTACACGCGGGGTCACTCGGAGGGCGTCGCTTCATACGCGCTCAAGATCGGCTCTCAGCTCGGCCTCTCCCAGGAGCAGATGACCGCGCTGGAGATGTCGGCGTATCTGCACGACATCGGCAAGATCGGCATCAGCGAGGACATCCTCCTCAAACCGGGAAAGCTGACCGAGGTCGAGATGGGCCAGATGCGGCATCATCCGCTCATCGGAGCGAACATCCTCAAGCCGGTCGCGTTCCCGTGGCCGATCGCACCGGTGGTCCGCCACCATCATGAGCATTACGACGGCACCGGCTATCCCGCCGGGCTCAGGCGTGATGAGATCCCGATGCTGGCGCGGGTGCTCACCGTGGCCGACGCGTTCGAGGCGATGGTGGCGGACCGGCCGTACCGTCGAGGGCGCTCGGAGCAGGAGGCGATGCTCGAGCTGCGTCGCTGTGCAGGAACGCAGTTCGATCCGAGGATCGTCGAGGCGTTCGAGGAGGCCCTGAGCACCGGCGAATGGGAGCTGCAGGACCTGTATGACCGCGAGGTCGTGATAGGTCCGGACGAGGCACAGGCCGTCTTCATCGCTATCAGTGACGGCTTGTTCACCAGTTTCCGCCGACTTGGCGGCCCGCGTCTGGCGAACAACCTGGAGCACGCGGTCAATATCGATCTTCGCGGGCGCGACATCCCCTTCGCCCTTGAGGCCGGCCGGCTCGTGCACAGGTCGGGTGTCGAGTTCAGTGACGAGGAGTATGTGGAGCACTTGAGGACCGTGCTCGCCATCATGCGCGCACGCATCGAGGAGGCTTCCGGGGCCGGTCTCGCGGAACACTTCCTGAGCGAGGCCGTCCAGGCGCTGCCGGAGCGGATGCGCGCCCACGCCGAGCGGTTGGGCTTCTCGCCAACGATCTGATGGCGTGACGCGCTCGACCCGGCGCGGTTGTTGGTACACTGGCAACCATTCATGAGCGCGGCCGTCACGACCGCATCCGGTACGGAAGGTTCATATGGGCATCATCGTCCAGAAGTACGGTGGCACGTCGGTCGGTACCCCCGAGCGCATGCGCGTGGTCGCCGACCGGATCGTGAAGGCCGCCGACAGGGGTGACCGCGTCGTAGCGGTCGTGTCAGCGATGGGCGACTTCACCGACGATCTGATCGAGCTTGCCGCGCAGATCGACCCCGAGCCTCCTGAGCGCGAGATGGACATGTTGCTCGCCACAGGCGAGCAGGTCTCGATCGCCTTGCTGGCGATGGCGATCCACGCCACGGGCTATCGTGCCATCTCCTTCACCGGCCCACAGGTGGGCATCATGACCGATCACGGCCACACCAAGGCGAAGATCCTCGAGGTGCGGGCCGACTGCGTGCGTGCCGCCCTGGAAGACGGGCAGATAGTCATCGTTGCCGGGTTCCAGGGGATGACGCCGGACGGTCAGATCACGACACTCGGCAGGGGCGGCTCCGATACCACGGCGGTCGCGGTCGCCGCGGGTGTGGGTGCGGACGTCTGCGAGATATACACGGATGTGGACGGTGTGTACACCGCGGACCCGCGGGTCGTCCCGGACGCCCGCAAGATCGACGAGATCTCATACGAGGCGATGCTCGAGCTGGCAGCGAGCGGCGCGGGCGTGCTCAATCTCCGCGCTGTCGAATTCGCGCGCAACCACGGCGTGGTCATCCACTGCCGATCGAGCTTCACAGACATTCCGGGGACCATCGTGAGGGAGGCGGACGATTCCATGGAGCAGGCGATCATCTCGGGTGTCGCATGCGACTCATCCGAGGCGAAGGTGACCATCCGCGACGTTCCCGACCACCCCGGGGTCGCCGCGACCGTGTTCACCCGCATGGCGGAAAGCAACGTCAACGTGGACATGATCATCCAGAACGTGTCCGAGGCGGGGACGACTGACATCTCGTTCACCGTGCCCGAGACCGATCTGGTCCGGGCGCGCCGCACCGCGGATGCGGTGGTGCAGGAGCTCGGCGCACGCGAGTGGGTGGTGGACGAATCCATCGCCAAGATCTCGCTCGTGGGTGCGGGGATGAAGACGCACCCCGGTGTGGCCGCCCAGATGTTCCGGGCGCTGTCGGATGCCGGTGTGAACATCGATCTCATCTCGACATCGACGATCCGGGTGACGTGCGTGGTGAATGGCGATGACGCCGCTACCGCGGTGCGCGCCTTGCACACGAGCTTCGGTCTCTCGGAAGACGACATCACGATCGAGTCGATTCCCGGTTGCGGAGAGGGTGAGTGAGGATGGCCTGGACACACGTGGTCCCCGAGCGGCCGGTCGTAGCTGTTGCGGGCGCCACCGGCGCGGTCGGTCGCGAGATGCTCGCGGTTCTCGAGCAGCGCGCGTTCCCCGCAGAGCGGGTCATCGCGCTCGCGTCGCATCGGTCGGCTGGCAGCCGCATCCCCTTCGGCGGTGGCGAGCTTGTCGTGGAGGAGATGACTCCAGAGAGCTTCAGAGGTGTCGACCTCGCGCTCTTCTCCGCTGGCGCCTCGGTGTCCCGTGAGATGCGTGAAGCGGTGACCGCTGCCGGATGCGTGATGATCGACAACTCGTCGGCGTTCCGGATGGACGAGGATGTGCCTCTGGTCGTGCCCGAGGTGAACGCCGGCGACCTCGCCTGGCACAGCGGCGTCATCGCCAACCCCAACTGCTCCACCATCCAGATGGTGGTGGTGCTCGATGCTCTGCGGGCGATCGCGCCCCTCAAGCGTGTCGTCGTGTCCACATACCAGGCCGCCTCCGGTGCGGGCCAGGCGGCGATGGACGAGCTCTACGACCAGACGGGCGACTTTCTGGCAGGTCGCGCGACCACGCCCGCGGCGTTCGCGCACAGGATCGCGTTCAACTGCATCCCGCAGATCGATGTGTTCCTCGACGACGGCTCCACCAAGGAGGAGTGGAAGATGGTCGTCGAGACGCAGAAGATCCTCGGAGACCCGTCCGTGGGGGTCGCGGCCACATGCGTGCGGGTCCCGGTCCTACGCTGTCACTCCGAGGCGCTCGCGATCGAGTTCGCCTCGCCCGTTTCGGTCGCCATCGCGCGGGAGGTCCTGACCGCAGCGCCAGGTGTCACCGTCCTGGACGAGCCGCTCGATCGGCTGTACCCGATGCCAGCGCTTCTCGAGGGTACCGACGACTGCTACGTGGGCCGCATCCGACGAGACGACAGCGTGCAGCACGGACTCCAGCTGTGGATAGTGGCGGACCAACTGCGCAAGGGCGCCGCTCTGAACACGGTCCAGATAGCCGAAGCGCTGCGTGCGCGTTAATATTCGATGCAGATGAACGTGCGCCTGGGAGGGACACGTCGGAACAACCGAGGCATGGGGGCGCCGGAATGGCCGAACAGACCATCTTGATCGTTGAAGACGATGCCACGATCGCTCGCTTCGTGGAACTCGAACTCAAGCACGCTGGGTTCGATGTACTGAGAGCGGGTGACGGCACCACCGCGATCGAGTTGGTGCTTGACCACGATGTCGACCTCGTGATCCTGGATCTCATGCTTCCGGGCATCGATGGGCTGGATGTTGCCCGTCATATACGCAAGCGCGGCCTTGAGATGCCGATCCTGATGTTGACCGCGCGCGCCGAGACCCACGACGTGGTGTCGGGCTTCGAGGCGGGCGCGGACGACTACCTTCGCAAGCCGTTCGAGATCCCCGAGCTCCTCTCGCGGGTGCGCGCACTGCTGAAGCGGACCACGGCGACACAGGCACCCGGCGCCGCGGAGGCCTCCGGCGTTGCGATCGACCCGGAGCGCCGCCTCGCAACCAGAGACGGTGAGCCGCTCGACCTCACGGCCAAGGAGTTCGATCTGTTGACCTACCTGGTGAACAACGCCGGACGCGTGATCTCGCGCGATGAGATCCTTGAGGCGGTGTGGGGCGCACAGCGCTCGACGGACTCGAACGTGATCGAGGTCTTCGTCTGCCACCTCCGGAACAAGATCGGCGACTCGGAGAACCGCATCATCCAGACCATCAGGGGAGTCGGGTACTTCTTCGCGAGGAGCTGAGGCCGCGTGCGCTTCTCCACGATACGCGCGCGGGTCGCCATAGTATCCACGCTATTCGCCCTCGCGCTTATCGGGTCGGTCGCGGTGGGCACGTACGTGCTCGTTGCCAGGGGTATGAACGCGGCCGCGGTCGAGACGGCCGGGCGCCTGGCCAGCGCGGCGGACCGCGCCATGAAGGACTCGATCGCGGTGGCGCACGAGCGCGCGAGGGGCGCCGGACTCGACGGTGAGGCCGCGCGCGCCGACGTCATCCGGCAGATCACGGCCGAGCCGCCTGCGGCTTTCGAGCAGGGGCTCGCCTACGAGGGTTCGTTCTCACTGTACGTGGCCGAGCGGCCCGGAGACGAGCTCGGGCTCGTCTGGTCGGCTGGTGGCCCACCGCACGACCCCACCGACGGTGCTCGGGCAGAGGTGGTCCGGAGTGGCGCGCCCGTTCGCGAGTTCCCGGGTCCACAGCCCCTGATCGTGGGGATGTTCGTGAAGGCGGACCTCGGCGTGTACACGACACACCTGCCCATCGAGATCCCCGGGCTTGACGCGGCGGTGCTCGATGCCTCCTACGAACCGACAGCGCAGGAGGCGATACTCGATGGGACCAGGCTGCCGATGTACATGCTCGGCGCGATCGCACTGCTCGGCTCGCTGCTGATTGCCGCAGGAGCCACCCGTTGGGCGATCTCACTGATCGAGGACCTGAAGCGCACCGCTGACTCCGTGGACGTGGGGATGCTCGACATCCGACTCCCCGAAGAAGGGGACAACGAGGTGGCGGATCTCGCCCGCTCGTTGAACCGGCTCATCGACAACCTCCAGCGACGTAACGAGGCCCAGGCGCGGTTCATCGCGGACGCCTCACATGAGTTGGCCACGCCTGTCGCGGGGATACGCGGATACGTGAACATCCTGCGCGCCTGGGGAGCCGAGGACCCGGCCCTCCAGGAGGAGGCCGTGAGCGCGATCGACCGGGAGTCGCGGCGTATGGCCAGGTTGTGCAGCGACCTGCTGTCGCTCATCCGCAGCGAGGAGCAGGTGGAGTTCCGGCAGACCCGGTACGACGTGAACGCGGTGTGTCGCGAGGTGCTCGCCAATGCGGCCACGCGGTACCTCGACAAGCGTCAGGAGTATACGGGGCCGGGCGAGGGCTCGCTCTGGCTCCACGGAGATCCCGACCGGATCGAAGAGGCGCTCGCGATCCTGGTGGACAACGCATGCAAGTACACGCCCGAGGGTGGGCGCGTCTCGCTGACCACGCGCCGATCCCGCGACCGGATCATCGTGACCGTGGCTGACACAGGCGTCGGCATCCCTGAGACGGACCTCCCCAACGTGTTCGAGCGCTTCTACCGAAGCGACCTCTCGCGCTCCCAGGAGACAGGGGGCTTCGGTCTCGGTCTCGCGATCGCGAAGCACATCATCGATGTCAGTGGCGGTACCGTCACGGTCCGCAGCACCGTGGGCCGTGGCACGACGTTCGACGTCTCACTGCCACGACAGAGAGGTAAGTGAACAATCATGTCCCGCACCCGGCATGTCGCACAGGCCGGCGTGATAGCGGCCGTCTACGCCGCGCTCACGCTGGCGATGGTGCAGACGCCCCTCGGCTACGGACCGGTGCAGCTCCGTCTGTCCGAGGCCCTCACGGTCGTGGCGTGCCTCACGCCCGCCGCCATCCCGGGCCTGTGGGCCGGGACGCTCATCGCGAACGCGTGGATGCTCGCGCAGGTGGGCGTGCTGGGCCTGCTCGACGTCGTGTTCGGCTCTCTTGCCACGCTCGCGGGCGCCGTCTGGATGTGGCGGTTCCGCGAGAGGACGACGCTCGCACTCGCCGGGCCGGTGGTCGCCAACGCCCTCATCGTGCCGGCGTACCTGCCGGTGATGCTCGCAGGAGTGACCGGCATAGGGTTCTATCGCATCGAAGCTCTCGGTGTCGACGCTTCGGGAGCCTGGATCAGCATGTACTTGTTCGGTGTCGTGGCGGTCGGGGTCGGACAGGCGCTGGTGGTCTACGGCCTCGGTCTCCCGCTGCTCGGAGTGCTGCGACGCCTCGGTCTCGCCGCGAGGATGGGCGCGGACGATGAGAGGGGGCCGGAGCGTGACTGACGAGCCCCGGCAGGCGCTCATCGAGCAACGCAAGGACGACTGTGCCGAGTGCTGGTGCTGCGTGCGATGCTGCCCGGTCCGGGCGATCAGGGTCGCCGGTGGCCGCTCGGAGATCGTCCAGGAGAAGTGCGTGGCCTGTGGGCAGTGCGTGAGCGAGTGCGCGCGCGGGGGCTTCGTGGTCCGCGATGACACACCGGCGGTGCGGGCGCTGCTCGCGTCCCGCCGGCCTGTGGTGGCCTTGCTTGCGAGCGAGTTCATCGCGGCGCTGTACCCGATGACCGTCCCGCAGGTCGAACGCGGGCTGGAGGCGCTCGGCTTCGCCTCCGTGGAGACCACGCTCCTCGGCGAGGAGACCGTAGCGGCCGCGTACGAGCACCTCCATTCCCGCTCGGACAGCACCATCAGTCTGCGCTCGACCTGCCCGGTCGTCGTCGACTTCGTGCGCAAGTACCATCCGGCGTTCGTACCCGCCCTGGCGCCACTGGTGCCCCCGTACATCGCGCAGGCCCGTCTCATCCGCAGCCTGTATCCCGACGATGTCGCTGTCGTGTACGTGAGTCCGTGCCACGCGCGGAAGGACGAGATCAGCGACCCGGAGTTCACCGGGGCCGTGGATGCCGCCATCGATTTCTCGGAGCTGAAACGCCTGTTCGATGAGATGCGCCCTCTCGCGCCAGGCGGTTCCGTCATCGCGCCACCTCCGGGGAGGCCGAGCGCACTGAAGGAGATCTCGCTCACCGACGGCTTCCCCCGGCAGACGCTCGCGTCGAGGGATCGCACGGACTGCTCGGTCCAGGCCGTCCGCGGGCTCGAGGACCTCGATCGTCTGCTCACGGCTATCGCTGCGGGCGAGACGGCGCCCGAGGTGATCGACATGCTCAACTGCGAGGGATGCATCGATGGGCCAGCGGTGAACCCCGGTCTCTCGCTGTTCGCCAAGCGCAACGTGGAGTCGGCGGCGCGCCGAGCTCCGGGTACGACCCGGGTCAGCACGCGGGCGATGCTCTCGATGCTGCCGGCGGTCGATCTCGTCAGGTCGTTCAACGCCGCACCCGTGGAGACGCGGTCACCCGACCCCGCGGCGATCGACACCGCCCTCGCGGAGGCCGGATTCACCCGGGAGACGGCACTCGACTGCGGCGCCTGTGGCTGGCAGACCTGCGTGGACCACGCCGGGGCCGTGCTGAGCGCGGAGTCCTCTTGGGACCTCTGTCTGCCGCTCCAGCGTCGCATGCTGCGCGAGCAGCGCAGCGGTCTCGAGGAGGCGCAGACGCTGGATGCGCTCACCGGCGTCTGGAACCGGCGGGTGTTCGGTGACAGGCTGGGGATCGAGCTCGCCAGGGTGGTGCGGTATGCCACGCCGCTATGTCTCGCAATCATCGATCTCGACGGATTCGGCCTCATCAACGATGCCTTTGGCCGCGAGACGGGCGACCGTCTGCTCGCCTCGATCGCACACGCACTCGCAGACAGCCTTCGATCCACCGATGTCATCAGCCGGGGAGCGGGCGACAGGTTCGTGGTCGCACTCCCGGGGATCGGCAAGACCGAGGCGTTCGCCGTGGGGGAGAAGCTCCGCAGTGCGGTGAGCGGTTCGGTGGTGAGCGCCGAGGACGGCGGGTATACACAGGACGTGACCGTGACGGCATCGATCGGCGTGGCCTCGGCCACCGCCTCCACCGACGCTCAGGCGCTCATGGAGGCAGCCGATGGGGCGCTGCTCGAGGCGTCGCGTTCGGGCGGGGACCAGGTGCGTCTGGCCCGCGGCTAGGAGGAGCGATGACCCGCGAGGCGCTGCTCTGGGAGACCGACGGGGAGCGGGTGCACTGCCTCCTGTGTCCCAACGACTGCCGGATCGCCGTCGGCGGCCGGGGCACATGCGGTGTGCGCGAGAACCGTGACGGGCGGCTCGTTGCGCTCACGTACGGTCTGGTCTCCTCGGTCGCCGTCGATCCCATCGAGAAGAAGCCCGTGTTCCACTACCGGCCGGGTACGCTCGTGTTCTCGATCGGCAGCGTCGGCTGCTCCATGCGCTGCGGGCACTGCCAGAACTGGCAGATCAGCAGGGCGGCTCCTGCCGATGGCGGCCTGGAGGAGCTCGCACCATCGGCTGTGCCCGAGCTTGCCATCCGCCACGCGTGTGCGGGGATCGCGTTCACGTACAACGAGCCGGTCATCTGGGCCGAGTACGTCGTGGATGTGGCGCGCGCGGCGAAGCAGGCAGGGCTGTACACCGTGATGGTCACCAACGGGTACATCACCGCGGCCGGGCTCGACCTCATCGGTCCGCTCATCGATGTCTGGCGGGTCGATGTGAAGGGCTTCGACGACGCGACGTACCGCTCGCTGTGCCACGTGCGGTCGGTGGCGCCCGTCCTCGAGATGGCGGTGCGTGCCCGGGAGCGCTGGGGTATGCATGTGGAGGTCGTGACGAACATCATCCCCACGGTGAACGACTCCGACGAGACGCTCCGCGGCATCGCCGGATGGATCGCCAGCGAGCTCGGTGTCGACACCCCCTGGCATGTCACGCGGTTCTTCCCGTATCTCGATCTCGCCCATCTGCCGGCCACTCCTGTCGCCACGCTCGAGCACGCCAGGGAGATCGGACTGTCGGCCGGCCTGCGCCACGTCTTCCCGGGAAACGTGGCGCTCGCGGGCGCCGAGGACACCCGCTGCCCCGGCTGCGGCGCCGTCGTGATCGCCCGGCGGGGCTACACGATCGACCGGCGTGACCTGCGGGCCGGGTCGTGCGGGCACTGTGGCGCACCTCTCGGCATCACGGACGACGGCGAACCGCTATGATTGGAGCCGTTCTCGCCGTACGGGGAACGCCTGCGAAAGGATCATCGTGCAACCGACCGTCATCATCCCAACGTTCTGGACCCGGCGTAAGAGCCGCGGGGCCGAGCGCTCATCCACGCACTTCGACCATCCCACCACGGTGGGCGACACGACGCTGCTCCAGGCGTGTCTGCGGTCCCTTGAGGGAGTCAGGGGTCTCGGGCAGGTCGTGATCATCGTCGCCGCTGCTGACGAGGGAACCGCCACGGCGGCCGAGGACAGCGTGCGCGAGCTGCTCGACGACATGCCGGGTATCGATTCCTTCGTCTTCGGCCCTGCCGAGATGGGGTCGCTGCACCGCCGGTTCGAACAGCTTGAGTTCGCCGACGTGGTCGACGGAGTGAACCTCACCAGCTACGGTGGCGCCCGCAACACGGGCCTGGTGGTGGCTGCGGTGATGGGCAGCGAGGCCATCGTCTTCATCGACGATGACGAGGTCGTGGACGACCCCGACTACCTCGTCCGCGCGATGGAGGGGCTGGGGACGTCCGACCAGAAGGGCCGGCCCATGCTCGCCAAGACCGGCTTCTACCGGGACACCTCCGGCGCCTGCGCCACAGCGGGCCCGACGCCGTGGTCGGACATGTTCTGGCGGCAGAACGAGTACTACGATCGCGCGATCGGGCTCGTGGCCAAGCCACCCCGCCTCAAGCCGACCACACTCGGCTTCGGGGGATGCATGGCGCTGCACCGGGACATGTACTGCAACGTTCCGTTCGACCCCTGGGCCATCCGCGGCGAGGACATAGACTACGTGATCGATGTGCGCATGCACGGCGGCGACATGTACCTCGACAGCGAGTGGTCGCTGATCCACCGGCCGCCGGCTCCTGTCAGTCAGGCGCTGTTGTTCAGGCACGACGTGTACCGCTTCATCTACACGCACCGTAAGCTCGAGTTCGCCAAGTCGCAGGTCGACCTTCGACAGGTGACCGCCGAGTCGCTCATGCCGTATCCCGGTCCGCTGGTGGACGCGTCGATCGGTTGGCGGACGCGCATCACGGCGCTCCTGCGCGCGCTGGCGAGTACCGAGCGTGGCGCCTACTTCAGAACAGCCACCAAGGTCGTTCCCGAGGCCCAGCAGTACGCTCGTGACAACTGCGAGCGCTACTTCGCGTTCCAGCGCCGGTGGCCGATGCTGACCGACCGTCTGTGGAAGGACATCGCCCTGAACTCGCTGTTCAGTGGCGAGCGGCGTGTGGACCGCGGGGCGCTCACCGGACGGTTCCCGGTCATCAGGGCCGACTGAGCGCATGCTCGAGTCGTTGGCTCCGGCAGCGGCGATCGGATTCGTCGCAGGATACCTATCCGGTCAGTTCGGCATCGGGGGCGGCATCATCACCGCCCCTGCGATCCGGATGCTGCTCGGCGGTTCCGCGCTTGTGTCCATCGGCACGCCACTGCCGGTGATCATCCCTACGTCACTCACTGGTGTGGTTGCCTACGCACGCAGGGGCCTCCTGGACGTCCGCACAGGTGTCGCTATCGGCGTCGCGGGCGCTGCGTTCTCCACGCTCGGCGCGTGGGCGACATCGTTTGTGGGTGGCGAGATCGCCCTGGCCATGATGGCTGCTCTCATCGTCTGGACGGCGGCCGACATGCTGCATCTCGCGCTGCGGAGCGCGCCTGAGGCGCACGCGACCGCCATGCGGGAGGAGCGTCGACGCTCATGGTTCTGGCTCGTCGGCATCGGCGCGGTGACCGGAGCGGCCTCGGGGTTCCTGGGGCTCGGCGGCGGGTTCGTGATGGTGCCCGCGCTCGTTCGCTTCCTCGGATTCGACGCCAAGCGCGCGGTTGGCACGAGCCTGGTGGCCGTGATGGTGCTTGCAGTCCCCGGTACGATCACGCACTGGGCGCTCGGACATATCGACTGGACCATCGCCTTCGGCCTGATACTGGGTGTCGTTCCGGGGGCGGCGCTCGGCGCACGGGTCACGGCTGCCGCGCAGGAGCGCACCATACGCATCGCGTTCGCGGTCATGCTGCTCGGAGTGGGAGGGCTTCTCGCGGCTAATGAGCTCGGGTGGCTCTGATGCCCCCGCAGCGTTTCGCTGAAGCGAGCATCGCGCAGCTCGACCGTCTCGTGCGTCCGCTCCTGGCGGCGCGGGTCTTCCCCGATGAGGCGACGCTGCGGGCGGTGTACCGTTCGCGCCCGTGGGCCATCCAGTCGAACCAGAGGGGCGATGTCGCGGTGCTGGACAGGTGGCGTGATCACCTGGACCTTCTCGCGATCGAGGCCCTGTGGTGCCCGCATCGCGATCTTCCGGAAGCGATACGGCACATCTCCCGGATCGCCGCCGCGCATGGCTACGCCGGAGTCGTGAGCCCACCGGTGCTCGAGGCCGATGTCCCCGCGTATCAAGCGGCGGGACTCGTGGTGCGTGAGCTGCTCGAGACGCTCGAAATGCCCCGCTCCGCGGTGCACGACGGTAGAGTCCCGGACGCGTCGTCGCTCGAAGGGATCTCGATCCACATCGTCGGTCCGGAGCACGTGCCGGCCGTCCTTGAGATCGACGCACGCTGCTTCGAGCCGTTCTGGCGTTACGACCGGCGGCTGCTCGGTCGCTTCGCGGCGGCCGGGGCGCTGGCGGTCGCCGAGCGTGACGGCGGGTGCCTCGGCTATACTCTGTGCACCGTGGATCGTGGTTCCGCGGTGCTCGGGAGGCTGTGTGTCGCGGCGCCGCACCGTCGGCGTGGTGTAGGCACGGCACTGCTGAGGACGGCGGTGCTGCGGGCCTGCGAGACCGGGGCCGACCACATGACGCTCTCGACGCAGTCCGGCAACACCGGGGCTCTCGCGCTCTATCGTGCCGAGGGGTTCCGGCTCACCGGCCGCAGATACGCGTTCCTCACGCTCGGTTCGGACAGTCAAGGAGGCGAGGGCCATAGCATCGGTCCGCTCATGGGTGATTGACGCGGTGCTGCTCGCGGTGACCATCATCACCGCGGTCGTGGCGGCAGCCGGGCTCGCCAACGCTGTGCCACCCGCGGCCGCGACCATCGCGGTCATCTTGCTCGCGGCGATCGCGGTGTGGACCGCCGCGATGCGCTTGATCAGCCGTCCCGATCACATCCGGGCGATACAATCGCACCAGATCGTAGTCATCGCGGACCGCTCTCTGGCGTATCTCCGACGCGGTCTTGACGCCGAGACCGCCCAGGAGGTCTGCCGTCTGGCGCTCGCCGAGAGCGAGGCGGCAGCCGTGGCCATCACGGACACCGAACGAGTCCTCGGATTCGCGGGCATCGGCGAGGACCATCACTCGGTCGGCGGGCCGATCCTTACGCGTGCGACCCGCGAGGCCATCGAGATGAACGAACACCGCATCCTCGGCACGAAGGACGAGATCGGGTGTCCGAGGTCCGACTGTCTGCTGAAGGCCGCTATCGTGGTCCCTCTCGAGGTACGCGACACCCCGGTGGGGACGCTCAAGTTCTACTACACGACGCCGCGGCTCCTGAACGAGACGCAGATCGCGATGGTAGGAGGGCTGGCGCGGCTGCTCTCCACGCAGTTGGAGCTCTCGGAGCTCGAGCGCCAGACCGAGCTCGCCTGCCGGATGGAGCTCAAGGCGCTGCAGGCCCAGATAAACCCTCACTTCCTGTTCAATACGATCAACACCATCGCGATGCTCATCCGTACCGACCCTGCCACCGCGCGGGAGTTGCTGCGTGAGTTCGCGGCGTTCTACCGGCGCATGCTCGAGGACAACGAAGGCCTCGTCCCGCTGGGCCAGGAGGTCGAGTACGCGCTCACCTACCTGCGGTTCGAGCAGGCCCGTTTCGGTGACCGCCTGCGCGTCGTGGACGAGTTGGATCCGGATGTCCTGGACGCCCAGGTGCCGGCGTTCATCCTGCAGCCGATCGTGGAGAACTGCGTGCAGCACGGCATCCGGCAGGAGGGGCCGCTCACGATCACGCTGACGGGCCGACGCGAGGGCGATGCGATCCGCGTGACGATCGCCGATGACGGAGTGGGAATAAGTAAGGAAGACCTGCCGAGGGTGCTCGAGGTCGGCTTCGGCAAAGGTCTTGGGATCGCGCTCGGGAACGTTGATGACAGGCTGCGTGGCTTCTTCGGGCCCGGGAGCGGTCTGAGCGTCGGGAGCGAGCAGGGGACAGGTACGACGGTGACCGTGACCATCACGGGACCGACCGCGATCGGAGTGGGCGGGTGACGACGGTGCTGAAGGCGCTCCTTGTCGACGATGAGGTTCCCGCGCGCTCAGAGCTGCGCTTCTTGCTGGGCGAGGCCGGTGGCGTGGAGGTCGTGGGGGAGGCCGGCAGCGCGAACGAGGCGCTGCAGCTGATCCGTGCCATCCCGTACGACGTGGTCTTCCTCGATGTCGACATGCCGGGCATCACCGGCATCCAGCTCTCGGAGGTGCTGGCCGAACTCGAGCATCCCCCCGCGCTGGTCTTCGTCACTGCCCACAGTGAGCACGCGGTCAAAGCGTTCGAGGTGGCGGCGACCGACTATCTCGTGAAGCCCGTTGAGACGAACCGGCTCAAGATGGCCATCGAACGCATCGCCCCGGCGGTGGAGGCGCCTGCCCGCATCGAGCGCATCCCCGTCGAGAAGGCCGGCCGCAAACTGCTCCTGCAGGTCGCGGACATCACTCATATCATGGCCAAGGACGACTACAGCTACATCTTCACTGATGGCGAGCGCTATCTCTCCACGTTCTCGCTCGCGGATCTTGAACACCGTCTCGAGCCACAGGGCTTCTTCCGTGTGCACCGCCGCTATCTGGTGAACCTCGCCCAGGTGGGCGAGGTCGCCCCGATGTACGGAGGCACCATGGAGCTGGCGCTCAAGGACGCGGCGCAGACCCGCATCCCGGTCTCCCGGCGGCGCGCACCGGCGCTCAAGCGGACCCTGGGGCTCTAGCCATGCGTATCGGCGTCATCTCGGACACCCATGGGACGCTGCCTCCTTCGGTCGAGGCGGTGTTCGAGGGCGTCGAGCGCATCGTGCACGCTGGCGACATCGGCGCACCCTGGGTCATCGATCACCTTGAGGTGATCGCGCCGGTGGTGGCGGTGCGCGGCAACATGGACACGGGCGACCTC
>JAZIGI010000030.1:0-26158 GCA_036679125.1 Actinomycetota bacterium | reverse complement strand
CATCCACGCCGAGCGCGACGCCCTCAGCTGCCGAGCGTGCCTCCTCAGGATCGGGCGACAGATCCGCCTTGGTGAGCACCACCACCGGCACGGCGCCGCTCTCCCATGCCAACGCGAGCTCGCGTTCGATGCGACGAAGGTTCGGCTCGGCGTCAAGCGGCTGCACGACGAAGATGGTGTCGATATTGGCGCCGATCACCTGCGCCGATGACGTCTCGCCGGAGTCACCGCGCGTGAACGCGGACGCACGCGGGAGAACGGCGTTGATGAGCGCGACCTCATGCCCCTCGGGACGATGAAGTGAGAGCCAATCGCCGGTAGCGGGCAGATCGAGTGTGGAGGTGGCGCGCCGGCGCAACGCGGCTGAGAGCTCGGCACGCTCCACGCCGTCCGAGGTGCTCACGAGCACACTGCCGCGGTCGACGCGGATCACGCGCCCCGGATAGCGGTTCGGCTCGTCGCTTTCCACCGCAGCGAACAGGGCGGCCCAGCGGTCGGACCAGCCAAGGACATCGAGTGGTTCCGGGGCGGTCGCCCCCGGGAGGATCTCGTTCAACGCAGGTTCCTTTCTGAGGAAGGCGCCTGCGCGAGAGATGTGCGCTTACGCGCGAGGCACCGGAATGAGGACATACGGCTGTTCGAGCGCGACACGCGCCCCTCGATATATGGCAGCCATCAACGTCGCCTCCTTCCGGTGTGGTGACACGAGCGTTCAGCGCGATTCTAGCATGAGGTGGCGGAGGGCCGGGACCGGACGTGCCGCAGAAAGGTGGCTCCGGCGTCCCTGGCGAACGCAAAGAGACCCCGGCGTGGCCGAGGTCTCGTGTGTCCTTCTGGCGGAGAGGGAGGTGTGTGAGTTCACCACATCGTGGACACCTGTGTCGGGACATCGTGGGCACTTGGCAGAGGGGTGTCTGCGATGGATCTGGCGCGCTATGTGGTGGAGGCCGTGCTCGTGGAAGGACGCAGCTACCGGGAGGTGGCGCGGGCCCACGGGGTGTCCAAGAGCTGGGTGGGCAAGGTAGTGGGGCGGTTCCGTGAGGGCGGCTACGAGGCCCTCATCCCCCGCTCGAGAGCCCCGGGACACATCTCCCATCGCACGCCGGCCGAGGTCGAGGACGCGATCGTGCGCGTCAGAGGCGAGCTTCTCTCCCACGGCTTCGACGCGGGGGCCGTCACGATACAGTTCCACCTGGCCGAGGAAGGCATCGAACACGTGCCTTCCGTGTCCACGATCTGGCGGATCCTGAAACGGCGAGGGTTCGTCACACCCCGGCCCCACAAGCGCCCCCGGAGCTCATGGGTGCGCTTCGAGGCCGCGCTGCCCAACGAGCGCTGGCAGTCCGACGTGACCCAACGGAAGCTCGCGTGCGGCCGCCAGGTAGACATCCTGAACTTCCTCGACGACCACTCGCGCCTGATCGTCGCGAGCGAGGCGTTTCCCGTCGTGCGCGCCCCCGACGTGCTGCGCGTCTTCGACCGTGCCGCTGTCGCCTGGGGGTATCCCGCATCGCTGCTCACAGACAACGGCTGTGTGTACACGGCCTGGCACCGGGGCGGGAGCAACATCGTCGAAGCAGAGCTGCTCGCACGCGGGATCGCCTTCCACCACTCTCGCCCCTACCACCCCCAGACCTGCGGCAAGGTCGAGCGCTTCCATCAGACCCTCAAAGGCTACCTGGGAGCGCAGGAGCCCGCGAAAGACGTCCGTGAGCTACAGACCCAGATCGACACGTTCGTCGCCTACTACAACGAGATCCGTCCCCATCGGGCCCGCGGCCGCATGACGCCGCTCGCCGCGTATCAGGCGCGAGACAAGGCACGGCCGATCGGGCCGCAGATCGACCTGCCGAAAGGGACGAGGGTGCGCCGGGACCGCATCGACGGGTGCGGAGCGGTGACACTGCGGCACAAGGGAACGCTGCATCACATCGGCGTCGGGAGGACGCACAAGCACCGGGAGGTGATCATGCTCGTGGCTGATCTCGACATCAGGATCCTGACGGAAGAGGGTGAGATGCTGAGGCATCTCACCCTCGATCCGACCAAGAACTATCAGGCCATCGGAGCGCATAATGTGTCCACGATGTCGTGACACATCTGTCCACGATGTCCTGAGACATCACATGGCGGAGAGGGAGGGATTCGAACCCTCGTAGCGGGGGATACCCGCTAAACGGTTTTCGAGACCGCCGCATTCAACCACTCTGCCACCTCTCCGGAGGTGTGCCGCCTGCGCGAAGGCGGCGAAGCGCAGTATACCGAGGGCGCGGCGCTGCGGCAACGCACGTGTCGCCAGTCACTCACATACGAGCGACCCCCCTACACGTACCCGAACAGCGGCGGGAACGCGACCACCACGAGCGCCGCCCATAGCGCATACACCGGCATGTAGCCCGTCTGCCAGCGCTCGATCGCCGCGAAGGTGCCACGACCCCGCAGGAACCGCAGGTAGAGCACCGCGGACCACGCGAGGTTCACGAGCAGGATCACGTTCATGCCGAGAGCGGCCACCCGGTTGGGCGTGAAGCCGAACTCCGAGATGCGCGCACCGATCGCCTGGAGTGCCACCGCATCGGCGGCAAGCGCGCTCATGATGAGTACCACCTGCACGATGTCGAACACGCCCGGGCGCGCCTCCGGGTCGCGGGCCGAGATGGAGTAGAGCAGCAGCGCGAGCACCAGCACCAGCAACAGATCGAAGGCGATCAGCACCTCGCGCTCGATGTCGATCCCGACGCCCGTCAACGCCATCGTGCCGAGGAACACGAGCAGCACCGCCGCGAAGAGCGGCGTGAACAGCCGCGTCAGCACGGGTGCCATGTTCTCGATCACACTCTGCTTGGCCTCCACCAGCCAGGAGGCCACGAGCACGGCCCCGGCCGCACCACACGGCAGGATCCACGACTCGAAGACGGGCTCGATGTCCACGCCGATGGCCTGGAAGATCAGCGCCGTGAACGCCATGAGGACACCGCCGCCGAGCGCGATCAGCACGTAGTAGATGAGCAGTTCGCCCGAGAAGCGCACGAAGTCCATGCGCCCGGCCGTCTCGCGCCACCGGTGGCCTGCGTACGCCGCCCCAACGACGGCCACCCACAGCGCGATCGGCAGATGGAGCGCGGTGAGCGCCTCGGTGGCACCGCCGGGTCCGAACGGGTAGACGTTCGCGAACACCGCGGCTGCCGCGAGCCCGGCTGCAAGCCAGCGCGTCACCGTGGAGCTGATGAGCCCCCGCTTCCAGACGAAATAGCCGGTGAGCAGCGGCAGCACGAAGAAGCTGAGGTTGCGTGCGTAGAACGACCCATCCTGGTCGAGGTCCAGCCCGAAGAGCGCGGGCAGCTTCACGAGGACGGCCGCAAGCACCGCGAGCGAGAATGCGACGACGGCCTCCCTACGCACGCCGGAGCGCGTCTCCCCGTCATCCGGGCCCGCCACCACGAGCTGCTTCCACAGCCGGTCGGAGTGCTCTCGCGCGAACTCCCGCGAGAGGTCGTCCAGGCGGCCGAGACGCTTGACCGCCACGAGGAAGGCCTCGTCGGCGTCCAGGCCCGACTCCATGAGTCCGGATACCTGCTCGCGCAGATGGTCCTCCAGCTCGGCCACATCAACGGAATGGATGGCCTGGCGGCGATGCAGGTAGCTCCGCCACTGGCCGATCTGCCCTTCGAGCGCCGCGTGCTGATCGCTGCCATGCATGGCTCATGCTCCTTGCGGTGTCGGCGCCGCGAGGCCCGAAGCGCGGGCCGGTGCCGGGTCGGATAGCGCATGCCAGATGCTGCGCAACGCAGCGTCCACCGTCTGCCACTGCCTGCGCTGTTCCGCAAGCTGGCTCTGCCCCTCGGCGGTGATGCGGTAGTACTTGCGACGGCGGCCGCTCTCGGCCACCTCCCACCGCGACTCCACGAGCCCGAGCCGCGAGAGCCGGTGCAGGACCGGGTAGAGCATGCCGTCGGTCCACTCGAGCTGCCCGCCGGATAGCTCCTTCACCCGCTGGAGGATCGCGTAGCCGTAGCTGTCCTCCTCGGCCAGGATGGCCAGGACGAGCGGGGTGGATGAAGCCGCGGTGAGGTCCTTGTTGATCTCCATGATCCTGCCTGCCGGACAGGGCCGTTGTGGCCGGGCCGCTGATACATAGCAGCATCATACATAGCAGTATTAGGTATGTCGAGCGGAGACGGACGGCACTGGCCGGAAGATGAGTCCTCGGGGCCGGTCAGCCCCGTCTCAGTCGCGTCTGAGACCGATGTACTGCGCCAGGTAGAGCACCGATACGAGTGCCGAGGCCACATAGGTGAGCGCGGCGGCCGTCAGCACGCTGCGCGCGCCGGACTCCTGCCCGGGGATCACCGAACCCGTGGCGGTAAGTCCCGCCAGCGCCCGCCTGGACGCGTCGAGCTCCACCGGCAGCGTCACGAACTGGAACAGCACGGCAGCCGCGAACAGCAGGATGCCGAGGTCGACCAGCATCGTCGAGAACGAGCTGCCGAAACCGAGGATCAGGCCGAGCATGACCAGGATCGGGCCGCCCTGCGAGCCGATGTTGGCGACCGGCACCATCGACATGCGCAACCGCGCCGGCACGTACCCCCGGGCGTGCTGGACCGCATGCCCCGCCTCATGCGCGGCGATGCCCGCGGCCGACACATGCTGACCGTGATAGACATCCGCCGACAGCCTGAGCACGTCCGCGCGGGGGTCGTAGTGATCCGTGAGCTTGCCCGGCGTCATCTCGATGGCGACGCCGGAGAGACCCTCGGCGTCGAGTACCCGCCGCGCCACGGCCGCACCGGTCAGGCCGGCCGGGAGCGGTGTCTGGCTGTTCTTGCGGTATGCGCTGTTCACGAACGACTGCGTGAGCAGCCCCGCGACCATGGCGATGATGAAGATGATCCAACCCTGTGGGCCGAGGAACATCGTGTGTCTCCCTCTCGTGTCATGCGGTCAGCGATGACGCGTGGTTCGCGTCGTGCTCATGAGTGGCAACCCGCATGCCAACGTGCGCCTACGGCATCAGTCCCTCGATCGAGCTGCGCACCCCGTCTGACACCACGCCGGTCCCGCCGAAGATGTCGATGCGCCCGGTCGCGTGCTGGTGGTCGGTGATTGCTTCGGCAATATCAGGAGGCAGCGCGGTCGGGCGCGTCAGCAGGAGCGGACTCCCGTAGCTGCCGAGGGCCGCCCCGCCGCCGAGTGCGTCGGGGAAGTCCAGTCCAGTTGCGATGCCGATGGTGTCCAGATCGACCCAGTTGAGCGAAACGGCCGTACCGACCACCCGCGCCGACGTCTCATAGCGGTCGATGCCGGCAAACCGGGTCGCGGGGCTGTCCATGCCGTAGTGCTGCGTCGTCCACGCCTCGATCGCCGTCTCAACACCGCTGCTCACAGCTCCGGTACCCCCCGCGATGTACGCGTGCCAGATCGGGAGGAACTCGAAGATGTCATCGCTGGCGGCGGGCAGCGGCGCCTGTGTCCGGACCAGCACGATCGGCGAGTAGGTGGCGGCTGCCACCGGCGCCACCGAGAGCGCGTCGGCAAAGGACTCGCCGTTCGCGACGAACGCCGTGTTGCTGAACGGCCGGCCGTCGGCCATGAGCGCGTCGTACAGGAAGTTCGCGATCTTCGCCGAGGTCGCATACCGGTCCGCTCCCTGGAGCTCCCGGTTGACCGAGAGTCCGGCCGCCTCCAGCTGCGTTTGCACGGAAGGCGCCACGGCACCTGTGCCACCGATGATCCACACGTTGGTGGCGCCCAGCCGCGCGATCTCGTCCATCACCGACTGTGGGACCGCGGTGCGCCTGGTGAGCAGCACAGGCCCCTTCAGGAACCGCGCCCACGGAGCAGCGGCCAGTGCATCGGGGAAATTCTCGCCCGTACACAGCACCACGTTGTCGGCTCCACCCCGGAAGTACTCCTGGCTCACCGCGGCCGATGTCGCATAGCGATCGGCACCGGCAGTGCGATCAAGAAGCCGCTCGGACGAGCGTGTCATGTAGATGTCGCCGCCGTTCGTGTCGCGTGCGTATACGACACGATTACCGAAGACGCTGGGGTCGGTTTCCACGTTCGTTGGAAGGCCCAGCACGGTGGTCCACACCTCGTTGTGGATGAAGTTGATGTTGTCGTTCGCAACGATCTCGTGCACGTACATCTCGTGGAATAGGTCCGCGTCACGACCGCCGGATGCCAGAGGCCCGGCATCTCCGTCGTGGATCAGCATCACGCCCACGTTGTCGAGCGCGGCGCCGTACGTGTAGGTGATCCGGCCGTTGTGCAGGCGAACGTCGGCAATGTCCACTGCGTTGAGATGCGTGCCGAACGCCTCCGGTGCCGCATCGGACCACAGGGTGTACTTGTAGAAGGTGAAGTCCCCGGCGCCTTGCTTGCGCGCGTAGACCACGGTGTCGCCGTCGATGTCCCACGAGCCGTAGTACACGCCCACCGTCCCCGGTATCTGCTGGTTCATGTACTGGGGCCAGTCGATAAAGTAGTACTTCAGCGCGGTGGTACCGGCGTCGTGCCAGAGGATGTAGCGTCCTGAGATCCTCGGCATGGTCTGGGCCGCGGTCTCGTTGGTGACGGCGCGCCAGTTGTACCAGCTGGTGTTGTACAGGTAGATGTTCACGTGGAGGTTCAGGGGGCTCTGGTAGACCACGTTGTCCATGGAGACGTCGGCGCTGGTGTCGTCAAGATCGTTGTCGCCCGTGCGGTCGCTCACGTTGGTGAGCGCACCGGTCTTTACATCCAACACCATCACGTCCGTGTCGTTCGTCCCGATGAACAGACGCGGTGTCGCCTCGTACACGACGTGGCGCCCGTCCATCTCCGGGTTCGCCTCAACCGGCGCAAGCCCGACGGGGACGGAGCCCCCCACGATCAGTGTCTCAGAGAAGAACGGCACAGCTCCCGCAGGTGCCGCTCCCACCCCCACAGCCGCAAGAAGACATGCGACGAGAATGACCCGTCCACTCCGATACCCGCTCATGAGGCACCCCCGCGCCCGGGCCGCTCCGATGCGGCCGTATGAGACAACATACCCACCGGCCACCCGGAACCGTCACATCTGCACGGCGATCGCGTTGGGCCTCGCCTTATCCGCACCGGGAGCGAGCTCAGGGAACGCACTCAACACCATGTCGACCAAGTCTTCCACCGAACGGAACAGCGCATCGGTCACAGGGATGCCGAGTTCGAGCTCGTAGGACACGACTGCCTCGGCGACTTCGGCGTCGGTCATGTCCTCGTGGTTGATAGTCATACCTATGACACGCGTGTCCGCAAACGTCTCGATCAGGTTGATCTCCACCGCAGGAGGCGGGACGAGCAGCGACTCGAAGTCGCACCGGATCTTCCGTGCGGGTGCATGCTGGAGGATGACTCCCGCCGGCTGACTACCGCGCAGGATGAAGCCAGACGACAGATACGCGGGATGTCCGAGTGCGCTCTGCCCCTCGATGATGATGACATCGGGTTGCTCGGTTGCGAACGCGCTCAGCACGGCACCTTCCATCTCGCCAGCGCAGAACTGGCTGGGCATGGCGTCAAGCGCCACGCCGTAGCGTGCGCCCTGTATGAGTCCGGTCTGACCGGTTGCGATCATCACCGCCCGGATACCCCGCTCGTTGAGTGCTGTGGTGAGTATCGTCGCGGTGGTCCGCTTGCCGTTGGCGCAGTCGGTGCCGAGAATCGCGATTCGGGGACATGTGACCTCCCCGATCTGGCCATCGAACAGTCTCAGGTCCTTCTTCTTGCGAGGCTTGCGGATGTCACGGATGTGAACGCCGTGCTCGACCTCCGCCGCCGCGAACACCGGGTCGTCACCGAGGAACTCGTGAAGTCCGCTCACGATGTCCATGCCAAGGCTCATCGCCTCCAACACAACACCCCGCTCGTGGATCGAGAGAAGGCCACTGGCTGGCGCAATCCCAAAGATGAACACCTCGGGACGCTGCCCCGATGAGTCGACCGCGTGTGCCAGATCCAAGCACATCGGTATGCCGCGGGGCTCCCCACCGAGGACTTCGCCGGCATCAAGCCCGGTCTTCTCGCTATCGATGACCGCGACGATGCGGTACTTCTCGGAGTGACGGACCAGGCCGTTTGCGGTCTTGCCGTCGATGGCGCCGAAGTTCGCCTCGCAGTAGACGACCGCTGTGGGCACATGCGCGGCACAAGGCCCCGGATGAAGTGATGCGGCGGATGACATAGCGCTCCCTGCAGAGCCGACGACCCGGCCATTGGTGGCCGATGTCCATACTGCGGCCCCGAAAGCTCGGCGGCAGCGCGGTGATCGCCGGGGATGCGGCTCTGGGACTGACGAGGTATCAGCGGAATCGGAGTGACGGTCACGATTCCCGGCAGAACACTGACACCGGTGGCGCGGATGTCCCAGCCGATACAGGACGAGCGCGATCTCGTTGTCGAGAGTACCCACACCATACCATGTGAGAGGTCCCGACCGGGTCCGGGCCTACATCTGTCCCAGCCCCGCACGCACGTCCCTCGTGATGGACTGACGCGCCCGCCCCATCCCTTCCCAGGGGTCGCTCTCCAGGGTCGCGAGACGGTCGCCGAGGGTGCGCACCGTGAACACGGGCCGCTCGGCGGCGTCCGCGAGCTCCTCCCAGTGAAGCGGCACCGCAACGGGGGCACCCGGCCGGGAACGCACACAGTACGGGGCGATCGCGGTCGCGCCGCGGGCGTTGCGCATGTGGTCGATGAAGATCCTTCCCACGCGCCGCGCCTTGCTCATGTTGGTGGTGAAGCGATCGGGTGCAAGCGACACGATCCTGTCGGCGAAGGCTCGCGCGAACCCGTGCACCTCTCCCCACTCGTGTCTGCGGGTGACGGGCACCACCACATGCAGTCCCTTGCCGCCGGTCGACTTCACCCAGCACTGCAGCCCGAGGCGACCGAGCTCGCTCCGGAGCAGAAGCGCGGTGGTCGCGACCGCCTTCCACGGCAGGTCCTCATCGGGGTCAAGATCGAACACGATCCGGTCCGGTTTGTCGGGGTCATCGGCTCGCGAGCCCCAGGGGTGGATCTCGAGCACGTTCATCTGCACCAGACCGATCAGACCGCTCAGGTCCTTCACCTGTGCGTACGGCACCGTGACATCGTCTCCCGGCACGTAGATGTCCACGGTGCCCACGGATCCCGGGAAGTGCTTGATGCGCTTCTGGTAGAAGCAGGCGCTGTCGATCCCATCGGGGCATCGCACGAGCGAAAGCGGCCGGTGCGCCACGTGCGGCAGCATGAGGTCCGCCACCATCTCGTAGTACCGGCAGAGCTCCAGCTTGGTGACGCCGGTGTCCGGCCAGATCACACGGTCCGCCGAGGTGATCACCACGCCGGCGAAGCGCGCCGTGCCTACCGAGGCCACATCGCGCTCCGCGGGCTCCGGAGCGGCGCCTGGCCGCTCGGCAAAGACCTCGCCCGCCGGCTTGTCCTCGCGGAGGCCCTTGAACGACGGGTGCCTGAGGTGACCATCCGCGGTCCACTCCGCGAACGCTACCTCGGCCACAAGCTCGGGCTCGACCCAATGAATGCCGAGGGCATCGGCTCCCTGCGGCGGATCGACCACCGGCGGAGTCTCCCGCCCGAGGCCCTTGAGCCGCTCATGGATGTCGGCGAGCGAAGCCTCGGTGAAGCCCGTGCCCACCCTGCCGGCTTCGCGGAGCGAACCGCCATCATGCACGGCCAGCACGAGCGCCCCGAACCCCACGCGGCCGTCGGCCGGGTCGGTGTAGCCGACCACCACGAACTCCTGCTCGAGCAAGCACTTGATCTTCAGCCAGTCGTGTCCACGACCGGACCGGTACGCGCCATCGCGCCGCTTGGACACCACGCCTTCGAGCGAGAGGTCGCACGATTGCGAGAAGATGACGTCGCCGTGTCCCTCGATATGGTCGGTGTAGTGGAGCGGCGGCTCAACCCCGGCCAGCAGCGCCTCCAGCGCTCGCTTGCGGTCATGCAACGCCGCGCCTCGAAGGTCTGTCCCGTCCAGGTACAGAAGGTCGAATACCTGGTACCGCACGTTCGCCGCGCTACCGCTTCGGGCATGGTTCTGCAGCTCCTGGAAGCTCGTGGTCCCGTCGGGCCGCACCACCACGACCTCACCGTCGAGGATCGCGGTTCGCGCGGCAAGACCCGCTACCGCCCCGGCGATTCCCGGGAACCTGGCGGTCCAATCCTTGTGGGTGCGGCTCACGAGACGGACCGAGTCGCCCTCTTTGAACGCCACGATCCGGTAGCCGTCGAACTTGATCTCGTGCAGCCACCGCTCACCCTCGGGCGGCTCCCGCACCAGTGTGCACAGCTGCACGTCTATCGACTGCGGCATCGGCGCCTGCCGCGCGCCCGCTATCGCACCGGCGTCGACAGGCGCTCCCTCCGGCTCCTCGCCTCTGGATGGCGCGCCCGACGCGATCTCCTCCATCGTGCGACCGGTCGCCACGCTCGTCATCCACTCGGCGGTGGCGTCGAACTCCCCGGCCGGCCGCTCCTCGGCATCGCGCTCCTTGAACAGCAGCCAGCTGTCCTGCGCGCCGCCGTACCCCTTGGTGCGTACCAGCATCCAGCGTCCGCGCAGCCGCTCGCCGAAGAGCTCGAACTTCAGATGCCCCTCGGCCAGATGCGCGCGTGGATCACCGTGGTCGGGCCGCCAGGTGCCGCGGTCCCAGAGCATCACCGTGCCGCCCCCGTACTCGCCCTGCGGGATCGTGCCTTCGAATGCGCCGTACTCCACAGGATGGTCCTCCACGTGGACGGCGAGCCGCTTGTCGGCGTTGCTGAGCGATGGCCCCTTCGGCACAGCCCACGAAAGCAGCACGCCGTCGAGCTCCAGCCGGAAGTCCCAGTGCAACCGCGAGGCCGCGTGCTTCTGGATCAGGTACGAGAGCCCGCCGGGCCCGGCGTCACCGCCCGCGGGTTCTGGCGTGGCGGTGAAGTCGCGTTTGGCGCGATACGCGTCGAGCGTACCCATCTACGCCGTGCCCCGTGTGCGTCCGTTCGCCTCTTTGTCCCGTGCCGCCGCCTCCACGCTCCGGCGCAGCAGGTCCATGATGTCGACCACCTCGCCGCCGGAAGCCTCCTCGGCCTCCTCCGCCGAGGCGAGCGCGGTGCCGCCCGCTTCCACCTTGCGCTTGATGAGATCGAGCAGGTCGTTCCGGTATGTGTCGGTGTACTGCCCGGGCTCCCATGTGGCTTCGAGCGCGCTCACCAGCTGGTCGGCGAGCTGCAGTTCCTTCTCGGTCACTCCGAGCTCGACCAGGTCCGCCGAGGGCAGATCGAGGCCCTCGGTTCCCCGCAGCTCGTCGGCGTACCGCAGGAGGTCGAGCACGAGCGCGTCGCCCTCGGGGAAGAGCGCGGCCAGATACTGCCGGGTGCGGAGCACCACGTGCGCGACGGCGACCTGGTTCTTGGCCCGCAGCGTCTCTCGCAGCAGCGCGTATGCCTTCCGACCGGCCTGCTGGGGCACCAGGTAGTAGGGCCGGGTGAAGTACGGCGGGTCGATGCAGTCCCGGCAGACCGCCGCCACGATATCGATCGTGCGGGTGGCCTTCGGGTTGGCCGCCTCGAGCTCGGCGGGCTCGAGCACCACGTACCGGCCGCTCTCGTACTCGTAGCCCTTCACCACGTCGTCCCAGGGCACCTCCTCACCGGTGGCCTCGGACACGCGCTTCTGCCGCACGCGGCTCATCGTCTTGCTATCGATGTTGTGGAAGGCGATCTCGCTGCCGCGGTCCTCGGCCGCAACGAGTCTGACCGGTATCGTCACAAGGCCGAAGGAGATGGCGCCTTCCCAGATCGTCTGAGGCATGGTCGTCGCCTTTCGTAAGGACGGGCATGGGTTGTATGTCCCCCGTCCGACCGAAGCGCGCACACGCGCAATCGGCGCGCGCCGGATACGTGCCATGGCTCAGCCAGCATGCCGTACACTGTGACCAGGACGCACTACCGCCTGGCGCCATCGCGCCGGGCCGTAAGGGGGAACGCCGTGTACCACATCAGTGGACCCGACGGAGCGGTCTATGGCCCGATCGACCGGCCCACCCTTGAGGCATGGATCGCCGAGGGGCGCGTGGGGCCCGACTCCCCCATCTCGGGTGGCGTGTCCGCCGAGTGGCTTCCGCTTGCCGCGCACCCCGACTTCGACGGGCGCTTCGCCCCGGCGCCGGCGCATCCCGCCGGGTCTCGCCGTCGGCTCGTGATCGCGATCGTGGCCGGCGTCACGGCTGTTGCTATGCTGGCGATGGCGCTCTTCGCCGGAGTCCCGCTGGCCCGCTCCGGCCGGTGGGGGCTGCTGCCGGACGTGGTGATGGGCGCGCTCCGCGGTAGCGGCGGCGACGCGCCTCATCCGGAGAAGAGCGTCCGCTCGAACGCACCCGCAGTCCACGTGGAGCCGATGCCCGGCATCAGGATCGACGCACCGGCCGGGGCGCTCGACCGAGAGCGCACCTTCGCCGCACGGTCTCTCACGGACGCAGAGATCGCGGCGATCGAACCCGCGCTCCAGGAAAGGAACCTCGTCGCACTCGGCGGGTATGACATCGACGCCGGTATGACCGAAGCCGACCTGTTCTACGAGCCGGCGACGTTCTCCTTCGACCTCGAGGAGCTCGGTGTCCCCGAGACCCTATGGGACAGCATGGGCATGGTGGCGGTCGGCGAGGATGGCGTGCCCCTTCTCGTGGCCTCCGAGCTCGATGGCGAGACCCTGCGGGTCGAGACACGCCACAACATGAACTGGCTCCCGGTGCTGATACCCACACTGATCGGCGTGGCCTGGTGGGGCTGGACCGTCGACCGCGAGGATATACCCAAGGGCGAGTACCGCAGCGTCTTCTGGAAGCTGAAGGAACACCGGTTCAGGGTCATGTACCCCGTGAACTGGAAGCCCGCGAACCCTGCTGCGCTCCAGCAGATGCAGGACGACATCGACCGGCTGTGGGCAAAGTACGGGATACCGGAGAACCCCACACGACAGGACCAGGGGAAGCTGGAGCGGTTCGCGGCCGACCCCGAGTTGCGTGAGCTGAGAGAGCTCGCCAGCAGTGAGAAGTGGCTCACCGAGAACCTGTTGCCCGTGAGGGTCACCAACGCGCTGATCGGCCTCGACCGCGGCTGGGACTACCTTCAGTCGCGCGACTTCAGGCATCCGGGCGTGGCGCACGTCCCGTGCATCACCGACGTGTATGTGGTGGACTACTCGCTCGGCGCGGAGACGTTCGGGCTCGCGCACAACACCTGGACCACCTCGCCGTTCATCGTGCTCGACGGCACGAAGATCCCCGATGCGCGCGAGGCGTCGTTCACGCCCGAGCAGAAGGTCGCATTCGACACGTTGCAGCTCACCGCGCTGCACGAGCTCTTCCACGTCGTACAGTCGGCGTACGTCTTCTACGACCGCAACAGGCTGCTGTGGTTCAACGAGGCCGCCGCTCTCGTACTCGAGCAGGAGGCCGAGGAGTACTACACAAAGCGGAAGCAGTACGCGAGTACCTGGGACGCCACGAAGCGCGCATACGACCCGTACCTTAACGAGATGGGCCACTTCTATCCCGAGAACTCCAGGCCCAACCAACAGGAAGGCTATGGCCAGTCGTTCTTCTTCGAGTTCCTCAAGGACTACTACTTCACCGCAGGCGGCTCCAAAGAGGACTTCCTGCCGAAGCTCTACGACGACGTGGCGTCGATTCGGGGTGGCGGCATTGCCAGCTTGTATCGCACGACGGGAGGCACACCCGAGTCGCTCTCCAAGGCGTTCTATGCGTTCACGTACTCCGCAGCCGATGAGATCGAAACCGCCCACAAGGGTCTGCCATCGTCGTATGCGGGCGAGCCCACGGGGCCTGTGAAGACCGAGGTGAGCATCGACAAGACCACCTCCCCCATCTACATCTGGCGCTTCGCGAGCGGCGGCCAACCGCTCTCGGCACAGATGATCGAGATGAGCATCGCGGGTGCGCCGGTACGGCCAACGGCCTCTACGCCGGCCGACTCCGTCTACGTGCTCTCCACCAACGGCATCGAGGAACACGGCGCGATCGTCCGCCTGAGCATCCCTACAGCCAACACCAAGCCGTGGGACGAGATCCGGGGCGGGTGCGTGATCCCCGCGCAGGCCCGGTTCACCGTGATGCGGGCGGAGACGTACATGGAAGCGCCGAGCGCCATCAGCGGCGCGGGCACAGGGACCGACCCGCACGGCCCGATCGTCTTCGGCATGCACCCCGGTGAGGCCCCCACGGTCGAGATCAAGGACCAGATGGTCACGCTCAACTGGAAGCCGAGCGCCGCTGCCCAGGTGAAGCACGACGATGGCACACCCGCGCTCATCTCCAGCTACCGGGTGACGCTCACGATGCCCGACGGCAAGACCACGACCTTCGCCACCAACGAACCCAAGGCCGAGTTCCCGCTCGAGCTGATCGAGAAGCTGCTCAAGGCGGACAGGCAGACCGGCAAGAACCAGCTGTTCAAGGCCTTGCAGGGTATCGGTGAGCGCGATGCGATCACACTCATGAACATCACCGAAGCGCTGGGTGCGGGGATCCGCCCCAAGATCAAGGTCGCCTATCAGGAGGTCGCCGCGGTACCCGGCTCGCCAAAGGGTCCCTTGAGCGCGGTGGCCGAGTTCGAGTACGGCGAGGAGGAGCGCACCGCCAAGGACATCACCGGCACGTGGGCGGGCCCCGTTCCCTTCAGCGAGGGCGAGTTGATGCGGATCGACGTCGTCCAGCAAGCCAACGGCGACTTCTACGGCACGATGCACTGGGGCGACACCATCCCCATCCGTGGCACCTGGAACAACACCACGAACTCGTGGTCGATCGAAGGCCGCGAGGAGAACGTATGGATGCCGATGTTCCTCGTGTTCAACGGCCGGCTCCAGAAGCTCCCGGGCGACAAGCTCTACCTGATGGCGCCGCCCGCCCTGCTCTCGCGCCACAGCTCCGACCCGCCCGACCTGGGGTGGGCGCCGGAAGCGGGCGACATGGAGCTCGAGCAACTCCTTCAGCAGCTGCAACAGGAGCTCGACCAGATGCAGGCGCCTTCCGAGGGAGTGACGCCATGATCCCGCTCCCACGAAACGGCCAGCGAGGCGGTGCGCCATGTACTGTGTGAAGTGCGGACAACAGGTGCCCGATAGTGACCGGTTCTGCACTCGCTGCGGTGCGCCGATGGAGCTGGCGGCAGCGCCTCAGCCCGTAGCGGCACCGCCGGTACCGGTATCCCAGCCCATCCCGGTTCCGCAGCCCGTCCCACAGGCCGTCCCCTCCTGGCCCGCGGTCGCCCAGCCACTCCGTTACGCTGGCTTCTGGCGCCGCTTCATCGCGACACTCATCGATGGCGTGATCGTCGGCCTGCTGTGGTTCGTGCTCTCCGGACTCTACGAGTTCGCCACGACGCGCCTTATCGAGAACACCGCGTTCTCCCCGGACGGTGCGGCGCTGATACGCACACTCGCGTTCGTAGACGTGGGGCGCTGGCTGCTTGGCGTACTCGTGGTGCTGCTCTACTTCGCCGTCCCTGAGAGCACGAAGCGGGGAGCTTCACTCGGAAAGCTCATCATGCGTCTGCGCGTTGCACGACCCGATGGAGGCCGAGCGGGTCTGGTGCGCTCCGTCGCGCGCACGGCCCTCAAGCCGGTTTCGGCCGCACCACTCATGCTCGGGTTCGTGATCGCAGGCTGGAACCACCGCAAGCGGGCGCTGCACGACATGCTGAGCGGCAGCGTGGTGCTGCGAGCCTGAGCAGCGTCGCCGATCCTGCCTTCGGCTCTACGCCGTCACCACTACGGACGCGTTCGTGTCGAGCGGATTGCGTCGCACCGCGAGTGAGAACAGGTAGGGGTACTGCTTCTGCAGGTGTTGTACGTGGTCGAGCCACTCCACCGCGATTGCCGCGTACGCACGCTTCAGGTCACCGTTGAGGTGCACGATGTCGGACTCGGGCAGCTCCGCGAAGTCCGGGCGGAACCCGAGCTCCTCGGACAGATGGAACACGGCCCAGAGCGCGTCGGTGAACGTCTCGTGCTCGAGCAGGCTCGGGTTCTGAAGCAGGCCGAGCAAGAACACGCGCTTCTCGGTGAGGAAGTCCCTGATCTCCTCAAGTTGCCCCGCGCTGGCGCTGAGGGCGTAGTCGTACGCGAGGATGGCCGACTTAGCCGAGGCGTACCTGCGGGCGCCCCACTCATTGCTCACGAGGAAGTGCTCGCGGATCTCGACCGATTCATCCAGAGAGGATGAGCGCCGCAGCAGTTCGTCTCCCACCTCACTGAAGAACGCGCCAATCACCATGTTGAGCTTGTGCATCTTCTCCTCGTGCTCGCGTCGCTCGAGCAGCGAGTGGATCACCAGGGTCACCACGAGGACCTCAAGCGGCATCATGGCGATCTCATGCGTGAGGAGGAACGGTCCGAACTCGTGCAGGTCGGTGTGGTGGAACGCGACCGAGTGCGCGTAGAGCATCACCGCGCTGAGAGCCACCAGCACGAGTCCGAACTTCACCTTCCAGCTGAGCTTGCCCATGTCGCGCCTCTCGCCTCGGCTACCGGAGTGTGCACAGGATACCGAACGCCACGTCTAGAGCGCTGCCGCAAGCGCCGCGTCGATGTCGGGATACGTGAACTGGAATCCCGCGTCGAGCAGCTTGCGCATCGTCGGGCGCTGACTGTAGACCATATACGGCGCCACCTCGCCGAGTACGATCCTGAGGCCGAAGCCGGGCACCGGGAACCATGACGGCCGCTTGAGCGCACGTCCGAGCGCGCGCGAGAAGTCACGCATCGTGACCGGGTCGGGCGCCACAGCGTTCACCGGTCCCGAGATCCCGTCGTGCTCGATCACGAACCGGTAGATGGCGGCCACGTCGTCGAGGTGGATCCACGGCGTCCACTGCCGCCCACTCCCCACCGGCCCTCCCACGAACAGCTTCGCTGGGAGCGCCATCTTCGGCAGGAAGCCCTCGTCGCCGAGCACGAGCCCGGTGCGCACCGCAACTGTGCGCACACCGGTCTCCTCACCCACCGCGAAGGTCTCGCGCTCCCAGGTGACACCGAGCTGCGAGAGCCAGTCTGTCCCGGTAGGCGCGCTCTCATCGAGCACCGTGTCGCCGGCGTCGCCGTAGATGCCCACCGCGCTCGCGCCGACGTACGCCGAGGGGCCTCCGCCGGTCGCACGGGCCCGCATGATCGCGTCCTTGATCGCCCGGGCGGTATGCACGCGACTGTCGCGGAGGAGCTGCTTGCGCGCTTCGTTCCAGCGCATGACGATCGGGTGCCCGGAGAGGTTCACCACCACGTCGGCCGAGGCCACCGCTGCGGCCCACTCCGGCAACGGCCCCTCGCCGAGCGGCGTGAGGTATGTAAAGGGGACCTCCGTGTGCCGCTCCCCCAGCGCGAAGCGCCCCGGACGGTTCGAGAGCCACACCACCTCGTGACCCGCCGCGAGCAGTTGCGCCGTGAGACGCTGGCCGATGAACCCGTTGCCGCCCGCGATCGCGATGCGCATCACGACCTCCGCTCGATCCAGCCGGCGCCGCCGGCTCCCGGCCTACCCGCGCTTGTCGGCGGGCACCTCGCATACGACGTTCGTACCCGCCTCGCCCGCCACGATCCGTGCGATGTCCTCCAACCGGCCGATGGCCGCCCGGTTGCACGTGGCCCGCACGAAACGCTTGGCGGCTTCCACCTTCGGCCCCATCGAGCCGGCGGCGAACGAATGCGCCTCGAGCTCCTCGGGGGTCACCCAGCCGAGCCTGCGCTGCGCCGGAGTCATCCAGTCCAGGTACACGCCATCAGCATCGGTGGCCATCACGAACATCGAAGCGTTCAGCTCGCGCGCGAGCAACTCGCTCGCGAGGTCCTTGTCGATGACCGCCTCCACGCCCACCAGCGTGTTCGGCCGGTCCTTGGCGAACGCGGTGGGGATGCCGCCTCCACCGGTGCAGATCACCACGGTGCCCTGCTCTATGAGCCACCGGATCGGCCGGATCTCGAAGATGCGCTTGGGCTCGGGCGAGGCCACCACGCGGCGCCACAGCCCGCCGTCGCGCTTGAAGATCCAGCCCTTCTCCGCAGCAAGCGCGTCGGCCTTCTTCTTCACGTACGTGGGGCCGACGAACTTGGTGGGGTCGCCGAAGGCAGGGTCGTCAGGGTCGACCTCCACCATGGTGAGCAGGGTCGCGATCGGCTTCTCGGTGGGCAGGACGTTGCCCAGCTCCTGCTCGAGCATGTACGCGATCATGCCTTGCGACTGCGCGCCCAGCACGTCGAGCGGATACGGCTCGACCGCGGGGTAAGCGGCGGCCTGCAGCGCCAGCAGCCCCACCTGCGGGCCGTTGCCGTGAGCGAGCACGAGATCGTACCGCTCCACCAGTGGCGCGAGCGCTTCGACCGCGATCTTGATGTTCGCGCGTTGGACCTCGACCGTCATAGGGTCGGACCGCCTGAGCAGCGCGTTTCCGCCGAGCGCCACCACGATCGTCTGCTTGGCCATCGGATGCACGTCTCCTTATGTGGCCGGTGCGTCGCATCACCGGAGAGATGATGATACCCGCCACGCGTGTCCATCGCCCATCGTCAGGGAACAAAGAGTGTGGAGTCGCCTGGCTTCGTGCATCATACGGTGTGAAGGTCAGTTTATGCAGTCCTGACAGCATCAGCAGATCGGGAGGAACCATGGTCATCGGCATTCCCAAGGAGATACTCGAGCGCGAGCATCGGGTCGCGGCACTCCCACAAGAGGTCGCGGCCTATGTGCGTATGGGCTTCGACGTGGTCGTGCAGGCCGGGGCCGGCACGGGTGCTCTGCACTCCGACGACGAGTACACGGCCGCGGGCGCGCGTATCGCGAGCGGCGCCGAAGAGGTCTTCTCGCAAGCCGATGTCATCCTCAAGGTGAAGCAGCCGCACTTCAACTCCGAAAGCGGCAAGCATGAGACCGAGATGCTGCGCGAGGGATCGATGCTCATCACCTTCCTCCACCCGGCCGCTCCCGCCAACCATGACATCGTTCGCGCACTGCGCGACCGGAACATCACCGCGCTCACGATGGACGGCATCCCCCGCATCTCGCGGGCACAGAGCATGGACGCGCTGTCATCCATGTCCACGGTGACCGGCTACAAGTCGGTCATCATGGCCGCGGCCGCACTGCCCAAGTTCGTGCCGATGATCGGCACCGCCATCGGCGCGACCAAGCCCGCCGAGATCCTCGTGATCGGTGCTGGCGTGGTCGGCCTACAGGCGGTCGCCACGGCCAAGCGGCTCGGGGGCATCGTGAAGGCCGTCGACATCCGGGCCGCCGCACGTGAGGAGGCCGCCAGCCTCGGCGCGAAGATCGTGGGCTTCGAGGCGCCGGACGAGTTCGCTATCGGCGAGGGCGGCTATGCGGGCGCGCTGCCGCAGGAGTGGCTGCTTCGCGAGCGTGAGGCCATCGCGCCGTTCGTGGCCCGGGCCGACATCATCGTCGCGAGCGCGCTCGTTCCAGGCGAGGTCGCACCCGTGCTGATCACAGACGAGATGATCGCGTCGATGCACCCCGGCTCGGTCATCGTGGATGTGTCCGTGGACCAGGGCGGCAACTGCGCCGCCACGGTGCCCGCCACGGAAACCGTGGTGCACGGAGTGAACGTGCTCGGCTACGTGAACATCCCCGGCTCGGTACCGGTGCACGCGAGCTGGCTGTACGGGAAGAACATGCTCGCCTTCGTGCAGAACCTCTTCAAGAACGGAGCGGGCTCCCCGGACTTCGAAGACGAGATCGTCCGGCATACACTGGTGACACGCGATCGCCGGATCGTGCATCATGGTGCGCTTCACGCCATGGGGATGCTCGACTGATCGGACGCGGTAGGCCGACCTCACGCAAGGAGCAACTGTGTCAGAGATCCTGCTTATGCTGGGCATATTCGCATTCACCTCGGTGGTGAGCTACGCGCTCATCTCGCGCGTGCCGCAGAGACTCCACACACCGTTGATGTCGTTCACCAACGCCATCTCAGCGGTGACGATCCTCGGCGCCTTGCTGCTCTTCACCGAGGAGGCCACCGCGCTGGCGATCGTGCTCGGTGGCACCGCGATCGTGCTCGCCGCGTTCAACCTGATCGGTGGCTTCGCGGTCACGGGCCGGATGGCCCGGATGTTCAGGCAGTAGGCGCCGGACGGCGCGTGGGTACGGACCGACCCTGATACGGAGTGTTCATGGACAACTGGCAAGAGCTGCTCGTGGACCTTGTGGTGATCGCCGTCTTCATCGGTGGCATCGCGCAGTTCCGCACACCCTCAGGCGCCCGTCGCGGTAACATCACCGCGGCGTTGGCCTTCGCCGCCGCGCTCGCACTCGTGGTGTACCGGAACACGATCTCGCAGCCCTGGCTCGTCGGCGCCACGTTCGTGGTGGGCGCCATCGCGGGGTGGGTCATCTCCGAGCGGATCACGATGACACGCATCCCCGCGCTCATCGCGCTGCAGAACGGCGCGGGAGGCGGCGCCTCCCTGCTCGTGTCGCTCGTCGAACTCGGGCGGGTCTCATCGGCCAGCGACACGCTCGGCATCGGCTTCGCGCTTGCGGGCATGCTGGTGGGCGGCGTGGCCCTTTCGGGCAGCGTGGTCGCTGCGGCGAAGCTCGAGAACCGCATCGGGTCGCGCCCGGCGCAGCTGCCCACATACAACCTGCTCTTCGTGCTCTTGCTCGCGCTCTTCGGAGTGGCGGCAGGACTGTCGCTCACAGTCACCGGCCTCGATCAGCCCGTCGCCCTCACCATCGCCGCACTGTCGACGCTCGCACTCGGCGCCGCACTGGCGCTCCGTGTCGGCGGCGCCGACATGCCCGTGCTCATCTCGCTCTTGAACGCCTTCTCCGGATTGGCCGCGGCGTTCCTCGGAGTGGCGACCGGCAACGAGATGCTCATCGCCGCTGGCGCGATGGTCGGCTCCTCCGGCACGATCCTCACGCTCGTGATGGCCCGGGCCATGAACCGCAGCGTGGGCTCCATCCTCACCGGAGCGCAGCTCGCCCAGCCGGCCGGCAGCGCGCCTCCACCTGAGGCCGCAGAACACGCGGGCGCCGACGACAGCGGCGGCACCACATCCGCGCCTGCCGTCGCACGCCCCACCGACGCACTGCGCGAGGCGCGCGGCGCGCTCGCCGGCGCCACCTCGGTCATCATCGTCCCCGGCTACGGCATGGCGCTCGCGCAGGCGCAGCACGAGGTCGCCGCACTCGCGCGCAAACTGTCGCAGGCGGGCAAGCTCGTGCGCTTCGCCGTCCACCCGGTGGCGGGACGGATGCCCGGACACATGCACGTGCTCCTGGCCGAGGCCGATGTGGACTACGACGACCTCTACGAGATGGACGCGATCAACGACGACTTCGCCTCGACCGATGTGGCGATCGTGGTGGGCGCGAGCGACGTGGTGAACCCCGCCGCGATCACCGCCGCCGACACGCCGATATCGGGTATGCCGATCCTCAGGGTGCACGAGGCCGATACCGTGATCGTCTGCAACCTTGACGACCGCCCCGGCTACTCGGGTGTCCCCAACCCGCTCTACCAGGACCCGAAGTCGATCCTGCTCTTCGGCGACGCCAAGGAAAGCGTGGCTTCACTCATCGGCGAACACGCGAAGTAGGCTCCGGTCGGACGACCACTGACTGCGCATCGCGGAAGCTCAGGCGATGGCGTACTCCTCGATGCCCGCGCGACCGAAGAACGCGGGGTGTGACGCGGGGGTGCCATGCGGCACGAACGCCACGCGGTCGCCCGGGTATACGGGAGCGCCGAGACCGACGAGCCGTCCGTTGAGGAACAGACCCTCGATCCGCTCGATCGGGAGCTCGAGTGCGCGCGCGATCGTGATCGCGGCCATGCCCTCGGAGGGCACCTCGAACGTCACGCGGACGGGCAGGCCGCGCTCGCGCCGGTAGGTATGCAGCAACGCGATCATCCGGACCGTGACCGCAGCGGGATTCCGAACATCCATGGCGAATCCTCCCGGTGAGAACGTACACATCGGCGGTAGCAAGAAGCGCGCCTGTGCATTCTTTGCTTCGGCGGTGCATCATGGGTAACAGTAGGTGGGGACCACAACGCGAGGTGACGCGGCCATGAAGACAGATGCCGAGCAGTACAGCATCCTGGTGATCGAGGATTCGGCGACGGTCCGGCAGATGATCACGATGGCGCTCCACGAGCGCGGTTACGTGGTGAAGTCGACGCCCGACGGTGTCAGCGGGCTGCACGCGCTTGCCGAGTACACGCCCGACGCGATCCTGCTCGATCTCAATCTCCCCGACATCGACGGGTTCGAGGTCTGCAAGCGCATCAAGGCCGACCCCCACAGCCGCAACATCCCGGTGCTCGTGATGACGAGCCTGGGCGAGCCGGGCTTCGAGATCATGGCGATCGAGGCAGGCGCGGACGACTTCGTCACCAAGCCGGTCGACCCCATGGTGCTCGACGCCCGCATCCAGATGGTCATCCGCCGCATGCGCAGAGAGCGCTTCGCCAACGCGCTCACCGGCCTGCCGGCCAACGCGCTCACCGAGGAGCGCATTGCGTTCAGGCTCGTGCGACAGCAGCCGTTCGGTGTCGCCTTCATCGACATCGACGGATTCCGCGCCTTCAACCTGCGCTACGGATTCGCCCGCGGTGACCTGTTGCTCAGGCACGTCACCGGGCTGATCCTGGAGGCGCTGAAGTTCGAGGGGTGCGAAGACCCGTTCGTCGGGCACATGGGCGCTGATGACTTCGTGATCATCTGTGACAGTGAGTCGATAGAGGCGGTCGCCCACGAGATCGCGAAGGCGTTCGACAGCAGCGTGATGGACTACTACGAGGACGAGGACCGCGAGCGTGGGTACTTCGTGCTGCGTGACCGCACCGGCGACCAGACCGAGCACGGACCGCTCACGATGTCGATCGCGGTGATCAAGCTGCAGGACTACTTCCCCGACTCCCCGATCGCGCTCACCGACGTGAGCCATGAGCTCTTGGCGTACGCCTGCCCGCTCCCGGGCAGCAACGTCGTCGTCGAGCGCCGGCGTGAGCCCGGGATGCGCTACCGCTAGACGACGGGGCGCCCCGGGACCTGATGACAGTCGGGGCAGCGCGCCTCGTAGTAATCGGCGCCGCCCACCAGGATCAGCGGTGAATCCCACGGCGCCGGGGCGCCGTCGATGATGCGCTGTGTCCGGGTGGCCACACCGTGGCACTTCTGACAGATGGCGGTGAGCAGCGACAGCTCGTCGGCGAGCGACATGAGCACAGGCATCACACCGAAGGGCTCGCCGCGGAAGTCCTGGTTCAGCCCGGTCACGTACACCAGACGCCCTTCGGCAAGCAGACGCCGCACCACCGGCACGAGCCCGTCTCCGAAGAACTGCGCCTCCTCGATGGCGACCACCCGGCAGCCCTCACCGGATATCTCGGCAGGACCCTCGACCACCAGGGCCTCCATCTCGGTGCCGAGACGGGAGCGCGCCTTGCAGCCGTCACGGGAGTCCACACAGTGCTTGTAGATGACCATGGTGTCGCCGATGACCGAGTGCCGTGAGAGCAGCCTGATGAGCTCTCCGGTCTTGCCGCTGCTCATGCAACCGGCGATGACGTGCAGCCGCCCTACGATGTCCTCCACACATGCCTCCCGGTCGACAGCGTCCCTTGGTTGCAGCATACCGTCCGCTTGGTGCGGCTCAAAGTGCGCCGCGGCCGGCACCTAGTCCTCATCGAAGACCGCCTCGCACGAGTCGCGTCCTGGCACGAGGCACAACGTCTTCCAGGCGAACGGCGCAACCGCCAACGTGAGCACGCCGGCCAGCAGCCCTGGCGCCCACGCGGTGGTGTTCTCGAGGAGGAAGCCGCCGATGATGGGGGCGAGCACGCGCGTGAGGCTCATGATCGACGTCTGGACGCCGAGCATGGAGCCGACCTCCTCGCGGGCCACCGACTTCGAGAGGATGCTCGTCATCATCGTCTGCCCCACCGCGAGGCCGAACGCGAGCGGCGGGATGATCGCCAGCAGCAGCGGCACGCTACGTACGAAGCCCCATGCCCCAAGGCATACACCGCTCACGAGGATGGCCGTCATCAGCAGCACGTCATCGGAGAAGCGCTTCGTGAGGCGCCCCATCAGTCCACCCTGGATCAGCGCGCTCGACAGGCCCAGGAAGCCGAGGAACACCCCGGTCTGGCCGGGCTTGAAGCCAAGCGTGGTGAGCGCCCAGAGCGAGAACATCGTCTCGAAGAGCGCGAAGGAGATGCCGGTGGCGGTGCGCACGGTCAGCACCGGACGCACGCGCGGGTGCGCCAGCGCGGCGCGGAACCCCGCGATATCGAAGATCGCCCGCTTCTTGTGCGCGAGCTTCGCGCGTACCTCGGCGGTGAGCGACTCCGGCATGAACAGCGCCACCGCCGCCATGTTGAGCAGCGCGAGTCCGGCGCCGAGCCAGGCCGGCGTGGCGTAGCTGATCTCAGCGAGCAGGCCACCCGTGACCGGACCGATCACGAACCCAAGGCCGAACGCGGCCCCGATGAGCCCGAGCGCCCGCCCGCGCTCCTTGCGATCGGTCACGTCGGTGATGTAGGCCTGGGCCACGTTGATGTTGCCGCCGGTGAGACCGTCGACGATGCGACCGAGGAACAGTACGGGGAGCGATCCGGCCACCGCGAGGATCACGAACCCGACCGCCGTGCCGAAGACCGACGCGAGCAGTACCGGTTTGCGTCCATAGCGGTCCGACAGACGACCGAGCAGCGGCGCGCCCAGCAGCTGCGACAGCGGATAGGTGGCCACGAGCAACCCGGTCTGGAACTCGGTGGCACCGGTGGCGTCGGCGAGATACGGAAGCAAGGGGACGACGATGCCGAGTGCGAGCATGTTCACGAGCATGATCGCGAAGATGATGGCAAGCCGGTGTGTCTTCATCCGCCCATAGTAGCCGGACGTGAGAGCACCGTCTGCACGTCGCGGGCCCGGGGCCAGGACCGGACGATGAGCGGGGCCCACACCCCGCTGACCGGCACCGTGCCCTGATACACGTGAGCCGCCCCGGGGGGCGGCTCACGATCGTTCGTCTGGCGGAGAGTCAGGGATTCGAACCCTGGGTACGGTTCAACACCGCACACACGATTTCCAGTCGTGCTCCTTCAACCACTCGGACAACTCTCCAGATGCTCCGGCCCGTGGCCGAAGTGCATCGAGAGTATAGCCGCCGCGAACGGCGCGGGCAATTCGGCCCCGACGACGGGCGCCTAGCAGATGCCGCGCACCTGCCGCGCCGCGGCCTCGGCGATCTGAGCGCCGACGAATGGCGACAGATGCCTGGTGAGGTGGTCGGAAAGCGCGTTGATGTCGCCGTAGGTGATCGTATCGCTGTCCTTGCCGATGCGCTTCGCCTCCAGGTCGATCGCCGCGCGCGCGAGGACCTGCCCCACGAGCGGGCTCAGAACACCCTCGATCTTGCGCGCAACGTCGTTACCCATCATGCACGCCCATCGGAGGCTTCCGCACCTCCGGCGTCGGGGTCGAGCACCGTGGCAAGGATCTCCTCCTCACCGGCAAGCAGGTTCTGGAAGCGCATCATGGCCTGCCGCACACGGTAGAAGTACACGCCGAACAGCACGATGGCCGTGAGCGCCAGCAGATCGGCGCCGAGCCTCACGTGGTCCGCGGACACCTCAGCGGGAGCGATGCGCTCCACCCATCCGGCGAGGACCGACGCGGCGAGGCAGACGACCGCGAGCACCGCGAAGGAGATGTTGTCGGCGATCGCCGCTCCGCTGGCGAGTCTGCGCAGCGAAAGCATGACCAAGAGCAGAGCAGCGGCGGCCAGAAGCGCGGCCCCGCCGGCTCCCGAGCTCAGGAGCACCGGCACATCACCGCTTGCCGCGTAGGCTGCCGATGGCAGCAGGAACACGAGCAGCGGTGCGATGGCCATCGTGCGACGAAGCATGGCGTCCTCCTCGGGCCCCTTGGGTCGATACTCCGTGCATCGGCCTGAATAGCGGTCTTCTATAGACGAACGGCGCCTATCATCTGATGAGCGGCACGGATGCTCATCCGTCACACGTGTCTGATGTACGGCGACACAGGAAGGCCCGGGCGCTGCCGCCCGGGCCTCGATCACCGCTGCCGGTCGCGTCGCTAGCC
>JAZIGI010000029.1:0-27161 GCA_036679125.1 Actinomycetota bacterium | reverse complement strand
GTGGTGTCCACCGAGCCCGTGAAGCCCACGCCCGCGCGCAACACGGCGCTCGGGCTCGTGGTGGGCCTCGTGTTCGGTCTGGGGCTCGCGTTCCTCTACGAGTACCTCGACAACACGATCAAGAGCAGCGATGAGATCGAGCAGATCACCGGTGTGCCGGTGCTCGGGCTCATCCCCGCCGAGAAGTACGACAAAGACGAGCGCAGGCGCACGAGCATCCTCACCAACCCCGGAGGCGCGGGTGCCGAGGCGTACCGCGTGCTCCGCAACAACCTGGACTTCATCAACTTCCAGCACGACATCAAGACGCTGCTGATCACCAGGGCCGCGCCGTCCGAGGGCAAGAGCACCGTGGCCGCCAACCTGGCCGCGGGTCTGGCCCAGGCGGGCAAGAAGGTGGTGCTGCTGGCGAGCGACTTCCGCAAGCCCACCACGCAGCAGTTCTTTGGCGTGCGGAACCTGATCGGACTCTCCGACGTGCTCACCGGCGAGCGCCCGCTCAAGAGCGCTCTGCAGCGCCCGATGGAGGAGCTCGAGCTTCTGGTGCTCACCAGCGGCAAGCTCCCGCCCAACCCGAGCGAGCTCCTGGGCTCCGAGCGCATGCGCGACCTGCTCGACGAGCTCAAGCAGTGGGCCGACTGGATCATCATCGACACCCCGCCGCTCCTGGCGGTGGCCGACGGCGCCGCCGTGGCCCGCTACTCCGACGGCGTGCTGCTGGTGACCAAGGGCGGCGAATCGACCCGTGAGGCCGTGAAGCGCGGTGTTGAGATGATCGACAGCGCCGGCGGACGCGTGGTGGGCACCGTGGTATGGGGCCTGGAGGCCCTTACAGGCCGAGGAGGCTACGGCTACGCGTATGGCTACAAGGGCGGGTACGGCGGCTACTACAGCTACGCCGACTACTACAACACACCCGAGGCCGATGCCGACAAGCCCGGCCCCGCGCACCGCGCAGCCGCGGCCACCGGCACGGTGTACATGCCGAAGAAGAGCCCGGCCCGCAGGATCGCCGAGGCCATCGGCCGCATCGCCGGCGGCGTGCTGGCGGTGCTCGCGGTGATCGCGGTGGCGGTGTTGGTGGTGTACTTCCTCGACCAGGCTATGGGGTGGGGGATAGTGGCGGGGCTGCTGGGGTAGCGACCGCTGGGTTTCATGGATTGCGTGAATGAGATGTGACGCAAGGACCGGCTCGGTAGTGTGCCGGGGCCTCCAAATCAGTTGAAGGAGTACGAGAAGTGACCAAGCGGTATCTAGTGACAGGCGGCGCAGGCTTCATAGGCTCGCACCTGGTTGACGAATTGCTGGCCCAGGGTCACCGGGTTCGCATATTGGACAACTTCTCCACCGGTAGTCGGTCGAATCTGATGCATCTCTCCGACGACGTGGAGATTATCGAAGGCGACATCCGTTCCTATGAGAGAACTCACAACGCGGCGAGTGGTTGTGACTACGTGGTCCATCTAGCTGCACTGCCGTCGGTGCCGCGATCTGTGCAGGACCCGCTCACGAGTAATGCCGCGAATGTCGAGGGTACACTCAATGTGCTTCTCTCAGCGCGTGACGTTGGCGTCGAACGCGTAGTGGTAGCCAGCTCATCATCCGTGTACGGCGCTAATCCCACGTTGCCCAAGGTTGAGTCTATGCTGCCAATGCCGGTCTCGCCGTATGGCGTATCGAAGCTCGCTACCGAGCAGTACGCCTACTCGTTCGGCAGCGTGTATTCAATGGAGACTGTGGCGCTGCGGTTCTTTAATGTGTTTGGGCCTCGTCAAAATCCGTACTCTCAGTATTCCGCGGTGATTCCCAACTTCGTTCTGCGCATGCTGGAGGGGGGCAGCCCCGTTATCTACGGTGATGGGCAGCAGTCGCGGGATTTCACTTATGTGTCCAATGTTGTCGATGCGATTGTCCTGTCAGCGACCAAGCCCGAAGCAGCTGGGAGAATCATGAATGTCGCATGCGGCGCTCGTCACACCCTGCTCGAGCTTGTAGACGTTGTGTCTGCTTACCTTGGGGTAGATGTCTCTCCCGTATTCGAAGCGCCGCGCCCCGGTGACGTTCTGCACTCACACGCAGACATCGCACTTGCGGCGTCGATTCTCGACTACGTGCCCAGTGTTGGCTTTCGGCGAGGCATCGAAATCACGGTTGATGCGTACCGGAAGACACTGGGCTAAGTGAGACGGAAGCTCGCAAAGGAAGCTGCAGGCCTTTCACTCTGGCAAGTCGCCGTACTGTGCATCGGTCTAGTGAACACCGTGTTGGTGGCTCGGACGCTGGGCCCTGAGGGCAAGGGACTTCTTGCGATGTCGCTGATGCTTCCGCTGCTGCTCGAGTCTCTGGGGAACTTCGGCGTTGCGGACGCTCTTATCTACTACAGTGCGGAGTCCAGAGGTCGACCTGGAGTCGTAGTTGCTGGTGGGCTGTGGTCCGTCCTCGCGGGAGCTGTGTACACCGTAATCTTGCTTGTGTCGGCAGATGCGCTGTCGCGAAGTCTCCTACTCGGTATTCCAGGTTGGGTCATCAGGATTGGCGCTCTGACGACACTTCCCGGCATGATCAGGGTGAACATCGGGTCGCTGATGATTGCACGCGGCAAGTCGGGTCTCTACAGTCTGGTGAACGTCGCTCTCTCCCTGGCTCAGCTGACTCTCAACGCGGTTGTGATCATCCGCGCAGGCTCCTCCATCCGTGGCGTCGCACTGGCTGGTCTGGCCGCCTATGTCATTTCTGCATGTCTAGCGATCGTTCTACTAGTACCGGTCACTAGAGGGCTTGCACTTCAGTGGCCCACCAGGGATGACTGGATATCTCTTCTGCGGTACGGGCGCGGCGTCTTTGCATCCAACCTAGCGCAGAAGCTTAACTATCGACTCGACATGTTTCTAATGAACGCATTCATGGGGGCGGCATCGGTTGGTGTCTACTCTGTGGCCACGCGTGTGGCAGAGGTGTTCTTGGTCGTACCTCGGTCACTGAGGATGATTTGGCATAGGGAGGTCAGCGCCGAGGCGGCAAGCCGCGGCGTGAGCCGTACGGAGCAGATGATTGGAGTTCTGTTTGCGGGGGTGATTCTTACAGCACCGCTCTACGGCCTCGCGGCTGCCCTTGGTGTGCCCCTAGTGTTTGGTGCCGAATATGCGTCAAGTTCAATGCCGCTTCTCCTGCTGATGCCAGGCGTTGCTGCGTTGGCTGTGTCGATGCCCTTGATGGGCGCGATTGCTGGGCAGGGCAGTCCCGAGAGGCTAGCTGTCGCATCGTGGGTAGCACTTGGGGCCACAGTCGCACTGGACATTGCCCTGATACCCGCTTATGGGCTGCCTGGAGCGGCAGTGGCATCGAGTCTGGCGTATACCGTCTACTTCGCTGCCCTCTGGCTGATATGGGTCAAAGCCAACGCCCCGCTCGGGGCGGTCTTGTCAACAACGCAGAGGGTGCTTGTGACCCAAACCGCGATTGGTGTCCGCGGAATACTTCGCTCTCTCCGTGGAGGGTTGAAGTGACCAGACCTTCACTTGAGTGGCTGGACGAACAGCAGGCATGGCTCGCCTCATTGATCGTGACGCATTACACGAACGAGCAGGGGGTGCTCTCTCGAGACTACCCGCCATCCAGCGCCACGCTCTTCGCTGACCTCGATGACTTCGTTCCGTACTTGATCGAAGCTGGGCATCAGGACTTCTGTGTCACTCAGGCTAATCACGCAGTATCTGCATCCGTGGATGGACTACTGGCTTCTGGTGGCAGGGTTGTGTCTTGGCGCCAAGATGAGTACGCGGGCGGGCTTATTGAATGTGCTCGAGCCACAGGCGACCGAACGTTCCTCGACGCGGCGCTGGCCGTGAATTCGGGGCTTAGGCGACATCTTGTACGCGAGGGATTCCTTGCGGGCTATTGGCGCGTCGGGGCAACGCGCTGCTCGGCGTTCGCGTCGCCACGCAGCCTGGCCGTATGCGAAGTCTTCATCGAGCTGGACAGTCTAGATGATGAGTCACGGGGGAGACACATCGAGTTTGTCAGGTCCTGGACAGAGCTGCCAGCCACGCGGGAGTTCGGACTCGTCGCCAGTTTTCACCATCTTTCGGGGCGATGGGTCGATCACATATCGCAGGGCTGTCCGTTCGCTCGTCCGACCATTCACCGTCGGTTTGTGTGGGATGCGCTGCGCGCGCTGCCCTTCGCCATGCAACTTGAGCTGACCAAAGACAACTACAGTTACGCATTTGCCCTGCTTGCCATTATCCGACGCACAGGAGATTCCTGGGCCGCGGAGGCCCTGACCCGTTGGGTGGCCGGGTTGCGCAGGCTGCTACTCCATGATGGCCAGCTCCACTCAGCCATCATGCCGGGGCGAATGCGGCGAGGTCCTGTACTGTTCACTCACGTGTTTGCGGCTATCGACCTACTCGTCGAGGCATCCTTCCATCTACCCGAATCTTGCAAGTGCCTTGCACTGGCGGAGGAAATTGCCAAGTCGATTCTGAGTGTGCAGTTGGAAAACGGGCTTGTACCGACGCACCACGCGTCCAATGTAGATTGGCTGGACACCCAGACGGACCTGTGTGTCGCACTCTTGAAACTCGGAGAAGCCACTGGCAAGGACCGCTACTACGCATCGGCGTGGGCGATTGAGCACGCGGTATTCGAGCTGCATCGAACGCAGTATGGACTGGTCAATACCGTGGATCTGAGCGGCGCGGTTCCTCAGCCCGGAGTGGTTTCTCCCAAGTTCAACGCACTGGCTCTCAAAGGTCTGATGGCATGGCGTGGGGTCCTGCGCGAGAAATCCCTCATTCATGATCATCGCCTTCGAGAACTCACCAAGGACAGGTGAGTTCAGTATGAGACGAGTCCTGTTTGTGGAGAGAACCGGTGCGATAGGAGGCTCCACCGTGTCTCTGGGGTTGCTGGCCGTTCACCTTCAGGAGAGACTCGATATTCGTCTGCTGGCGCCATTGGGTTCATCGGCCCTTCAGTACTTGAGTGGACTAGGGATCCACACCATGGGACTGACGCACGGCGTCTATGAGGATACGCGCATAGCTCGCCACATTCGAGGCTGGGGTCTCCCGCGTGGTCAACAGACCTTGATGAACATCGGGCGACGCCTGGCTTTCGATCGCCTGGCTTCACGCGAGATCGAGTCCATAGTCCGCCTCTGGAAACCCGATGTAGTTCACACAAACAACAGCCTTCACTTCAACCTGAGTGATATCGAGGCTGCAGGGCGCGCTGACTGTTTGGTGGTGTGTCACGTGCGGCAGGTGCATCGCCCATCTCGGCACGAGGTGTCAGTTGCCCGTGGTAGCGTTGACATGTTCATCACACCCTCTGCTGCGGCGGCTACGGCGTACGAACAAGGTGGCGTCCAGCGCGACCGCATCTTGGTCCTGCCGAATCCAGTTGACCTGGCGGCTTTCGAGCGCGTGTCGGATGCTAGTAGGGTGCAGTCGAGGTGCGCTCTTGGCGTCGACAAGACGGATGTCCTGGTTGTGTGTGTTGGACGCTTGGTACGACTCAAGGGTACGCACATTCTCGTCAGGGCCATCTCTGTGCTTCGGGAGCAGGGAGTGCCCGTCAAGCTGGTCGTTGTGGGTGACGGGCCTGAGAAAGAGAGGCTCGAGGGGATGGCTTCGACACTCAACCTTAAGGCGTGCGTGCGCTTCGTCGGCTATCAGCGCCATGTTTTGAACTGGCTCCGTTGTTCCGACATCCTGGTTCAGCCATCGATTACCGCGGACACATTCCCACGGTCGGTGATAGAAGCCATGGCCGTTGGTCTACCGGTGGTAGGGACTAGAGTAGGAGGTATCCCAGAGGCGGTTGAGGATCAGATCACGGGGTTCGTCGTTGAGCCAGGGAGTGTGGACGACTTGGCATCGGCGCTTCAGAAGATCGCTACGGATACGTCTGTGCGGGCGAATATGGGCGCTGTCGCTCGCCAACGGGCGCTGGATAGATTTCGCCCCGAAGAGTACGCGCTTCGTGTCAGTGGCGTATATGATCGACTCCTGACAGGTGTGGTGCCTCGATGCGAGTCCTGAAGACCCGATCACATGGTTGGGTATGGGCTGCGTTGCCGCTGCTCTTCGCGCTTGCCCTTGGTAGGCTGGTGGCCTCTGGGTTCGCTTTGGAGTCTGTGCTAGTTGTCGCGCTTGCTCCGATTGTTCTTGTCGTTCCCGATGCCGCGCTGCTGTACGTGATCCTTGATGCGTGGTTGTTCGATAGGCTGAGTGTGGTTGTTGCCCCTGCAGTGTCCACGACGGTATTGGCAGCATCGCTGTGGATCGTCTCCCGCCTGCTGCGTGCATCTCAGGGCCGGGCCGGTCTGTCGTTGCCATGGAACACCCTCAACGTACTCGTGGGTGCATTCTTCGCGTGGCTGGCTGTGTCGTACTCACTTGCGTGGTCCAGACTAGATGTGACGATCGTATTCAACTACGCGCTATACCTCATGCTTGTGGTGGCAAGCACTTCAGAGCAGTCACACCAGCAACTGGCTCGTGTCGGCACGTCGGCAGTCATCATCCTTGGCGGATCTGGTCTGCTCCAGCTGATTACCTCTGGGGGGGTACCGTTCGGCGGGTTGACCGGGATGGTTGATAACCACGTGCAGTACGCTCTGTACGTCCTGGTCGGTATGCCCTTCGCGTGGGTCCTTCGGAAGCACGGAAGCAAGACTGAAAGGGCGCTTGCAGTCGTGGCGCTGGCAGTTGGCGGCTTCACGCTGCTTCTGAGCCTCGCCAGAGGAGTGTACGTCGCTGCAGCAGTTGTCATCCTGATTGCACTTCTGCTCCGCACCACCAGGGCCAACCGCCTTGCAGTCGGAATCACATCTGCCGTCGGCTTGACCTCACTACCGCTCGGCTTCTACTACATCAGTGGTCAGCTGGGGAATGTGACGCCCCACACCCTGAATCAACTACTGAGCGGTCGAATTCCGCTTCTGATTGCTGCCTGGAACATGTTCCTCGACTCACCGATGTTCGGGCAAGGATACGGCTCCTTCTCTCGACTCTGGGCCGCGTACGCTCCAAGTGGTTGGGCATCGGCAAGCCTGTATACGATGACCTTCTCGACACACTCCACATACCTTCAGATACTCGCGGAGACGGGCATCTTGGGCTTCGGGTTGTACTGTGCGATCCTCTGGGTTGCCGCACGCAACCTGAAGAAGGCAATTAGTCAGAGTGAGCCCGGGTCGATGCGCACGGCTATGGCCACAGCGCTGCTTCTCTGCGTGGTTGCCATCGCGACTCACGGACTCCTTGACAATAGCGGGTGGCATGATCGTCTTCTCTACGTGTTCTTGGCGTACTCGGTCGGCATTCGCCCGGCGCCACCTCAACGTATGAATGGGGAGTGCTGAGGCGCATGCACATCTTGTATGTGGTCCCCACACTATCGCGCGGTGGCATGGAGACACTGCTGGTAAGCACGATTGCGCCGCTGATTGCTCGTGGCAACGACGTGTCTGTCTTCTGCGCACGTGGGAGGGGTGACCTCGCCGATCGAGCGGAATCGCTTGGTGCCTCCATCTTCGTGGCTTCAGGCTTCGGATCGCTGGGGGCTGCCGTGCGTTTGATAGCGCTATGCCTTCGGATCCGCCCCGACCTGCTTCACGGGAAGATGACGGGCGTGCTGGTGCCCCTTGTCGTCGCCGGGCTCGTCCTTCGCAAGACCCCGGTAGTGTTTTCGCTTGAGAGTTCGCATGAATGGGATTTGCCACGGACAATCCGGAGAGTGGCGAAGGCTTGGCTGCTGAAGCTCGCCACTAGGCATATCTTCTCTGTGACAGTAGCTGTATCTGAGGGCGTTCGTTTGTCGGTCACAGAAGCACTGATGTTGGGGGAGGCAATCTCGGTAATCGAGAATGGGGTCGATCTGGAAGTCTTCTCTCCCGGGAGTACGATGCAGCGCCTGGAGAGCCGACGGGCACTGGGCGTTTCACAGGATGACTTCCTGGTCGTCTCGATTGGCCGTCTTGTGCCGGTCAAGGCTCACTCAGTCCTCGTGGACGCAGTCGCGCTGGCGCGAGACACACAGATGCGGGTGCTGGTATTTGGCCAAGGACCGGAGTTGCAGAGGTTGCAGAGTCAGTGTGCTGCAGTTGGTGTTCAGGGTGTAGTCGATTTCCGGGGAGAGACGGATGACATCGCGTCCGTCTTGCGGGCGGCGGACCTGTTCGTCCTGCCATCACTCTCTGAGGGTACGCCAGTGACTCTACTTGAGGCCATGGCAACCGGGGTTCCAGTCATCGTCACTGATGTGGGAATCAATCGATCGATCATTGGACCGGATGGCGGATTCATTGCCGCCCCGGGTGACTCGTTCGCGGTCGCCCGGGCAATCGTCGCAGTATCCACTGACTATCAGCAGGCGCTGCGCATGGCAAGGACGGGTCGGGGCCGAATTGTCGAACGTTTTGGTCTTGATCGGTTCGTCCGTGATTGGGAGTCCGTGTACGCGAAGGCGGTTCGAGAGCGATGAAGCGGTCTGGAACGCTCCTGGTGTCTCTCCATCATGCAATTAGTTTCGACGGCTCCTTCTATGAGATGAAGGAAGTGTGGTGGCAGTACCTTCGGGATGCGGTCGTGCCGCTATTCGAACGTGTCGACCTCGTTTGTCCTGTGGTCACGAAGCCGGCCGACGGAGACTTCCGATTTGGCCGAATCACTAATCCGAGGGTGACAGTCGTTCAGACGCCCGGGAGGGCGGGATTGTTGGGTCGTCTTGCGATCGTTCGGCAGCTTTGGAACGCTACGAAGCGCGCGGACTACGCATGGGTGTTCTTGCCATCAGTTCGAGGAATTGTGGTTGCGGCATTCTGCAGAGTGCTTGGAGTACCCTACATCGTCTACGTGGGGGGCGAGTGGAATCCTCTGGGCGGCCGGGTCCAGCAGTTCATCGTGATTCGTTCAGAGCTGCTGGCCGTGCGACACTCCTCGCTGTGCCTGGCGGCTGGTGCTGCGCTAGAGGCCAAGTTTCGTGAAGTGCAACCAGCTACATACCGTGCTGCACAGGCTACAGCAGCCCGAGCCCTGCTGAATTCACCTGCACGCGAGTGGAGCTATCAGGTAGGCGCACCAGTCAGGCTGATATATGTGGGCACCGATACGCCAAACAAGCAGCTTCGAGTGATAGGTGGAGCGCTGGGGAGCCTTGTTAACGACCTCGGCATTGATGCGACCCTCGACGTAGTGGGCCCGTGCGATTCCAGTGACGCAGTTGGGTGGTTGAGACAGTTCGCAATCGAGGAGAAGGTGCGCTTTCACGGGTATGTCCCAAGCGGGGAAGCCTTGTGGCGCTTGTATCGCGAGGCTGATGTATTCGTGCTGGCCTCATTGAACGAGGGTTTCCCACGGGTGCTGTACGAGGCTGCTCTGAATGGTTGCGCCATAGTGACCACGCCCGTGGGCGGCGTGCCAGATGTGCTGCGCGATGGTGTCGAGGCGCTGCATGTGCGCCGTGGGTCGTCTGAGGACATCGCGACCGCTGTCATCCGGCTGTGCGAGGATGTGACAAGCACACGAGAGATGGTGGGTGCCGCGCGTTCGGCGGTAGTGTCTGTTCTGTGTGATGAGCCGGCCGAGCAGGTCTCTCGACTGTACATCCGTTGCGTCAAGTCGAGCCTCCCGCCTGTAGCCCTGGTGACCAATCTGCCAGCGGCGTATAGGCATGACTTACTCAATTCGCTTGAGGCATCGACGCGCTATCGGTTCAGCTCCTTCTTCACCCGAGTACGTGGGCGTGATCGCCGTAAGTCGATTGCTGGTCACGGGTTGACTACGGAGCATGCGTACGCCAGGTCTTCGAACATCGTGGTTGAGCTCGTGCGGTTCTTCTCAACCGTACGGCCGACGTGCATCATTGCCGGAGGAGCCGGACCGGCCACCCTGGTGTCCCTTGTCTACTCCCGTCTAACACGCATACCGCTAGTCCTGTGGTGGGGGGGTACCGGGCACAGCGAGGCGGGGATCGGATCAGTTAGCGGGGCCATCCGGAGACTAGTCTTCAAGCGCGTCGCCTGTGTCCTCGCCTATGGTGATGAGGCCGCAGAGTACGCTCAGGCGTTGGGGGCTACTCACGACACTGTGCGAGTTCTCGGCAACGCAAGTCTTGATGTTGAGGCTTTTCGAGCACGAGTCGATGAGTACCGTGCCCGCATTACTGGTGATCATCCCCAGATTGTGTTTATAAGCATCGGGCGCCTAACCCCAAGCAAGAATCTCGAAGCGTTGACTGATGCTTACGCTCGTCTCCATCGAGACTACCCGCACACCCGTCTTCGGGTCGTAGTTGATGGAGTAGCCGCGTACGACCCTGAGCAACTGCGTAAGTGCCACCCCCTGGTTGAAGTCATTGAGGGTGTCAGATGGGAGGACATGCCAAGGGTTCTCGCTGACGCCGACGTGTATGTCCATCCATCGCTGCAGGACAGATGGCCCCAGTCGGTCAATGAAGCGATGGCTGCGGGCTTGCCTGTGATCGTGACGAGGCAGAGTGGTCTGCGTGGTTTCGTCTCTGACGGGGAGAACGGACTGGTTGTAGATGGACGTTCCGAAGAGGAGTTGTTGGATGCGATGCGCCGTTTGGTTGTTGACGCTGCACTGCGCCTGCGGCTCGGGGAAGCCGCCCACAATTCGGTGAAGACGTTGGGTTCTCGCACCATCAGGCAGCGTATTGAGCGTGCCCTTGATGTCGTGCTCCCCGCCGCGGACGAGCGTGAGACTCAATGAGTAGCGGGTGCCTCATCTGCATGGCGGTCAGCCTTTGGTCTGTGGGTGGCGTGCTGATGCGCTGTCCGGTACCGGGCCTCTCCGCTGGTGAGGGCCGATTCTCCAGAGACACATCGGTTGATGGGAGCAAGGGCCATGCGTGAGGATGCAGGTACACCGAGCCGTGCCCGCAACAGAGATGACGCACCTGAAGGGTCCAGCATTCGCCCAAGGGTCGTGGTAGTTGGCCCGGTCCCACCTCCCACCCACGGTGTGGCAGTCGCAACAAGACGGGTGCTTGACTCCAGCATCCTATCCGCTGAGTTTGGACTGATCCACCTCGATACAAGTGACCGCAGATCACTGGACAACTTGGGCAAGATCGACTTGACCAATGTCTACCTAGCAGTGAAGAGCTGCATTCAACTTGCGCGAATTTGCGTTCGCCGTCGACCCGCTCTCCTGTACTACACACTGTCACAGAATGCCCCGGCTCTCCTGAGAGATGTCTGCCTTTCGTTTATCGGCAGAGCTCTGGGCTGCGGCCCTGTGGTGCAGATTGCAGGGGCCAGGTACGTCGAGACCGCCCGGTCCAAGTCCGTCGCGGGCTGGCTGACACGCCACGCCCTCAGGACCGCCAGACGCGTGTTGGTTCTCGGCGAGAGCCAGGTCCCAGGAATTGCTGGAGTCTGTCGACACAGTAGGGTAAGCGTGGTGCCAAATGGGATCGCCGAGTGTGACAGCGCCGATCCCGTGCCCCAGCGTCAGCGGGGTGCGCGGCTCCATGCACTGTTTCTTGGTGCGCTGAGTGAATCCAAGGGAGTCGTCGATCTAGTTGCAGCACTTACTCTAGCGCGGTCGGCAGGCTGCGAAGTCAGTGCAACCCTCGGTGGAGAGTGGGGTAACTCGGATTTCGCGCAACGAGTTGATCGGCTTGTCTCGGAGAACGGGCTTGATGATTCGATTGCTTTCCCGGGGTTGCTCCAAGGGGATGCGAAGCAGAGTGCCTTGGAGGGAGCCGATGTCTACGTGCTCCCGTCGCTTGCCGAGGGGCAGCCCATCTCGATTCTCGAGGCGATGTCCGTCGGACTCCCAGTGATATCCACGCACGTCGGCGCTGTTCCGGATACGGTGAAGGATGGTGTGACGGGTATTCTCATTCACCCCGGCGATCCGGCGGCGCTGGCAGGGTCATTATGTCTGCTCTGTGACGAGCCAGGGCTGAGACTCCAGATGGGAAGAGCGGGCCACGAGAGGTTCCGCGACGGTTTTACGTTGGAGCGGGCCCATCGGTTGATGGTGCATGCGTTCATTCTGGCCCTCGATTCGTCTGCTTGATTGAGGTGGGGAGTATGAGAATGGTGAGGCTGATGCAGGCACGGAAGACCGGCTCCGAATAGGATGGCGATGAGATTTCCAACAACCGAGGGTGTGTACAGGCAGCTCCCCGTTGTCCTTCAGGATGTGGCCGTTAGCGTTCAGGGCGCTCGGGTGCTGCATCACAGACACGGTCGCAAGTTCGAGGCTGTTGCCCAGGGCTATTTCCAGCGAGACTCCTGGCCAGAGGAGCGGATTATCGAGTTCCGTAATGCGCGCAGGGCTGAGGCTCTTCAGCGGGCTTCTTGCACGCCGTATTACCGGGATTTGTTCGCGAGCCTTGATGCGCACTGGCAAGACTTTGTAGCTGACGATATGTGGCAGAGGCTCCCTGTTATCACGAAGAGCGATCTTGTCCAGGGTATCGACAGATTCCGACCAAGGCTTCCGCGGCGAGATGATTCCGAGGTGCGGACGTCGGGGACCACCGGAGTCTCCCTATCGATGCCGAAGTCGGAAAATGTCGATGCTGAGCAATGGGCCGTGTGGTGGCGGTACTGGGGGTGGCACGGCATCGAGCGTGGCGACTGGTGCGGTCTGTTCTCGTCAACTCCTGTGGTCTTCGATCACGGGCGAGCCACGCGTCCGTGGCGGATCAACCTGGTGGGGCGCGAAGTCCGGTTCAGCATATTCCACATTAGCGAGGATACCGTCCCCGCCTTCATGGGCGCCTTAGAGAGATTCAAGCCTGAGTGGATTCACGGCAACCCGAGTGCCGTCGCATTGTTTGCGTCTCTGGCCTGTGGGTGTGGCGCGTCGTTGAGCTACCAAGTCAAGAATGTGACTGTGGGATCCGAGAATCTTCAGAGCTGGCAAGAAGATGCCATCGTGGCGTTCTTTGGTGTGCAACCACGCCAACACTATGGGCTTACTGAGGCAGTGGCAAACCTGTCTGAGTGCGAACAAGGCAGCCTTCACGTCGATGAGGACTTTGCCTACGTTGAGTTCCTCCCTGATGCCTCCACCACCGCCAATCAGATTGTCGGCACATCGTTCTGCAACAGCGCAGTCTCGCTGTTGCGGTATGCGACCGGTGACTTGGCTGTGCCTGCCACTGGGATGTGCGCCTGCGGTCGCGCTGGAAGAGTGGTGGAGTCGCTCGATGGTAGGCTGACGGATTATGTGGTCCTTCCTGATGGAAGACGAGTTGCTTCACTTGCGGCGCCGTTCCATGCAACGGAGGGACTCGGTGGTGCCCAGATTCACCAGTCGTCCGATGGATCGCTGACCATCTCCTACGTTCCGACGGAGCGGTGGAGACAGGAATCGCTTGCTGATCTTGAAAGTGGTCTTCGACTCCGAATCGGCCACCATGTCCCAATTCGATTCGTGGCGGTTGGGGAGATTCCGCGTACCCAGGGCGGGAAGACCCGGTTGGTGGTTTCTGACTACATGGAGTGACATTCGTATGGCATCAGGCTCGCCGATGCGGTCGTAGTCTGCTGAGAGTGCACTGGTGACCGAGTAGAGAGGCTTCGGACGATGCTTCAGATTGTGCAGAGTCTTGATCATGGGGTCGTTCGTGTTGTGGACGTTCCTCCCCCTGGCGTGAGCCCACACCAAGTGCTCGTCAGGGTCGAAGCCTCCCTGATCAGCGCAGGAACCGAGCGCAGCAAGGTAGAGCTCGGGCAGAGCAGTCTCATTGAGAAAGCGCGTCGTCGTCCTGAAGACGTAAAGAAGGTCCTGGATCGCGTAAGACGTGAAGGGCTGCTCGACACATACAAGATGGTTCAGGGTCGGCTCGAAGCCGCCTCGCCCCTTGGCTACAGCTGTGCTGGCGTCGTGGAGCGAGTCGGAGAGCTCGTTCAGGGCCTGCAGGTTGGCGATCGGGTCGCGTGCGCGGGTGCAGGCTACGCCAACCATGCTGAGTACGTCGCAGTACCGCAGAACTTGTGCGCCAAGATCCCTGAGGGAGTGAACTACTCGACAGCGGCGTTCACAACGCTCGGCGCGATCGCGATGCAGGGGTTCAGGCAGTCGGGCGCGGTGCTCGGGGATCGAGTCGCAATCATCGGTCTCGGGCTTCTGGGACAGCTCATGGTACAGATTGCCCGGGCAGCGGGCTGTGACGTGGTCGGCGTCGACCTTGCGGATGACAAACTGCAGCTCGCGCAGCGGTGCGGCGCTTCATTCGTCGCACGTGCGGATGACCCGGGTGCGGCAGACGGCGTGCTGGCGTACACGGACGGACGCGGCGTCGACGCCATCCTTATCACTGCGGCGGCTCGGAACAATGCTCCTGTGGTTCTCGCGGGTGACATAGCTCGCGACCGTGCCCCCGTCGTCGTTGTCGGTGATGTCCACATCGATGTTCCGAGGTCGCCCTTCTACGAGAAGGAACTCGTAGTCAAGCTATCGCGCTCGTATGGGCCCGGTCGTTACGACGCGATGTATGAGGAGTACGGGGTCGACTACCCGGATGGATACGTGCGCTGGACGGAGCGGTCCAACATGTCCGAGTTCCTTCGTCTGGCAGCTCTTGGTGCGATCGACACCTCAGTGCTCACGACCCACACCTTCGATGTCGCCGATGCGCCTGCCGCATACGACCTTGTGACAGGCAAGGTAAGCGAACCGTTCATCGGAGTGGTGTTGGAGTATCCGCACGATGCTCGGGCTGATGTCCAGGTGTCCAGGAGAGTGCCCAGGCTCAGTGCCGGGTCCGTCGGTGTGTCGGTGATCGGCGCTGGGAACTTCGTGACGTCGATGCTGCTGCCGGCTCTCCAGGGTAGCGAGGGCGTCACGTTGCGAGGCATCATGACTTCCACGGGCCTCACCGCGGGCGACATTGCGGCCAAGCGGGGATTCGCCTTCGCATCAGGGTCAGCTGAGGAGATCATGGGCGACCCCGACACCAACCTTGTGCTGATCGGCACACGACACGACACCCACGCGGCGCTTGTGTCCGATGCACTCGACAGCGGCAAGCATGTGTACGTTGAGAAGCCCCTGGCAGTATCCAGAGGCGAACTCCTCAAAGTGCTTGAAGCGTATGAGGCTTCCGAGGCCGGTGTGATGGTTGGCTTCAATCGTCGGTACGCTCCTCACACCCAGGCAGCCCTCAAGCGACTGGCAGGGGTTGCAGGTCCCCGTACAGTCGTGATTCGAGTGAATGCCGGTGCTATACCCTCGGACCATTGGACACAGCAACTCGAGAGTGGCGGCGGGCGTATCGTCGGCGAGATGTGCCACTTCATCGACCTGGCGGCACACCTGGCCGGTGCGGCGATCACACGCGTGCATGCTGCGGCAGCATCCAACGGCAAGTCCGCGGCTCTCCAGGACTCACTGTCCGCAACGCTGACGTTCGCGAACGGGTCCATCGCATCGGTGGTGTACTGCGCAGATGGCGACACCAGTGCAGGTAAGGAGCTGGTCGAGGTCATGGCCGGCGGAGTCTACCTGCGGCTCGACGATTTCCGGGTGCTCCAGGTGACTGAAGGCGGCAAGAGCAGCACAGACAAGTTGTCCTCGGTGGATAAGGGCCACAAGAACGAGATGCGTTCTCTTGTCGGGCTGGCGAAGGGCGAGCACGACAATAGCGAGGGATTCGCTGCTGCGGTCCGGTCGACTCTGGCCACACTGGCTGTGGTCGAGTCTCTGTCCACCGGTCTCCCGGTGACCCTCAGCGAGGTTGCCCTCGGGGACGATGAGTAATCATCCCCTTCAGGGTGTCGACCCATTCGATGCGCTGAGTGGCAGCCGGGTCCCGCCATGGGCCCGCAGGAACGCTCGTACTCGGCAAGTGGTCATTCAGGCACGCAAACGCCTGCCCATCGACATCGCCCCTGTGCTCGGCGTCAAGCCATTCGTCATGGCCAAGACCGCTGGCAGCATGTTGAGTGCCGCTATGCGCGAGGGGTCGGATCAACAGGCCAGGATGATCGTTGATGTTCTGCACACGACGACGGGCAGTCTCGGGGATGGTGCGTGGGGCTACGAGTTCGATGTGCAAACCCGCTGGGCGTTCTATCCCGCCGGTTCACCCAACCTCATTGCCACCGTGTTCGTCGCCCGTGGGCTTGGCACGGCTGGTGTTGCCCTGGACGATGCAACCCTCCTGCGTGAGCTAGCCCTGTCGGCAGACTTCCTGCGTCGGGACTTGATGCACGGCGAGAAGCCCTACTTCCGATACACCCTCACTTCAGATCGCTTGGTGCACAATGCCAACCTTCTCGGCGCTGGCCTGGTGTCGATGGACGGCGCGCTGCGGGGTGACGAATCCGCGGTTCGGGCCGGTCATTCTGCCGCGCAGACCACGATGTCAGCGCAGCGGGAAGACGGGTCGTGGCCGTACGGGGAGGGGGCCGCCCTTGGCTGGTCGGACAATTTCCACACCGCCTACAATCTCGACGGCCTACTACAGGTATGGCTCGCAACCGGGGATGCCGATGTGAGGGCGTGCCTCGATCGAGGGGTGCATCACTGGGTGCGTGATTTCTTTGGCGCCAACGGAGAGCCCAAGTACTGCCCGCACAAGCCCTATCCGTATGACATTCACAGTGCGGGAACAGCGGTAGACGTTGCGGCTCGTCTCGCGACCTGGGGCTGGGATACGGGAGACCTCGCGGAGCGTGTCGCGCAGTGGACGGAACGCAACCTGGTGAATTCTCGCACCGGCGGCACGTACTACCAGAAGCATCGTATGTGGACTGACAGGCGTCACTACGTCCGCTGGGGGGACGCGCACTGGGCCTTGGGGACATCGGCGCTGAGGCTGCTGCGCGAGTCGAAGCGCGACCCCCTTGAGCAGGCAGTCGCACTCGCGAGTGGGGTGGTGCTGGATGCGTAGCAAGATCTTCGGGGTGCCTCTCGACCTGCTGACGCTGGACGAAACGGTCTTGCGCTGCGCGGAACTCATTGAGACATGCGAGCCGGTACAGCATGTTGTGATCAACGCTGGCAAGGTGGTCATGATGCAGGACGTTCCCGGGCTGCGTGAGATCATCGCTTCGTGCGCCCTGGTGAACGCAGACGGGCAGTCCATCGTATGGGCGGGCCGCAAGCTTGGCCTTCCGGTGCCCGAACGCGTTGCGGGAATCGATCTGATGCACCGGCTGCTCGGTGAGGCTGAGAGGCGAGAGTGGCCCGTCTACTTCCTCGGGGCCAAGGATGAGGTGCTCAACGCCTGCATGACGCGTGTCATCGAGGCGCACCCACGGCTTGTCGTGGCTGGAGCACGCAACGGATACTTCGATGATGATGCAGCCGTGGCTGAACACATTCGCGAGTCAAGGGCACGGCTCCTCTTCGTGGGAATCTCCAGCCCGCGGAAGGAGCGGTTCCTATCAGAGCAGCTGGCGTCGATGGGCCCGGTGTTCGCGATGGGGGTGGGCGGCAGCTTCGACGTGATCGCCGGTCTCACGAAACGGGCTCCGGTGTGGATGCAGCGGGCTGGGCTTGAGTGGTTCTATCGCTTCCTGCAAGAACCCAGGCGTATGTGGAAGCGATATCTTGTGGGGAACTCCCGTTTTCTGCTACTTACGTACAGGGAGTGGCGTTTGCACCACCGATAGCCTGACGCACGCACATGTCGGGCTCGTTGATCAGCACTTGTGCATCACAGCGGGCGAGGGGGGAAGGGTTGCCGGGCATCTCCACTGAGTTTTCGGGCAGAGCTCGCCGCAAGCGACTCATTCTTGGTGCACTGCTGACAGCAGATGCTGTGGCTTTGCTGGCATCTACACTTGGCGCCACGTTTCTCAGGTTCTCGACGCTGAGGGCAGCTGCTGGCCTGGAAAATGCCCCTGTCCCGGTCGAGTACTGGGAGATCTCGCTGCTGGTCTCGCTTGTGTGGATGCTCGGCCTGTGGCGTGAGGGCCTGTACGACCTGGAGCGAATCACCTGGAGCGCGGGGGAGTTCTCTCGGGTACTGCGTGCGCTCGGCATCGGGTTGGTCGGCCTCATTCTGCTCACGTTCGTGGTCAAGACGCCGGGGTTGTCGCGTGTCTGGACCCTCATGGCGTTCGGGCTTGGGATCGTGCTCGTTCCGGCCGGGCGAGTGTGGGTGAAGGCATGGCTGCGGCGTTTCCGGCGCCAAGGGAGACTGCATCGCCGCACACTGGTGGTGGGCGATAACGAAGAAGGTCGGCGCCTGGTCGAGCGGCTGTTCGCTGCCCCGGAGCAAGGCCTCACGCCGGTTGGCTATCTCACCGCTGTTCGCGACTCCGAGTTGAACCTGGACTTCTGCTCGGGGCTCGCGCCCCGGCTTGGCTTTGCACGCGAGGTTGCCGCCGTCGTGCGGGAGCATGACATCGACACTGTAGTGGTCGCCACATCGGCGTTCCATCATGAGGTGGTCTCTCGAATAGTGAACGACCTGCGCGGGTTCGACGTCTCGATTCATGTCTCGTCAGGGCTTTTCGAGATCGTGACCTCAAGAATCTGGGTCCGCGACATCGCCGGTGTCCCACTCATCACCATCAACTCCGTCAGCCTTTCCCAAGGTGAGCTGCGAACCAAGCGGGCGTTCGACATCGCCCTGGCGGGTCTCGGGGTGATCGCCGGTCTCCCTATTTGGCTCCTGCTGATGCTGGCAATCGTGATCGATTCGCGTGGCCCGGTGTTCTACCAGCAGGAGCGCGTCGGCCGTGATGGTGCGATGTTCGGGATGTATAAGTTTCGGTCGATGTACCGGGATGCCGACGCAAGACTGAAGGAGCTTGAGAGCCAGAACGAGGCCTCGGGTCCGCTTTTCAAGATGAAGAACGATCCACGTGTCACTCGTGTGGGGAAGTGGATGCGCAAGTTCTCGATCGACGAGTTCCCGCAGCTAATGAACGTGCTTAAGGGCGAGATGTCACTGGTGGGTCCGCGGCCACCGCTGCCCCGGGAGACGGTTCAGTACACCGAGCACGACTGGCGGCGCATGGAGGTTCCGCCGGGGATGACGGGACTCTGGCAGGTTTCGGGTAGATCAGCTCTCACATTCGAGGAGATGGTGAGGCTCGATCTGTACTACATCGAAAACTGGAGTGTCGGCTTTGATCTCTCGCTGCTGATGCGGACCGTTCCTGCCGTGGTGTTCGCGCGCGGCGCCTACTAGGAGGCATGTGAATGCGGATCATCGTGGTTGTTGGCGCGCGTCCGAACTTCATCAAGGTGGGGCCGCTGATGCCGGCGTTCCGCGATGCCGGGATCGATGCCCGGCTTGCACACACCGGCCAGCATTACGACGCGATGATGTCGGACGTGTTCTTCCAGGACCTCGACATCCCCGCACCCGCATGGTCACTCGGCATCGGGAGCGGCACGCACGCGGTGCAGACCGGTGCGGCGATGGTCGCGCTTGAGGAGCTGCTGCAGGCCGAACGCCCGGATGCACTCCTGGTTGTGGGTGACGTGAACTCCACACTTGCCGGCGCGCTCGCCGCGGCGAAGATTGGGGTGCCGGTGGTGCACCTGGAGGCAGGGCTGCGCTCGGGCGACATGTCGATGCCTGAGGAGGTCAATCGCCTCGTCACCGACCAGCTTTCGGCGATGTTGCTCACGCCTGTTGAAGGAGCGGACAGCAACCTGTTGAACGAGGGCGTGGGTGCGGAGCGCATCCACTTCGTGGGCAACGTGATGGCGGAAAGTGTGCTGCGTAATGTGCCGCGCATCGAGGCACGTGCGGTGCCACATGCACAGAAGATGGGGAGTGGTGGCTTCATCCTCACCACGATTCACCGTCCCGAGAACACCGACCATCCCGAGCGCCTTGCGGCAATCCATGCGGCGCTTGCCGCAGCGCCGCTACCGGTGCTCATCCCGGTGCACCCACGTACACGCGCGCTGCTCGAGGGCCTTGCGGGCATAGGGGAGAGCAACGTGCACATGGTGGACCCCGTCGGCTACCTCGACATGCTCACGCTCCAGCGCGCCGCCACCGCAATCGTCACCGATTCCGGTGGCGTGCAGGAGGAGGCGTGCATGCTTGGTACGCCGTGCGTGACTGTGCGGCGCAACACCGAGCGGCAGGTGACCGTGGAGGTTGGTGCGAACCGGCTTGTGGCAGCGGAGACCGCGGCGATCACGCGCGGTATCGAGGAGGCGCTCGCCTCCGGTACCACCTGGGAGCGCCCCGAGCGCTGGGACGAGCAGGTCTCGGCCAGGGTTGTGGCGGCGCTGGAGTCGGGCGTGCTGCCTCTCAAGGGGTGCGCGTAGGGCCGCTCGTCGCTTCATATCCCAGGGGATCATCATTTCCAGACTGCCCCTGTGCTTCGGCGCAGGGCGCGAAACCGCCTTCGGGCGGTTTCTGCTTTCTTGGCGGTTGGTCGAATATCCCAGAATGGGTATAGTTTGCGTGGTTGCTCCTTATCGGCACCGTGATCGCATGCAACAACGGAGGGATTCGTGATGAGCGTGGCTGAACGCGACACCCACACAGTGAGCGGTGGGAACGTCTTTGAGGACCTGGGGCTGCCTGGGTCCGATGCGCTGTTGGCCAAGGCGGCCCTCGCGTCGCAGATCTACGCGATCGCCTGCAAGCGCGGGCTCACGCAGTCTGAGACCGCACGGATCATCGGCGCCACCCAGCCCAAGGTCTCCGACCTCTTCACCGGCAGACTGACGGGGTTCTCGCTCGAGCGATTGATCCGGTTCCTGAACGCCCTCGACCAGGACGTGCACGTTGTTGTGACCCCCAAGGCCGGAGTTCGGGCTCGAGCGACCGTTGAGGTGGGCGAGTAGGCCGGGGGGCGTATTGTCTGGAGCGCGTTCACACCCGGGCTAGAACCGGTTACACGTCCTACGGCACCATGGACCAGCACTGCATGTCGCACGATGTCGGTGCCGCGACGTAGAATGAAAGGGCCAGGTCGTCCAAGCGAGTGAGGTGTCTGATGACCATAGAGGAGATCAAGGCAGAGCTATCCCGGTTGAATCCTGGACAGCGCGCGGAGATCGCATCTGAACTTATCGTAAGCCTCGACGATCTCAGCGAGTCTGAAGTCGAGCACCTTTGGATCGAGGAGGCCGTCCGTCGCGACGGTGCGCTCGATAACGGTTCCGCGCGATCAATCCCTGCGGATGATGTCTTCTCTGCGGCACGAGTCCGTCTTCAGTGATGCTTGAGAGCACCTTCCACGAGGACGCGCGTGCCGAGTTCGATGAGGCGGCGGACTTCTATGCGATGGAGCTGGCATCGCTGGGCCTCGCTTTCGTGGATGCCGTCGAAGCGGCCGTAGCCCATGTGCCCGTCCATCCCGACTCCTGTCCGATCATCCTCGGTCGTGTGCGGAAAGTGCGAGTGCGTCGCTTCCCATATTCGGTGATGTACTCGGTCGTCGAGGACCGCATTAGAATACTTGCCGTGGCGCACGACCGCCGCAGGCCCTACTACTGGAGCGGTCGGCGGTAGCGCGGCTGGACCGCGAGGGTAGCGATGACGCGTGACGTATGACGCGACGCGTTATACCATGAGCACGATCAGATTGTGTGCGGCCGCTGAACCAGCGCGGGTATTCCGGCGACGCGTACGACGTACAGATCCTGGACTACCACTGAGATGAGGCCCGCCATGACAGCCCAGAAGCTTGCACCAGTGCACCCCGGCGAGGTTCTCCTCGAGGAGTTCCTCAAGCCCCTGGGTCTCAGCCAGAACAGACTGGCGCTGAACATCGCAGTGCCTCCTCGTCGCATCAACGAGATCGTCCTCGGCAAGCGCCGCATCACGGCGGAAACCGCGCTGCGTCTGGCGCGCTACTTCGACACGACGCCCCAGTTCTGGCTTGGCCTGCAGACCGACTATGACCTGGATATGGCTGCAGACGCACTCGGTGACCGCCTGGACCGCGAGGTGCGTAGGCACACGGTTGCGTCGGGTTAAGGGTCTGTTTCACCCCCCGCGGGATGCTGAGCGAGGGCGCACGAGCGCCCTTGTAAAGTGTTACCGCTGGAGGTAATGGCTTGTGGGACGGATTCGTCGGATCTTCGAGAGGAGGGCCTGCTGTGATGATCCAATCCGCATCGTTGGACAACCGTAAGCGCGCATTCGTGCTGACCACTGAGCGCGGGACGTTCTCCTACCCCTACGTTAAGTGCGACCCTCCGCCCACGTCCGCCGATCCCGTGACCGAGTTCTGGATAGACGACGAACTCGCTCGCGAGGGCTTGACCTACCTTCTGGCATCGGGCCAGGAGGGCTTCGTGCTCGTCGACATGGCGCTCGACTACAACCGCGAGCCGCGCTACATGCGCGACATGCTGCTGCATCAGCTCACGGTGGACGCAGTGAAGGCGCTGGCCGCAAGCGGACTGTCCAAGCGGGAGGTCCTCCGTCGGCTCGGCACCTCCCCGGCGCAGCTGTACCGGCTGCTCGACCCGGCCGACTACCGCAAGTCCGTGGACAAGATGCTGGAGCTCCTGAGCGTGCTCGGCTGCCACGTGGAGATGTCCGTTCGGCAGAGGACCGCGTAGCGGGCCGGGGTAGGACGCCGTACCGCCCTCGGCAGTTCTGAGTACACCACTTGCGCGAAATATCGCACGATGATAGTTTTGACGTGACGCGAGCCCCTCTCGCTCCCTAGCCGAGAGGGGGTTCCTGTGTCCGGCGGTGTGTGCGAACGAGGCTACCCTGCGCACCCGCTTGATGAGGTGGGGGCGGCGTTTGGTGCCGGGCGGTTCAAGCTGACCTGGCGGGTTCGTCGGCATCTGGAGCGCCGGGGGTGGGACGTCGACACGGTACAAAGGTGTGTCTGCAATCTCCGATCGTGCGACTTCTACAAGTCGCAGGCGCACCGGACGGAGCCGGGAGTCTGGCTGGACATCTACAAGCCGTACGTGGGCAACGAGCGCCTCTACGTGAAGTTCGCGCCAGAGACCCCAACGGATGAGTACGTTGTCTTGTCGTTCTGCGGTGATGGAGAGCCGCACTAAGGAGTGGTGATGCACATGCAGGAGACTCCCGCGTTTTGCCTTGAGTGCGGCGCTCATGCCATGCGCGTGTGCACCGACCCGATCCCGGTGGAGCTTCGTGAGGGCACGTACTACGTAGGGGGCTTTGAGCACGACCACTGTGATGCGTGCGGCGAGGACTACGTCTGGGCAAACGACGTCGATCCGATCCAGTGTGCAGCCGTTTCGATGGCGCGTGACGATCTCGGCCGCCTTGACTCGGCGGCGATCCACGAGCTTCGGCACGCACTCGGCCTCACCCAGGCCGACCTCGAGCGTCAGCTTGGCGTGAGCACCGGCACGGTGGGCCGTTGGGAGCGCGGGGAGGTGCTGCAGAGCCGAATGGCCGACAACTTCATGCGCGTGCTATGGGATCATCCGGAGCTGATCGCGGAATCGGGCGTTGTGGCTCGCGAGAAGCGGGGACCGTACCGGAAGCGCACGTAGGGTGCGGTCAGCGAATGCGGATACCGGGTCGCCCTTCGTGTCTGCGGACATTGGGGCACTGTATGACGTGAATGATGTAAGTATGCTACATTGGCGATATGAAGTTTACCGAGTTGATCGCAATCGTTGGTGATGAGCCTGTGTTCGACACCGGCCTGCTGCTGGCTGGCGTTGAGGACGTGCCGGCGCTGCAGCGTCAGCTTGCGGGATGGGTACGCACGGGGCGGCTGATCCGTGTGCGCAAGGGACTCTACGCGATCGCGCCGCCGCATCAGCGGGTGGCTCCGGACCCATTCGTCGTGTCCAACCGCTTGGTAGCACCGTCATACGTGAGCCTCGAGTCGGCCCTGCACTTCCATGAGCTGATTCCAGATGTGGTGCAGGGCGTCACCGCGGTCACCACCGGAAGGGTGGTTCGATACGAGACCCCACTCGGTCGGTTCGTGTTCCAGCATGTGAAGCATGAGCGCTTCTGGGGCGCCGACATCATGGGTGTTGCGCGCGGTCAGCGAGCGCTGGTAGCAAGTCCCGAGAAGGCGCTGATCGATCTCCTGTACCTCACTCCGGGTAGCGATGAAATCGGGTATGTCCGGCAGCTTCGGCTGCAGAACGGCACGCGCATCGATAGGGAGCGTCTCGGAGAGATGGTCGAACGCTTCGGCAGCCTGAAGGTGGAGCGGGCGGCGGAGCTCGTGCTCTCAGTGATCGACCATGAGGAAGACGGGTGGGTGTCGCTGTGAAGGATGTCCTGAGGGCCGAACTCGCCTCCAATGCCGCGATGCCGGGCAGGGATGTGATGCGCGAGTACCTGCAGGTGCGCCTGCTCCAGGGTCTTCAGGAGGCTGGCGCGAGTGCGGACATGGCCTTTCATGGAGGCACCGCTCTGAGGCTCCTGTTCCGAACGCCACGGTTCTCGGAAGACCTGGATTTCGCCGTTCTGCGAACAGACGGTGCGTTCGATCTTGGTGCGGTACTGCGCGAAGTACGGCATGTGCTCGTGCGTGAGGGCTACGAGGTCGAGGTCGCGTTGAAGACTACGACCGCCGTGCATGAGGCCCTGGTCAAGTTCCGGAGCGTGTTGTACGAGATGCAGCTCTCGCCCCTTCCCGATGAAGTGATGATGATCAAGCTCGAGGTGGACACGAACCGCCCGCCAGGAGCGACGCTCGCTACCAGCCGGCTGCCTCGCGGGTTCGGCGTTCCGGTGCGCGTAGTGCATCACGATCGAGCCACGTTGCTGGCAGGCAAGATCGTGGCTGTCCTCACGCGTGAATGGGTGAAGGGACGCGATGTCTTCGACCTGGTGTGGTACGCGGGCAACGCCGAATGGCCTGCTCCGAACCTGAGCTACCTGAATGCGGCTGTAGCCCAGAGCGGGTGGAGTGGAACTCAGGTCACTGTGGACAACTGGCGCGGTCTTGCGTGGGAGCGGCTCACAGCCGACGCGCAGTGGGAGACCGTTCGGCGGGACGTGGAGCGGTTCGCGCTTGCACCCGGGGTCGTCGATATGGTCAGTCCTGAGGCGGTGCACGAGGCGCTCGTTGGTCGATGAGCGCATCCGGCCACCGCACGCCGCCGGTGCAACGTTGGTGTCACCCATCGTGTCATTCTGCTGTGGTACAGTTCTGTAAACCAGCACGTCCCTCTGCCGGCATTGAGTGAGAGGAACTCCCTATGGTTTCGTCCTACCGCCGTCCCATCGCCGTGGTGCTCATCGCCGCGATGCTGACGCTCGGTCTCGGCTCAGTGGCGGTCGCTGCCGATGCGCCTGCGGGCGGGTCGTTCGACCCGCGCAGCACGAAGGCCGCCCGCTCACTCGCCGCAGGCGCTCCGGCGGGCCTTTCGCTCCAGGCCGACACCGATGGTGACGACGACACCGTGGCCACGGCGATCCAGTTCATGGGCGCCGTCACCGGCACGCTCGATGCCACTGATCGCATCGACATCTTCTCGGTAGCGCTCATCGCCGGCGACCGCTTCGGCATCACCCTCACCGGTGATGGTGCGCTCAACGCCGACGTGCACCTGTTCGCACCCGGTATCACCGATCCCACCGCACAGCCCGCGCTTGCCGCCACGATCGGCGACGCGTTCGAGAAGTCCTTCGTGTGCGTGGTAGAGACCACCGGCACGTACTATCTGGCGGTCACGCACCTCTCCGGCGCCGGCGAGTACCTCCTCACCGGCTACACGGCACCCTGGGCGAGCCAGGCCGACAACGACATCCCTGGCGTGGCGCTGCCCGCCTCTCCGTTCGTGGGTTCGGTCGATGTGCGGACCGACCCGGACGACGTGTACGCCGTGGAGCTTGCCGCGGGCGATCGGTTCGCGGTGACCGTGGCGGCGGATGAGGGCCTCGATGCCGACGTGTACCTGTACGACCCCGGGACCGACACGATCCTCACCGGCGTGCCGGTGGCCGGTTCGGCCGGTGCGGGCGATGGGGGCGTGGAGACGTTCACGTTCGACCTGCCGGGCGATGCCGCTCCGGCCGACTACTACCTCGACATCCGTGCGGGAGTCGGCGCCGGTTGGTACAGCGCGCTGTGGTCGGTGGCGTCATACCCGGTGGACACGTGGGACAACGTGGGCGACGCGGTGCCGCTCACTATCGGCGAGCGCACGGCGTTCCTGAACGTGAGCAACGACGCGAACGACCTGTACTCGATCGGGATGGCCGCGGGAGAGCGGCTCACATTGGACCTGGCGGCCGTTGCCGGCACCGACTACGACCTCTACGTCTACGGTCCCAACGCCACGGACATCTACGCGGTGCTGCCGGTGGCCTGGAGCGACGATGCGCTCTCCAGCGAGCGGGTCGTGTTCGACGCCGCCGCCGCAGGCACGTACCACGTGGAGGTGCGCGCGTTCTCCGGTTCCGGCCAGTACACGCTCACCGCGTCGCTCGGCGACACCCCGGTGTTCAGCGAGAGCGACCGGTTCTTCGGCATCGACCGCTACGCCACCGCTCTCGCCGCTTCGGCCGAGACCTTCGCCGCGGACAGCGTTGAGACCGTGGTGATCGCCACCGGTCAGGACTTCCCGGACGCGCTCTCGGCCTCGGCGCTTGCCGGCGCGTACGGCAGCCCGATCCTCCTCACGCGTACCGCGGCGCTGCCCGCCGGGCTGCTCGCGGAGATCGACCGCCTCGGCGCCACGAAGGTGGACATCGTGGGCGGCACGGGCGTGGTGAGCCCGGCTGTGGCCACCGCCCTTTCGCAGGCCGGTCTCACGGTCACCCGCGTGTACGGCGACAACCGCTACAAGACCTCGGCCGCGGTGGCGCGCCGCATCGAGTCCGTGATGGGCGAGCGCAGCGCGCTCACCGCGTTCGTGGTGAACGGCGAGGACTACGCCGACGCCACGGCCGTGAGCCCGTACGCGTACAGCCAGGTGATGCCGGTGCTGCTCACACAGGCCACCGTGCTCACACCCGACACCGCCGCTGTTGCCGCTGATATCGGCGTGACCCACGCGGTCATCGCCGGTGGCACGGGTGTGGTCTCGGCGGGCGTTGCCGCGCAGCTCGATGCGGTGACCGGCGTTGAGACCGTGCATCGCGTGGGCGGCATCAACCGCTACGACACCACCGCCAAGATCGCGCAGTACGCCGTGAGCATGTTCTGGGCGAGCAACGAGCAGGTGGGTATCGCCACCGGCCGCGAGTTCGCCGATGCCCTCGGCGGCGGCGCCGCCATCGGCGCGCAGGGCGGCGTGCTGCTCATGACCGAGCCCACGTAC
>JAZIGI010000028.1:0-27998 GCA_036679125.1 Actinomycetota bacterium | reverse complement strand
ATGTGCACCACCACGTCGGCGAAGTCGAGCAGGATCCACTTGCGCTCGCGCTCGCCCTCCCGGCCGATCGGCTTGATGCCCGCCTGCTCACGCAGCGCGTCTTCCACAGCGTCGGCGATCGCTGCGACCTGCCGGTCGCTGCTGCCGCTCGCGATCACGAAGTACGAGGTGATGACGAGCGTCTCGGCGACATCGAGCACGAGCGGGTCGATACCCTTCTTGGATGCGACCGCCGAAGCGGCCAGCAGCGCGATCTCGCGCGGTTCCCATGTGCGGCTCAGTGTCCTGCTCCTTCCCTACTGCTGCGTGTTCTCCTGCGGCGGGACATAGTCCTTGCCGATTATCACGATCACGTCGGCGACATCCTGCTCCGAGGGCTTGTCGACCACCTCTCCCGCGCCGAGCGCGGTGGCGACCTGCTCGCCCTGCTTCAGGTCACCGTCCTGCACGACCACGAGGGTCGACGCGTAGTCGAACCGGTCGGCGTTCTTGGTGTCGACCACGCGCATGCCCGCGGCGATCAGCTGCTGCGCGGCCTGTCCCGCGATGCCGGGGGTTCCCGCGCCGTTGTAGATGATCACCCTGACCGAGCTGTCATCGGCGCCCAGCTTCACACCCCACCACTGCAGCAGGAGGTCCGCGATCTGGTCGCGCTGCGGCTCGAGGAAGGTCTCACCGCCGAGGTCGATAGGCTTCACCGGCAGCGGTACGAGCGCCGTGCGCGCGCCTTCGACGCCGCTGATGAACTCCGCGATCCGGGCGCGGTCCTCCTCGGGAAGCGATGTCTCGGTGATGTTCGCCATCACATCGCGCAGGCTCTGATTGGTCATCGCGTCCTGGTAGCCGGTCGGACTCACCACCACGTAGTGATCGAACGGCACGCCGAGGTAGTTCGATATCGCGGCGAGCGACACGCCGGGCCCGCCGGAGATGCTCTCGCCCACGCGCTCGAACCCCTGGCCGGGTACTTCCATGAACGCGCCGCTGGGTACCGCGATGCCCAGGATCTGCTCGTCGTCCTCGTCGAGCCTCACCGCCAGGAACTCGGCGGTACCCGAACCCTCCCAGCCGATGATCAGGAGGTTCTCCTTCGCCTTCTCCGCGCGTGCCTCGGGCGTGGACTGCTGGACCGCGTCGCGCCTGGCGAGCCAGCGGGCACCGTAGTTGACCGCTGTGGCGACTATGAACAGCACGAGCAGCACGGCGACGATACCGCCGAGGGTCATCCCCAGCACCTGGAGGCCCGCAACGATGGTGTTCCGCGTCGTCCGCGCGCCTTCTCGCACGTTGGTGCGCACGCGCTCGACCTTCGCCTCACGCCTGACTTTGCGGCCGAGCTTGGAGGAACGCTTCGAGGCCCGCCACCCGGCGGACTCGGCGGGCCGGTCCACATGCGTCCGGCGCCGTGGGTAATCGGATCCAACGGGCACGCGCTCAGGGACGCTCTCCTGCTGGCTCTTCCGTCGTCTGGCGCTCATCGGCCGTCACCGGTCACGATCGCGTTCCACACGCGGAGCGTGTCGGGGTGCATCGGCCGGCGCCGCTTCACGATATGCGTGAGCGACGCGGCATATGCGTCCACGAAGAGTTCCTCGAGTGACGCCTCCGCCACCCGCTCGCGGAGCCGCTCCACACCGGATTGCGTCCGGCCCGGCTCGATCACATCGGCGATGTACACCACCATCGCAAGCGGTGACATCGGCACGGCACCGTAGGTATGCGCCCCGATGGCCTCGCAGACGTCGTCGGGCACTCCGGGAACGGCCTCCGGCAGATCGATACGCGCGAGCGGGCCGTGAAGCAGGTACGGCACGGCCTCGTCGACCCCGGTGACCGGGATGCCAGCCTCGCGCGACCGGGCCACAAGCTCGGCCGCGGGGAGCTCACGATGCCAGTCGTGCAGCAGGCCCGCAAGGCGTGCGTGCTCCACGTCCACGCCGAACCGCGCGGCCAGATCACCAGCGGTCGCGGCCACTCGCTCCGAGTGCGCGAGCGACGTCCCTGACAGACGCTCCGCCACCGCCGTCCGCGCCACCTCATACGCCACCGCCACCTCAGGCCTCCTCGGTATACAGGCGGTTCTTGACCACGTACGCGGCCACCGCCTCCGGGAGCAGGTAGCGCACAGGGCGCCTTGAAGCCACACGTGACCTGATGTCAGTGGATGAGATCGCGAGCGCCGGCACCTCCATCGTCTGCACGACCAGACCCGATCCATCAGCGTGCTCGAGGAACGGCGCCATGTCGAAGCCGGGACGCGTGGCCGCGATCAGCGTGCAGAGGTCCGCAAGCCGTGCGGAGTCCTTCCAGGTAAGGATCTCCAGCACGGCATCGGCGCCGGTGATGAAGAACAGCTCGGCACCGGAGCCGTGGATGCTGCGCATCTGTGTCATGGTGTCGATGGTGTACGTCACGCCGGGGCGATCGATCTCCAGGCGGCTGACCTCGAAGTCGGGGTTGCTCGCCGTCGCGATCACGGTCATCAGATAGCGGTGCTCCGCCGGGCTCACCCGACGATCGACCTTGCGGGCCGGCTCACCGGTCGGCATGAAGACAACGCGGTCCAGATTGAACTGGACCAGCGCTTCCTCGGCGGCGACGAGATGCCCGTAGTGGATCGGGTCGAACGTGCCGCCCATGATGCCCAGTCGGAGTCGCTTCCTCACTCGCGTATCTGCCCGCTTCCCATGGCGATGTACTTCGTCGTGGTGAGCGCGGCGAGTCCCATCGGGCCGCGCGCGTGAAGCTTCTGAGTGGAGATGCCGATCTCGGCGCCCAGGCCGAACTCACCACCGTCGGTGAACCGCGTGGAGGCGTTCACGTACACCGCCGCCGCATCGACCTCGTTCAAGAAGCGCGTGGCCGCGGTGTAGTCCTCGGTCACGATCGCCTCACTGTGCTTGGTGCCGTACGTGTTGATGTGGTCGATCGCCGCGTTCAGGCCAGACACGACCTTGCACGCGATCCGCAGGTCGAGGTACTCGGTCGACCAGTCCTCCTCGGTGGCAGGCTGCACGCGCATGATCGCGCCGAGTGCACGGGTCTTCTCGTCGGCATGCACGGTGACGCCCGCCTCTTCGAGCGCGCGCAGGATCGGCGGCAGCACGCGCTCATAGACGGCTTCGTCGATGAGCAGCGTCTCGGCGGCGTTGCATACACCGGGCCGGTGCGTCTTGGCGTTGAGCACGATGCGCTGGGCCATCCGCGGGTCGGCGGCCTCATGCACGTACACGTGGCAGTTCCCCACGCCGGTCTCGATCACCGGGACCTTGGCGTTCTCCACCACGCTCTTGATGAGGCCCGCTCCGCCCCGGGGGATCAGCACATCGATCATGCCGTGCAGTCCCATGAGCTCGTTCGCGGCCTCACGGTCGGTGGATGCCACCGACTGGATGCAGCCCTCCGGCAGACCGGCGCCCACAGCGGCGTTTGCAAGCACGCGGGTGATCGCGAGGTTCGAGTTCACGGCCAGGCTGCCGCCGCGCAGGATCACCGCGTTGCCGGTCTTCACACACAGCCCGGCGGCATCAGCCGTCACGTTGGGGCGTGCTTCGTAGATGATCGCCACCACGCCGAGCGGCACACGCACCTGGCTGAGCGCGATGCCGTTGGCCAGACGCGACCCGCTCACGACCTCGCCGATAGGATCGGGCAGCACGGAGAGGCTCTTGAGGGCCTCGGAGATCGCCTTGATCCGCATGGGGTTGAGTTCGAGACGGTCCAGAAGCGCCGGGGCGGTCCCTGCGGCGCGCGCCGCGGCCATGTCCTGCTCGTTGGCGGCGATGATCTCGTCTTGCTTCGCCACCAGCGCGTGCGCCATCACCAACAGCGCGCGGTTGCGCTGGTCGGTGGATGTGCTCGCAAGCGCGATCGCGGCCTGACGGGCGCGTGCGGCCAGATCGTGGACCTCCGACATAGCACCGTCCCCTTCGTCTCGGTCGAGGCTACAGTATCACCAGGTGATCGCGATGCACGACCTCGGCGCCGTCCCAGTTCGGGAGCACCCGTGAGATCTCGGCGGTCTTCAGGCCCCGCACCCGCTTGAGGTCCGCCGAGGACATACCGGCAAGCCCGCGCGCGATGTCGCGACCCTCCACATCGACGACCGCGATCGCATCGCCGATGACGAAACTCCCGGTGACGTCGACGACGCCGGCCGGGAGCAGGCTACCGCCCCGCAAGCATAGGGCGTGCTTCGCGCCATCGTCAATCGTGACGGAACCCCTCGGATGGCCGGCATACGCCAGCCACAGCTTGCGTCCCTTGACCGCCGCCTGGCCCCCGGCGAACAGCGTCCCCACCGGCTTGCCCGCCACCGCGTCCACCACCACGTCATCACGACGGCCGTCGCACACCACCATCGGGATACCGGCCTTCATGAGCGCCCGTGCGGCCTCGAGCTTGGTGGCCATGCCGCCGCTCCCCACGCCGCTCCCGGGTCCTCCCGCTGAGGCCAGATGCTCCGCGGTGACTTCCTCCACACGCTCGAGCAGATGCGCGTCGGCATCGGTCCGCGGGTCGGCCGAGTAAAGGCCTTCGATGTCGGTAAGCAACAGCACCAGGTCGGCGTGCACCATCATGCCGATGAGCGCCGCGAGGTAGTCGTTGTCGCCGAACCTGATCTCCTCCACGGCGGTCGTGTCGTTCTCGTTCACCACGGGCACAACACCGAGCTCGAGCAAGCGTTCGAGCGTCTCGCATGCGTGGACGTACTGCTGACGGTGCCCCACTTCGTGGCGCGTCACGAGCACCTGCCCCACGGTGAGGCCCTCCGCGCCGAAGATCTCGCGGTACGCGTCCACCAGAAGCACCTGGCCAACGGCCGCCGTGGCCTGCAGTGTGGGCATGTCGGTGGGCCGTTCATCGAAGTGCAGCGTCTCGAAGCCCGCGGCGATAGCACCGCTCGTCACGACCACCACGCTGTAGCCCTGTTCGGCGAGTGCGCGCACCTGCCGACCCAATGAGCCGAGGTACGCACGGTCGACCCGGCCATCAGTACCGGTGACCGTGGAGCTCCCGACCTTGACCACCACGGTCCGTCTAGCCACCCGCTCCCCCGTCTCCCTCATGCGATTCGAACTCGAACGAGACCGGGCCGATGTGCACGGTGTCGCCGTCGATGGCCCCGGCCTTGCGCAGCCGCTCCTCCACGCCCATCTTCCACAGTCGGCGCTGCAGATACGCTACCGCCTCTTCGTTCTGCATGTCCGTGATGATGACCGCACGCTCCACGCCGGCCCCGCTCACGTCCCAGCCGCCGTCCATGGCGCGGGTGACCACGATCTCGCGGTCGGCCCGCGGGACGTGCACGTACTCGGCCTCGAAGACCGGCTCATCGGCGGGTGCGCTCTGGCGGATCTCGTAGACCGCCTCACCCACCGCGCGGACGAGCTGCGGGATGCCCTCGCCAGTGACAGCGGACACCGCGAAGAACGGCCTCCCCGCCTCCTCGCACCATGACGACGCGCGCACGACGTTATCGGCGGCGCCCTCGACATCCATCTTGTTGCCTACCACGATCTGCGGTCGCTCCGAGAGGTCCTCTGCGTGCGCGGCGAGCTCCCCGTCGATCACGGCGAGGTCCTCGAGTGGGTCACGCCCCTCGTAGCCGCCGGAGAGATCGAGAACGTGCAAGATGAGCGCAGTGCGCTCGATATGGCGGAGGAAGGCATGGCCGAGGCCGGCTCCCTCGCTCGCGCCTTCGATCAGCCCGGGAACGTCAGCGACGACGAACGAGCGCTCGCCGCTCGTGACCACGCCGAGATTGGGCACGAGCGTGGTGAACGGATAGTCGGCGATCTTGGGCCGCGCGGCGCTCATGCGGGCGATGAGCGACGACTTGCCAACACTCGGCAACCCCACGAGCGCGGCGTCGGCGAGCAGCTTGAGCTCAAGCTCGAGCCACGCCTCCTCACCGGGTTCGCCCAGCTCTGCGAAGGTCGGCGCACGACGCGTGGACGTGGTGAAGTGCCGGTTGCCCCGGCCACCGCCGCCCCCGCGCACCACGACGAGCCGCTGGCCGTCTCGCGTGAGGTCTCCGAGGGTCTCGCCTGTCTCGGCGTCGCGCACGATGGTGCCACGCGGCACCTTGAGCACGAGGTCGGGACCGTTGGCTCCGTCGCGCTGAGAACCCTTGCCGTGCGTGCCCCGGATCGCCTTGAAGTGTCGCTTGTAGTGGTAGTCGATGAGGGTCGACAGCGTGCCATCGGCCTCGAGTATCACGTGCCCGCCGCGGCCGCCGTCACCACCGTCCGGGCCGCCCTTGGGTACATGCGCCTCGCGACGGAACGACGCGCATCCCGCGCCACCGTCGCCGGCTCGTACGTATATCTTCACTTCGTCTATGAACACTGTGCTCCAACCCCTGGCGGACGCCTCATTGTAGCCCGCCGGTATTCTTCATGCAGAAGGCCCCCCGCTATCGGCGGGAGGCCTTCGAGCGCTCGTCTGGTCGTATGGACTACGACTCCAGCGGCAGAACATGGACCCTGCGGTCCTTGCCGCGGGTGAAGTCCACGACGCCATCGATCTTCGCGAACAGCGTGTCATCACGGCCGAGGCCGACGTTCTGTCCGGGCTTCAGGCGGGTACCGCGCTGACGGACCAGGATCGAGCCGGCGGTCACGACCTGACCGGCAAAACGCTTCACGCCGAGGCGCTGTGACTGGGAGTCACGACCGTTCTTGGTCGAGCCCATACCTTTTTTGTGAGCCATCTCAGTTCACCCTCGCATCCGTCGGGCTGTGCCCGGATAGTCTATCAGCCTTCGTACTTCTTCGCATGGACTCCGCAGTACTTGGAGCCTTCCTTCACCTTGTTGGTGCACGGAGTGCCGTCGGACTTGGTGGCGGCACAGGTCTGCGGAGCGGCCTCGGGGGCGGCTGCCGCGGCCACCGGGGCCTCGACCTCAGGCGCCTTCTCAGCCTTCGCGGGCTTCTCGGCCTTCGCGGGCTTCTCGGCCTTCGCGGGCTTCGCGCCACCGGCGACCGCGATATCCGTCACGCGAACGGCGGTCAGCTGCTGACGGTGACCCTTCGTGCGCTTGTAGCCCTTGCGCTTCTTGAACTTGAAGACGATCTGCTTCTCGCCCTTGAAGTGCTCGAGCACCTCGGCGGTCACCGACGCGCCGGCGATCTCGGACGGAGTGGCCAGGATGCTGTCACCATCGGCGATGAAGATCACCGGAAGCGACACGCTGTCGCCGACCTCGCCCTTGAGCTTCTCTACGGCGACGATGCTGCCGACCTCGACCTTGGTCTGCTTGCCGCCGGTGTTCACCACTGCATACATGGACGTTGCTCCAGTCAAAAGGGGGTACACGCGAAGCGCAATGCTAACAGACTGCGCAAGCGAGCGTCAACGGTTCCGGGCGTATCCACCCACCACCACCGGGACGCCACACCTACCCACGGGCAGGTACGCGTGGTCGCGTCACAGCAGTTCGCATATCCGCTACGTTTCGTCACCGCCGGCGGCGACCTTGCCCTCGATCATCACGCGGACCTCGATCGGCCCAACGTCGGGATCCGCGATCACATTCACCCGCTTGCCCGTCTCGGAGCGCAGCAGCGCGAGCGTGTTGTTGCCCGGTGCGTTGACCAACGCGTACGTCTGCGGATTGAGGCCCACGAGATACGCCGAGGACTTGCCCGCCACGAGCAGGTCGCGCAGGCTGCGCTCGACGATGATGCGCCGTGTGGTGTCCGAGAGCACGCGGCCCTCGCCACCACAACTCGGACACGGCTCAGTGAGCACACCGTAGAGTCCGTCGGTCACGTTCTTCCGCGTCATCTCCACGAGACCAAGACGCGACATCTCGGAGACGCGCGTCTTGGTGCGATCGCGCTCGAGCTCCCGCGTCAGCCGCGCCACTACCTCCTGCCGGTTGCGCGCGTCGTCCATGTCGATGAAGTCGATGACGATTATGCCGCCGATGTCGCGGAGCCGGAGTTGCCGCGCGACCTCGGAGGCCGCCTCCAGGTTCGTCCGCAACGCGGTGTCCTCGAGGTTCTTACGGCCGACATAGCTTCCGGTGTTGACGTCCACGGCGGTGAGCGCCTCGGTCTTGTCGATGGTGATATGCCCGCCCGACGCGAGTGGCACCTCGCGCAACACGGCGCTCTCGATGTCCGGACCAAGCTCGTACGCCTCGAAGAGCGGCTCCTTGTCCTTGTGCAACTGCACGCGGCGCACGAGCCGGGGAGCCGATTTGCGCAGGAACGATGCAACCTTCTCGTACACGCGCTTGTCGTCGACCACCAGACGCCGGAATGTGTCGCCAAAGGCATCGCGCACAAGCCGCAGTGCGAGATCCATCTCCGTGTACACGACCTCAGGCGCGAGGCCCTCACGCGACTGCGCCTGCACCCTGCGCCAGAGGCGCAGCAGGAACTCGAGGTCGCCCTGCAGGTCCTTCTCGTGCGCTCCCGCCGCGGCAGTGCGCACGATGACTCCGATACCCCCGGGCACGAGCGGCTCGATGATCGAGGTGAGCCGGTCGCGCTCCTCCTCGGCGAGCTTGCGCGAGATTCCCACGAAGTCCGAGAACGGCATCAGCACGAGGAAGCGGCCGGGAAGCGTGACCTCGGTGGTCACCCGTGCGCCCTTGGTGCCCATCGGGTCCTTGAGCACCTGCACCATGAGCTGTTGACCGGGCTTGAGGAGCGACTGGATGTCGCGCCGCGGCGCGTCAGCCACACCCTCGGGGGCCACGACCTCGTCCACATACAGGAACGCGTTCTTCTCGAGGCCGATGTCCACGAACGCGGCCTGCATGCCGGGCAGCACGTCGCGCACCTTGCCGAGGTAGACGTTGCCCACAACGCTGCGTTTGGGCCGCTCGATGTACAACTCGACGAGACGGCGGTTCTCCACGACGGCGACCCGCGTCTCGTGCATATCGTGCGAGATCAGCATCTCGCGTGTGATGTCAGGCACGATGTGTGCCGCTACAGTGGCCGGCGCCAGCCCTGGTCGTCCTCGATGAGAAGATCGGTGCGGGTGACCGAGGCCACCCTGTCTGCTCCTACGGCTGCCGTGATGAAGACCTCGGGGCGGAGAGACCCCTGCTCACCCATCCGGACCCACATCCGGACGACGGTACGCCCCTCCGATGATCGCACCTCAGGCTCCTTCGGGAGCGCTGTGGCGAGATCGAAAACCTTCTGCTTGCCCTTGTGTTCGACTTCAAGGCGACCGGTTCCCATCAGTGCGACGAGCGAACGCTCGATCTCCTGCTGCGGACTCCCCCCTTCGATCTCGACTTCGTACACTGCTATGGTCAGTCTCGAGGCCAGTGAACCCTCGGCCGGCGAAACGTAGCGACACGCGACAAGACCCAACTCCGGCACGATCGCGGCGCCGAGCGCCCGCTCCACCTCGGCCACGGGCACGAACCGCGTGAGCGTGATATCAAGGTACTCCCGTTCGCCGGCAGTGCCGACCGGCAGTGCCGGACCGAACGCGAGACGCATGCGGGGCGTGAAGCCCTGTGACACAGCATACGGCAACCGCGCCCGCCGCGCAGCGCGCTCCCACGCACGCCCTGTCTCGAGATGCGAGAGGAACCGCAGCCGACCGCTCTTGCGGAAGCAGACCCGGAGCTTGAAGCCCTCAGCCACGGCGCTCTCCTTCCGCTATCGCGATGTCCACACCAAGGCCGGGACACACCCCGCACCCCGTGCAGTCGTCGAACGTGCAGTCGGGGGTGGTGACCGCCGCTTCGGCGCGGTCTCGCTCCAGGCGCAGGAACGCGTCGGCAAGTCCGCTGTCGATGTGCGCCCATGGCAGCGACTCGTCGAACGCATACGGACGTGCGGCAGCCTGTCGAGCGTCGATGCCCACGGAGACCAGGGCCTCGAGCCACCGCGGAAGGGAGAACTGCTCGCTCCACGCGTCGAACCGCGCGCCAGCCCGCCACGCCGCCTCGATGCCGTCGGCGACCTCTCTGCCACCGCGCGCCAGCACGGCCTCGAGCAGTGAGGACTCGGCGTCGTGGAACGACAACTCCACGCCACGCCGCGGCATGGCATCCCGCAGGAGCGCCTGTCTGCGTCGGACCTCGTCGAACGGCAGCTGAGCGTCCCACTGGAACGGCGTGTGCGCCTTCGGCACGAACGTGGAGACCGAGACTGCCACGCGCAGCCCGCCCCGCTCGGCCTTCGGTGTCGCTTCACGTGCCACTGAGAACACCCGCTCAACGAGTGCGCCGATGGCCCGGACGTCGTCGTCGGTCTCCGTCGGCAGCCCGATCATGAAGTAGAGCTTCACCCGTCGCCACCCCGCGGTGAACGCCTGGTCCACAGCCGTGACGATCTCTTCCTCGGTGATGTTCTTGTTGATCGCGTCGCGCAGCCGCTGTGACCCGGCCTCCGGCGCGAACGTGAGTCCGCTCTTTCGACCGTCGCCGAGGAGACGCGCCAGCGGCACAGTGAAGGAGTCGACCCGTAGCGACGGGACCGAGATCGCCGTGCCCGTGCCCTCGAGCCTCCCGACCAGCCGCCGGAGCACCGACTCGAGCTGTGAGTGATCAGCCGTGGAGAGCGAGGTGAGTGAGACCTCCTCGAAACCGGTGCAGGCGAGCCCCTCCACCACATCGCGCACGATCGAGTCGGCCGTGCGCTCGCGCACCGGGCGGTACACCATCCCCGCCTGGCAGAACCGGCAGCCCCGCGAGCACCCGCGCAGCACCTCGACGGTGGCGCGGTCATGCACCACGTCGGCGTACGGCACCACCGGGCACGAGGGGGCGGGATACGCGTCAAGGTCGGCCAGCACGCGGCGGCGCACGCGCGCGGGAGCCGGATCGGACGCCACCATGCGTCCGTCGGGGCCGGGGGCGTACAGCGAAGGCACGTACACGCCCTCGATCGACGCGAGCGATCGCACCGCCGCCTCGCGGCTCGCGCCCGAGGCCTTCGAGGCCCGGTGCGCCGCGACGATCTCGAGCACCGCGTCCTCGCCATCCCCCACGAGGATGGCGTCGAAGAACGGCGCCATCGGCTCGGGGTTGTGCGCGCTTGGCCCCCCACCGATCACGAGCGGATGCGTCGCGTCCCGGTCGGTCGCCCGCAAGGGGATCCGGGCGAGATCGAGCGCTTCGAGCACGTTGGTGTACGTGAGCTCGTTGGAGAGCGTGATGCCGAGCAGGTCCACCCCCGCCACGGGCATGCACGACTCGAGCGTGAACAGCGGCACGTCCTCCTCGCGCATGACTCCGGCCATGTCCACCCACGGCAGGAAGACGCGCTCGGTGGCGATGTCATCGATGGTTTCCAGGCGCGCCGCGAGGACCTGCAAGGCCTGATTGGCCATACCGACCTCGTAGGTGTCCGGGTACATCAGGGCCACACGGTACGATGCGTCCGGGCGCCGGAGCACACCCCATTCGCCATCGATGTACCGGGACGGCCGTTCGATGCGACCGAGCAGCTTCTCTACCCGCGGCCAGAGATCACTCGCCACGCGTACCGCCATCATCGGCGGGCAGCGCGTGCGGTGCCTGCGACGCATCGGCTACCGGCTGTGCGGCGGGCAGGTCGGCCACCGCGGGCGACGGCGGCAGGTCGGCCACCGTGCGCCGACCACGGCGCGGACGTTTGGAGGCCGCCTCGGCCACCATGCCCTTGAAGTTGGCGAGCACCTGACCGAGGTCGTTGCCGTCCTCGAAGTACTGCACGGCCGCCTTCCCCATCGCCAGCGTGCCGGTGTACCCGACGCCGCCCTTGATGGCCCATCCCAACACCGGCACCACCGTGAGCGCCTGTCGGGCCACGGCACGCATCAGGTAGCCGCCGCCCACGATTGCGAGCAACTCCTTGATACGCTCGACACCGAGCGGTTCACCATAAGCGGCAGCGATCTGCAGGAGCATCTTGGCCTGGTTGGCGGTCATGATCGGCATGTCGGCACCCGCAATCGGCGTGACCGCCCCCACCAGCGCGTTCTGCCACGCGGTGGTCTTGACGGCGTCCTCGGCGACCGCCCGGCGCATGAAGGCGAAGTTGTGCGCCAGCGCGAGGCGCTTGCTGCCGAGGGCGTCGGTGAGCCACGCGCCCAGCCGCGACACGACCTCCGCCGGATCGTAGCTCACGATCACGTCCGCAGTGGGCTGTGAGAGCGCGTCGGCGAGCTCTCGATCACGGACGCCGTCGCCCAGTCCCACCACCACAAGCGGCACGCGCCACTGGCGTGCGGCCGAGATCGCCTGCTGCAGCGCGACGTTGCCGCTGCCCGCGATAGCGATCGCAACGTCGGTGAGCTGCTCGAGCGGACGCGTCTGCCCGAGCTCGGCCACCTCGATCTGCAACACGGCGCGTGCCGTGCGTGGACGCAGGTTCTCGCGGATCGCCTCGATCAGCGCGTCGGGAGCGTCCACCTCCACGTACACGCCGATGCGCACCGGGAGTTCACGCTCCTCGGTATACCGCGTGCCCGATTTCGTCACGTCGCGCACGTCGAGTGGGAGTGCCATTCCGGGACGTATCGCCATCGTTCATATCCCCTTCCGTCACGATCCGGCGCCGTAGCGCCGCGACCAGACCGAGAGCAACAGGCCCACCGCACCCAGGTTCGTGACCATCGACGAACTGCCGAAGCTCATGAACGGCAACGGAATGCCGGTAATAGGCATCATACCCACGGTCATGCCGACGTTCTCCAGAATCTGGAACAGCCACATGCCGAGGACACCGGTCGCGATGAGCGCGCCGTACAGATCGCGCGATGAGTTCGCGATCGCCAGCGCCGTGAGCAGCAGTGCGAGATAGAGCCCGAGCAGGAGCACCGCCCCGAAGAAGCCGAGCTCCTCCCCGAGCACCGAGAAGATGAAGTCGGTGTGTCGCTCAGGAATGAAGTGCAGGTTGGACTGCGTACCCGACCCGAGCCCCTTGCCGGTGAGCCCCCCGGACCCGATGGCGATCTTCGACTGCGCGAGGTTGTACCCCGCGTCGGTCGGATCGATATCGGGGTTCACGAACACCAGGAGCCGGTTCTTCTGGTAGTCCTTAAGGCCCACGTCCCTGCCAGCCATCTCATCGAGACCGGCATCGACACCGAGGATCGCGCCCACGAACACGGCAGCGGCGATCGCCAGGAAGGCGAAGTGCTTCGCCTTCATCCCGCCGACCACCAGCATCACCATCGCGATGGCCACGAACACCATGCCTGTCCCCAGGTCGGGCTGCAGCAGGATCAGGAACACCGCGCCAGCCAGGTACAACAACGCCTTGGTGATGCGTGACGGGGTATCGACCCGGCCTTTCATGTTCGCGATCACCGCCGCGAAGATGACGATGAAGATCAGCTTGGCGGGCTCCGACGGCTGGAACAGACGCATGCCCGCGATCTCCAGCCACGACGTGGCTCCTTTCGCGGTACCCCCCAGCCCGGGGATCCTCGGGCTGATCAGCAGGAATGCACCGAGCGCGATGAGCGGACCCTGCCAACCCCTGAGACGCGTGTAATCGATGAACCAGGCGACCGCGAGCGGCACGAGGCCGACGCCGATCCCGAAGAGGTGACGGAGCAGCATGCCGCTGCCGCTGTTCATGCTCGATGTGGCCGAGGCGACCATGACGGTGCCGTATACGAGGAGCGCGGCCACCCACGCCACCAGCGGCACACTGACCCTATCGAGGATGCGCTGTCCAATCGTCTTGTTCATCGCGCATCACCTCGACTCGTCCGTGGTGCGGATGGTCTTGAGCTCCTGGCCGAGCAGTTGCGCGAGGATGTTGCGCGCCGCCGGGCCGGTGACCGAACCGCCGTGGCCACCCTGCTCCACGATGACGGCAACCGCGTACTTGGGGTCCTCGGCGGGGGCGTACGCGCAGAACCACGCGTAGTCGTCCTTGCCCTTCACCTGTGCGGTCCCGGTCTTGCCGGCCACGGTGGGCTTGAATCCCGCGAAAGCGCCTTTTGCGGTACCGGTCTCGGTGACGTCCACCAGACCACGCTCGACCACTCCCAGCATCTCGGCGGAGACGCCGGTCTCATGCAGCACCTCGGGCTCGATCGAGCGGATGACATCGCCTTCGCTGCCGAGGACGTCTTTGAGCACGTGCGGCCGCATGACGTCGCCGTCGTTCGCAAGGCCCGCGTACACCAGCGCCATCTGCAATGGCGTGGTCAGCATGTCGCCCTGCCCGATGGACATGTTCACCGTATCGCCAGGCAACCACATCTGATACTCGGGGTAGTTCTCGTTGTACCGCTTCTTCCAGGCGGCGTCCGGCACGCGCCCGGCCGACTCGCCTGGCAGGTCTATCCCTGTCTTGGCGCCCAGTCCGAACTCCCGCGACGTGGCCTGCAGCTCCTCCTCGCCGCGCTTGTACAGCTCGTACCCGATCTCATAGAAGACCGTGTCGCACGAGTGCTTGAGACCGCCGCGTAGGCTGACCGTGCCGTGGCCGGTGCGCTTCCAGCACCACTTGGGCCACTGCTTGCCCATATCGGTCCACCGGCCCGTACAGCTGTAGGTGGTGTTCTCCGATGTGATACCGGCCTCCATGCCCGAGATGGCCGTGATCACCTTGTACGTGGACGCCGGCGGATACGCCGCCATGACGGCACGGTCGTTCAGCGGGTACTCGCTCGTCTTGGCGTTCAACGCCTCCCACTCGGCGGAACTGATGCCGCCGAGGAACGCCGCCGGGTCGTACGTTGGGCGGCTCGTGGACGCGAGCACCTCGCCGGTCTCGATGTCCAGCACGACCGCCGCCCCCGCGCGGGAGCTCGTATAGCCCTGGCGATGGGCCTCGGCGATCGCCTTGTCGAGCTGTTCTTCCGTGACGGCCTGCACGGCCGCGTCGATCGTCAGGCGGATGTCGTTGCCCGGACGCGGCGCCTGCTCGCTCACCACGCCCTGCGCCCTGCCAGAGGCGTTGACCTCGATACGACGCCATCCCTTGTCGCCCTGCAGCAGTCCTTCGTACTGACGCTCCACGCCCGACTTGCCAACGGTGTCACCGCGCTCATAGCCCGCGTACTCATCGGAGTTCTTGAACTGCTCCTCGGAGATAGCGCCCGTGTACCCGAGGACGTGCGCGGCGAGGTTCCCGTTGGGGTACTCGCGCACCGCGATCTCCTCGACGATCGCCCACGGGAAGTCGGTCTGCCGCTCGGCGATCTGCGCCACCGACTCCATTGATACGTCGACTGCGATCACGCGTGGCCGAAGCGCCTCCTGCTGCACGTCGGTGACCCGCTCCCAGACATCGGCGGTCGTGATGCCGAGCAAAGTGGCGACCTCGCCGAACACCTCGTTGAGTTCGCGACTCGTCGGGTCGTCGGCGGTGTCCTTGGTCCATGTGCGCGTCAGCAGCGCCCGCACGTCCTCATGCGAGGGATCCACGCTCACGGCCAGAGCCGAGCGGTTGGTGACGAGCGGCACGCCGTTGCGATCGAGGATGCGACCGCGCGGCGCCTGGATGGAGATCTCGCGCACCCGGTTGTTCTCGGCCTGAGCGGCGAAGGACTCGCCGTTCAGCACCTGCATCGTCCACAGCCGGACGAGCAGGGCCGACAGAACGACGACCACGACGATGCCGAGGACGCCGAAGCGGGATCTGAACTCCTGACTGACCGTTGGCATAGGTGCGTGAGACTCCAGACGGGCCGGACGGGCAGCCGACTCAGGCGAGGCGGCCGAATGACTTGATCGAACGGTCGGTTCGCAAGAATCGCGCCAGCCATGGATAGGCGAGCATCACCAGGACCGCATTGTACAGCGCACGGGGCAGCACGAGCCGGCCGAGCGCCTGCCAGAAGGCCGGGCCCACCCCGATGACGGTGACCACCACCAGGTATGCGAAGTCGGCCACCAGCGCCGCGATGATGCCCACGGTCACCGGGGCCAGCCACCCCTCGGCGAACAGGTTCTGCCTCAGCGAACCGCTCAGGTAGCCGGTGACCGTCATGACCAGCGCCCACGCCCCGATAGGCCCGGCCGACAGAAGGTCCATCAACAGTCCTGCGATGAAGCCGGCGGTGGCACCCGCCGAGGACCCCTCGACGAACGCCAGAGTGATGACCACGAGCAGGAGCAGGTTGGGCGTGACGCCGAACACCGAGATGTGCGGGGCTATCATCACCTGGAGCACGAACGCACCCAGGAGCGCGCCCGCTGTCGTCCCCCACCGCGTCATTCGACCTCACCCGTATCCGTCTCGGCCACCGAACCGACGAGCACGAAGACCTCCTCGATCGAACCGATCGGGACGCGGGACGTCACGCGGATCCGTGGGTACAGCTCGCCGTGACGATCGTCGACCGCGACGACGTCGCCGATCACGATCCCACCTGGATACACGCCGCCGATGCCGCTCGTGAGCACCACGTCGCCCTCCACCGGGAGATACGTCCGGTCGATGAAGTCGAGCGAGAGCGCTCCGTCGATCGAGCCCCGGACCACCCCAGGCGTGCGTGACGACTGCACGATCGCCGCGACCCCGCTCAGTTGATCGGTCACGAGGCGGACGGAGGACGAATGCGCGGACACATCGGCGATCTGACCGACGAGTCCTTGAGCGGCGATCACCGGCATGCCCGGCTCCACGCCATCGTTCGAGCCGCGATCGATGACGATCACGCCCTCCCAGATGCTGACCGGCCGACGGATGACCTCGGCCCCGAGCTTCGCGAACTTCCGCTCTTCGGCGAAGTCGACGAGCGCACGCAGCCGCTCGTTCTCCTGCCGCGCCTCCTCGAGCTCCGCCAGCCGCGCGCGGAGCTCCTCGTTCTGTTGTTCGAGCGCCTGCACGCGCTCGCGCGAGGCGCCGATGCCCTCGAAGAAGGCGCCGATCGAACGCACCGGTGAGGTGATCGCGGTGCCTGCCCGGGCGAGCGGCGCGGTGACCTCGAGGGTCATCCGTCGCGCGCTATGGAGCACGCCGTCATCGCCCTCACGGAAGTAGACCGTGAGCATGACGAGCGAGAGCACCACCAGGATGATGAGCAGCGTGGGTCGCGACTGTTTCGGCTCGGACTGCCCGATGCGCATGAGCGGCCTCCGCCGTTACCGTGAGACTGTCAGGACCTTCTTGAGGACATCGATCTCCTCGAGCGCTTGCGCCGAACCGAGCACCACGTTGATCAACGCGTTCTCGGAGACGTGCACCGGCATGCCGGTCTCCGTACGGAGCCGCTCATCAAGCGCGCGAAGCAGGGCTCCGCCGCCGGTGAGGACGATGCCGTACTCCATGATGTCGCTGGCAAGCTCCGGCGGGGTCTTCTCGAGCGTCCCCTTGATGGCCTGGATGATCGCGAGCGTCGGCTCCTCGATCGCGACCCTGACCTCTTCGGACGACACCTGGAACGTCCTCGGCAGGCCCGTCATGAGGTCTCGTCCGCGGACTTCCACGTCGAGCTCCTCGGCAAGCGGGAACGCCGATCCGATCTCGAACTTGATCTCCTCGGCCGTGCGCTCCCCGATGAGTACGTTGTACTCCTTCTTGATGTGGGCGATGATCGCCTCGTCGAACTCGTCGCCGCCGATCCGGATGGACTGCGCCACGACGATGCCGCCGAGCGAGATGACCGCGACCTCGGTGGTGCCTCCGCCGATGTCCACGACCATGTTCCCCGTGGGCTCCTGGATGGGCAGTCCCGCACCGATCGCGGCCGCCATCGGCTCTTCGATGAGGTACGCGCTGCGCGCACCGGCCTGCATGGTCGCCTCGAAGACGGCGCGCTTCTCGACCTCCGTCACGCCAGATGGCACGCACACGACCACACGCGGCTTGGGCTGCCACGGGAAGCGCTTCACGCGCGTCTTGTTGATGAAGTAGCGGAGCATCGCCTCCGTGACCTCGAAGTCAGCGATGACGCCGTCCTTGAGCGGCCGGATGGCGACGATGCTGCCCGGGGTGCGACCGAGCATCCGCTTGGCGTCGACACCCACGGCAAGGACCCGCTTGGTGTCACGCTCGACGGCGACGACCGACGGCTCGATGAGCACGATCCCGCGCCCGCGGACGGACACGAGCGTGTTGGCGGTCCCTAGATCGACCGCCATGTCTCCGCCCCATGAATCGAACAACATATCTACAAGCGACAAGTCGCTGCTCCTCTCGCAATGACCGCGTCTTCGGATGTGAACGACCGGCCGTAGAGGTCTGTGCGTGCTCGGATAGACACACGGCACAACCGCATATCCCGGCAGAGTGTACCAGACCTGGCCTGCCACGACACCGTTCCCGCAGGTTGCGGTTCGATAACCGCGCAGGTCGGAGGCGGTGTATGCCGCGTGTGGAGAAGTCGCCGGGGCCCGCCGGATGGGCGCGCCCGCATCGCTGAGCCCACGGGTCACGCGGACCTCTACCGTGGCATGTGGGCGCTGCTCACATCAGACCGAGGTCGCGAAGGCTGGCATGGGCGCCGCCATCGCCGATCACGACGTGGTCGAGCACCTCGATGCCCAGCACATCACCGGCCTTGACGAGGCGCCGCGTGAGTTGGATGTCTGCGCCCGATGGTGTGGGGTCGCCGCTCGGGTGGTTGTGCATCACCACCACCGATGCCGCCGACACCTTCACGCACTCCTTGAAGAGCTCCCGGGGATGAACGATCGACGCGTTCAGGCTTCCCACGGACACCTCTATGGTACGCAGCAGTTGGTTCTTGGTATTCAGCGCAAGCGCCCAGAAGTGCTCCCGGTCGGAGCCACGCAGCTGGGGTGCGCACAACCGGACCACGTCTTCGGGGCGTGTGATGGTCGGCCGGGACAGTGGCGCTCTCGCGGCCGCCCGCCGGCTGAGCTCGAGAGAACCCAGGAAGCGCGCGGCAGCCGCCGGACCGACACCCGGATGCGCACACAGGTCCTCGGCGCTCGCGCGCCACAGGCCATCGGGCAGCGGGTGGTCGGCGAGCACCCCCCGGGCGACCGACTCCTCCCGACAGCCGAGCACAAGAGCCACCAGCTCTTCATCGGAGACCGCGTCCGCCTGACCACACAACACCAGGCCACGCGTTCGCGGACCATCGACCAACAACCGCGGCGCCACAGCGCCCCCTCTCCCCCGTCGAGATCAGCAGACCCGGAGACGGGAGACGATGGTGCGGGCGAGGGCGCCCGTGAGCGCGCCGAGCGGCAGCGCAAGGAGCATCGAGACGGGTGCGAGCATGAGGATGCTCCACGACCCGAGAATGGCCGAAGCCACGACGAACTGCGCGAGCATGTGGGCGACCGCACCGGCGGCCGACCAGCCTACCGGCGAGAACAGGTCGCCGATGCGTGCAAGGGCCCACATCACCCCGAGCGATGCCAACGCTCCCGCGCCACCGATCACGAACGCCGGAGACCCGATCGTCCCCGCCGCCACGCCGACGATGAGCACGCGACCGAGACTGACGATCAGCGCCATCCGGCCGCCGTCGAGCGCGAGCGCGACCACCACGGCGATGTTGGCCAGGCCGAGCCGCAACCATGGCGCGAACGGAACCCCGGGGAGTGCGGCCTCGATCAGCCCAAGCACACAGGCGATTGCGAGCAGTCCGGCCGTCACCGTCCATTGACGGGACATGCCCGCCGCAACATCGGCCCTAGCGGATGCGAGCGTCGAGTCCATCGTCGCCCTCACCTCCGATCCGCAGGACCACACCGTTCGGGACACACGCGATGACCGAGCCTGGAGCCGAAACGGCGCCCGTCCGGACACAGGTGTGGTCGGGGCAATCGGACTCGACGACGCGCACAGCGCCGTCATGCACCTCGACCGTGACGACACCGGTCGCGCCCTGGACCTGGTACACGGCGTCCTCGGACAGTGACACGACGGTCTCTCCGACCGGAGCGTTCATCACCACCTGTCCGCCGCGACCGCCTGCCACCGCCGATGCGAGCGGCCAGGCAAGGAGCGCCAGGCATGCCAGCATCGCGATCAGCAGGCGGTCGCCACGGGTCATCGTCAGGCACCCGCACCGGCGGCCTCGGCGATAGCATCCTCGTCGATCGAAGCGGCGCCGGAACCATGGCCGACACCGTCGAGCGCGACGGCGTCGACGCCTCGGCCGAACAGGTCGATACAGTTCTGCGGGCACACCTCCACGCACGCGCCGCAACCGGTGCACTTGTCGTAGTCGACGACAGCGAGCATATCGATCACGTGGATGGCGTCGCTCGGACACGCACGCTCGCACTTCTTGCATGCGATACAGCACGCGGAGCAGCCCTGCTTGCGTGACTTCACCTTGTCGTGCGCGTTGCAGCGCACGACCACGGGCGCCATCTCCGGCACCAACTGCAGGAGTGAGATCTGCCCGCGTGGACACTCCTTCACGCACACGCCGCAACCAGTGCACTTGTCCAGGTCGACGACCGGCAGACCGCGCTCGTCGAGATGGATCGCGTCGAACGGGCACGCGCGAACGCAATCGCCGAAGCCGATGCAGCCAGCGGGGCACAGCAGCGGACCACCCGCGAGACGGGCGGCCGCCGCGCATGAGTGCACGCCGGCGTATTCGTACGACCGCACTGCACGGTCTCCCCCACCACAGTGACGAGCAGATACCACCGCCACGGCCGCGCACGCGTCGGCGCCGAGAATCACCGCGACAGCGTCGGTGGTGGTCTGCCCGCCCGCGACACAGGCGTTCGGCGCAAGGTCGCCTTCGACCATCTTCTCAGCGGACACGAAACACGACGGGTTGCCGCACGCACCACAGTTGGAGCCGGGAAGTGCCGCCAGCACCGCCTCGATGCGAGGGTCGACCTCGACGTGGAAGCGCTTCGCCGCGGTGGCGAGGATCGTCGACGTCACCAGACCGACGACCGACAGTGCGACGACTGCTTTGAGTATGAGAATCAGATCCACGTCGTTACCTCACAGACCGAACCAGCCGGACATACCGACATAGGCGAGAGACAGCAATCCAGCGGTGATGAACGCGATCGGCGTGCCCTTCATAAGGCGTGAGACCGGAGCCAGGTCGAGGCGCTCACGGAGCGCGGCGAAGGTCACGAGCGCAAACCCGAAGCCCACCGATACGCCAAGCGTATAGACCAGCGCCTCTCCGAGTGACAGAGCGCCAGCGCTGTTGGTGATGGCCAGGTTCATCTTGAAGAAGCCGGGCTTCGCCGCCTCGGTGGCGGTCGCCAGCACCGCGCAGTTCGTGGTGATCAGTGGAAGGTAGATGCCCATCGCGCGGTACAACACCGGGCTCGCCTTGCGCAGATACATCTCAACGAACTGCACCAGCGAAGCGATGATCAGGATGAACGCGGGGATGTAGAGGAACTCGCCCACACCAAGCGGTGCGAGCACGAACTCCCATACGACCCATGTCGCGGTGGACGCCATGACCATGACGAACACGACCGAAAGGCTCATGCCGACCGAGGTCTCCATATTGCTCGAGACGCCGAAGAACGGGCACAGACCGATGAAGCGTGTCAGCAGGATGTTGTTGATGAGTGCGGCGCCGATGAAGAGCAACGCCAACTGGCTTACGGCCGACATGCCGGTGCCTCCTTCCGCGCCTCGAACCGCTCGTTGATCCATCGCGCACCCACGATCATGAACGCGAACACCAGGAACGCCCCGGGGAACAACAGGAGCAGACTCGGCGGAGCATACCCCGCAGGGAGGCTGAACAGGACCCCGTCGAACCACACGATCCGGCCGGTGCCGAACAGCTCACGGATGAGCGCAAGCAAGACGATCACCGCCGAGTAGCCGATGCCCATGCCGAGTCCGTCCGCCGCAGAGAGCCCCACCGTGTTCTGGTACGCGAACGCTTCAGCGCGGCCGAGGATCACGCAGTTCACGACGATGAGGGGGATCCAGATGCCAAGCACGCTGTAGACGCTTGGCACGAACGCCTTCATCACGAGGTCGACGATCGTCACGAACGAGGCGATGACCACGATGAAGATCGGGATGCGCACCTCGCTCGGGATGAGCCGCCTGAACACCGACACCAGGACGTTGCTCATCGTCAGAACGAAGATGACCGCGAAGCCCATGAACAGCGCGTTCTGGAACTGCGTGGACACCGCGAGGGTGGCGCACAGTCCGATCATGAGCACGGTCAAGGGGTTCTCGATGCTCAGCCCCTGCTTGAACACGCGGAACCACTCGCTCACTCGAAGCCCCCCTCTCCCAGTCCGCTCAGCACCTCGGTGTACACACGTCCGACGGCGGCGACGCCGTTGCGCACACCGTTCGATGACTTCGTCGTACCGCTGATCGCATCCAGACCACGGACGTCGGCATCGGTGAAACCGGCCTCAAGCGTTGGGAACTGCTCGAGGAACCACGTATCGGTGATCACCTTCGTGCCAAGACCCGGAGTCTCGTTGTGCGAGAGGATGGTAACGCCCGTGACTGAACCGGATGTATCCAATCCGATAACCACGACCATCGGACCACCGTACCCACGGGACGAGACCTTCACGGCCCATCCGGCATGCTCACCGTCGATCGCGGCGTGGAACGTGTCCAGCACGTCGACGGGGTCGGCGGCCGCATCGATGTCTCCCTGGATGCGCGAACTCTCCAGGCACGTGAACGTCGCATCCGGAAGCACCGCTTGCAGCGATCGCTCCTCGGCCAACCTGTCCTGCTCGGCGATCTTGGGCTCCGTGACCTTGTACGTGAGGGCAAGCCCAGCTGCCGCGACGATGCACGTCACCAACACCGGGATCACGAGCCTAAGCGCGTTCTTCATCGGTCTTCACCACCCCGAACACCCGCGGCCGCGTCATGCGGTCGATCAACGGCGCAAGGCCGTTCATGAACAGGATCGCGAACGTCGTGGACTCCGGCATCGGTCCCACGAACCTGCCGAGCGCGTTGAAGAGCCCACAGCCGACGCCGTACACGAGCCGGCCCTTTTTCGACATCGGCGAAGAGACGTAGTCGGTGGCCATGAAGAACGCCCCGAGCATCACGCCGCCGGCAAGCACGTGGAAGACCGGGTCGGAGCCGAAGGCCCACGAAATCAGACCCATTGTGCCTATGTATCCGGCCGGGATACGCCAGTCGATGATGCCCTTGATGATGAGCACCAGTCCACCCAGGATCAGCAGCGCGGCCGAGATCTCACCGAGCGACCCCTCGAGGTTCTTGAGAAGCAAGGGCTGATACTGTGCCGCAAGGTCGAAACCGTAGGCACCCGAGGCGGCACGGTCCGAAGCCGCGATGCCCAGGCGCGTGGCGCCGGAGATCGTGTCGAAGCCCTCGGCGGAAAAGTCGGCGAGCGTCGCGAACCAGCCACGGTTCTGCACGCCGGCGAGCACGCCGCCCCACGACAGTGTGACGAACGCACGGCCCACGAGCGCGGGGTTGAACAGGTTGTGGCCGAGTCCGCCGAAGATGAGCTTGCCGAGTGCGATCGCGATGAACGCGCCGATCGCGACCATCCACCACGGGGTGCGCGGCGGGAGGCTCATCGCCAGAAGCAGGCCGGTCACGAGCGCACTGCCGTCACGCAGCGTCTGCGGCTTGCGCGCGATCGCGTTCCACGCCCACTCCGTGCCGAGCGCCACGACGATCGAGACCGCGAACAGTTGCACAGCCACCAGGCCCATGGAGATGATCGCCCATATGGCCGAGGGCGCGAGCGCCGCCACGACCCAGAGCATGATGCCGGTGCACGTGGTCTTCGACGTGATGTGCGGCGACGGTCCGACCGTGCGCGCGGGTGCGGTGATCTCCTCGCTCATCACTTCACCCCCTTGGACATCGCGGCGGACTTGCCCACGCGGATGAGCTGCAGCAACGGCCGGTTCGTCGGACATACGTACGAGCACACACCACACTCGATGCAGTCGATGACGTGACGCTCAGCCGCCGCGTCCCACATCCGCTTGCCGGAGAACGTCGCAAGGATGTATGGCTCGAGTCCCATGGGGCACGAGTCAGGGCAACGACCGCAGCGGATGCATGGTTGATCGTCGGAGATGGCTGGCGCGGCCACGCCCCTGGGAAGCGCCACGATACCGGACGAGCCCTTCGTGATGGGCACGTCGAGGCTGCCGAGCGCCATCCCGGTCATCGGTCCACCGGAGATGACCCGCTCCACGTCGCCGACGAATCCGCCAGCGTACTCGATCAGGTCGCTCACGAGCGTGCCGATGAGCACACGGTAGTTGCCCGGCCGAGCCACCGCGCCTGTCACCGTGACGATGCGCTCGGTCAGCGGCTTGCCACGCTCGAGCGCATCCACCATCGCCACAGCCGTGGCCACGTTGTGAACGAGCGCCCCGGTGGCGGCGGGCAGCTTGCCGTGCGGGACCTCCTTCTTCAGGAGTGCGTAGATCAGCTGCTTCTCGGCGCCCTGCGGGTACCGGGTGGGAAGCTCGACCACCTCGACCGCCCCGGTGGCGATGGCGCGGAGCGCTGCCGCGGCATCGGGCTTGTTGTCCTCGAGCGCGATCACCACACGACGCGCCCCGATGATCTCGCGGATCTTCTCGGCGCCGGCGACCACACGATCTGGCTCCTCGAGCATGAGCCGATGGTCGCACGTGAGGAACGGCTCACACTCACACCCGTTCAGGATGACCGTCTCGATCGTCATACCTTTGGGAGGTGACAGCTTCACCGTACTCGGGAACGTGGCGCCACCCATCCCCACGATACCGGCGGCCCGTATCCGCGCCTTGTCGTCGCCCGTTTCGGGCACCGCTACGAACGAGTCGAGGTCCTGGACCTCGTCGGGCTCGATGACGACCGCGGCGACACGCTGCCCGCCGGCGGTGAGAGTGGTTCCGACCTCGGCCACTACGCCGGCGACCGGGCTGTGTATCGGTGCCGAGACCATCGCGTCGACGTCGCCGATCAGCTGGCCCCGTTCGACCCGGTCCCCCTTCTCTACCAGCGCGGCACATGGCGCGCCAAGATGCTGGCTCAGCGGCACCACGAGCCGCGCCGGGACCGGCGCCCACTGGACCGCCGAACCCGCCGTACTCTCCTTGTATCCGGGCGGATGGACCCCGCCCGCGAACGCGGACCTACCCACACACACCCCTTCCCCGATGAGAGACGCTCCGGTGGTAGCCACCGGAGCGTCCTTGACTGTCGGCTTAGCCGAAGAAGATCGCGATCTCCCGCTCGGCACTCTCAGGCGAGTCCGACCCGTGCACCACGTTCGCGTCGAGCGTGAGGCCGTAGTCGCCACGGATCGTGCCCGGCGCGGCATCCTTGGGGTTCGTGACACCCATGAGCTTGCGCACCACCGGCACGGCGTCCGGACCGGCGAGCACCATCTTCACGACCGGACCCGATGTGATGTACTCGACGAGGCCCGCGTAGAACGGCTTGCCCTCGTGCTCGGCGTAGTTCGCGGCCGCCTGCTCCGGGGTGACCACTCCGAGCTCCAGGCGCTCGACCGTGAGTCCCACGTCCTCGAATCGTCCGACGATGCGGCCGACCAGGCCGCGCGCCACGGCATCGGGCTTGATCATGCAGTAGGTCCTCTGTTCCACGTTCGCTCCTTCTCATGCATGCCGACGGGTCCGTCAGCCTATTCCGACAATGGTTCGACCCGCACAGGATAACTCCTGCGCGTGGAATCCGATGAAACGGATATCAGATGCCGCCCTCCATCGAGTTGAAGGCGGTGGTGACGCCGTTGATCTTCCAGCCCACACCCTCACGGACAAGCGCGAACTGGTAGGTGATCTGGCCGCCCTGCTCGTGGACGACGGTGACCTCGGCGGTAGAGGCGCGTGCGGTGCGCTCGACCGAGTCGATCGAGTACGACTCCCAGGTGGGCGGGAGCCCCGACATCGCCTTGTCCACGTCGGAGGCGGGCACGGCGACCCAGTAGTCGCCGACGTCCTCGCCGGCCTGATAGGCGCCCAGCGCTCCATTGACGGTCATCTGCTGCGTCGGATACCCGTACCCCATCATGTAGGCCGCGATGATCGCGCCCGCAACGAGCACGGCAACGGCCCCCCACACAAGCAGCGACACCCACAACGGCTTCCGCTCACGGCGCTCTGAGCGGTCCTTGCGTCGGGCCTCGCGGTCGGCGACCTTCATCTCCTCGTCAGTCCGCGCGAAGAAGCCGGTCACGTCGTCCGCGCCGTCCTCCTCGTCGAACAGCTTCGCACGGGTCGTGTCAGCGGACACCACGGCGGGCATCTCGCCTGTCGACCACCCGTCGACCCGCTCCACCGGAGCGCACGCACTCACGCTGGCACGGTACGCGGCCTCCGCCGGCCCGGTGAGCTCGTGGCCGAACTCATCGCGCGCGCGCTCGAACGCGCTCACCGCGTGCTCATGCATGCCGAGCGCGGCGTACGCCGTCCCGAGGTTCGCCGCGGCCCTTCCGCGACCCCGATACTCCCTAAGGTCCACGGCCGCCTGATACGACTGCACCGCGTCCTCCGGGCGCTCGAGGGCCATCTGACACAGACCCAGGTTGTTGAGCGCCTTGCCCGGGTCGGGATTGTGCATCTCGATAGCCGCCTGGCGGTACATCTCCGCGGCCTCTTCAGTCTGGCCGAGCTCGTAGAGCGCACCGCCAAGGCCCTGCAGCGCCTTGTAGCGGTTGTCGTCCGCCGGCTCCTCCAACGCGCGTTTGAACGCCGCGGCGGCGGCCTCATGTCTGCCGAGCGACATGCGCGCAGTGCCGAGGTTCCGGGCCACCGCTGCACGGTCCTCGTACGACTCGTCCGCCAGCGCACGCTCGTACACAGAGCACGCATCGTCGAGCCGCTTGAGCTTCATCAATGCGTTTCCGGCACGATGGAACGCGTAGCCGCTCCCCTGGATCTCTCCGGCGGTCGCGCCAAGGAACTCGCGCGCGGCGGCGGTCCAGTCTCCAGCCTCGTATGCCTTCTCTCCAGCAGCCAGCCGCGTCTCGTCCACAGGCCCTCCCTAGCGGGTGATCGTCACCGATTCGATGGTATCCCCCACGGTGAGCGCCGTCACCACATCCATGCCCTCGACGACCTTGCCGAAGACGGTGTACTGACCATCGAGAGAGGGCTGAGGCGCCAGACAGATGTAGAACTGCGATCCCGCGGAGTCGGGGTTCTGCGAACGCGCCATGGCGAGCGTGCCCGTCTCGTGCTTGCGTGAGTTGAACTCGGCCTTCTGCTGCCAGCCGGGGCCGCCCGTTCCGACACCCGGAGCGCCAGCGATGACCTGCTCGGGGGTGAGGTCACGGGTGATCGGGTCTCCACCCTGAGCCACGAAGCCGGGGATGACACGATGGAACTTGATGCCATCGTAGAACCCGGCGTCTGCGAGCTCGATGAAACTCGCAACGTGGTTCGGGGCGTCGGCGGGATAGAACTCGAGCGTGATGGTGCCCTTGGATGTGACCATGACGGCACGCTCGGTGCCCGTCACTTCGACTGTAGAGACATGCATGGTTTCCTCCTCGAACGCGATGGCCGGATCGCCGTCTTCGGCGGTCTGGGAATCGGACGGAGCCGCGTCGCCGCCAGTGGCGGCCCCGGTCTCAGCGGGCTCGGACGAACAACCAGAGGTCAGGAGCGCCAGCGCCATGAAGGCCGCCAGCAGGCCGAAGAGCGCGACCCTCCACACAGATGTTCCCCGGATCATTCGGCCTCCCTTTCCGGCGCGTACGCCGAACGTCGGATACGGTTGGAATCGCTCTATTCTACCAGTGTGCTCCCGCTGCGCCAGCAGGCGATACCGCCGCTTTTTCGCTGCGCTCCATGTGCTATCGTGAGCATCACGTCGCCGCCTGTCGGGCGGAGGCGGGATGTGTGCACCGGGCCCTGTACGGGCCGTCGTCGCCTGCCGCGACGCACGGGCACCACGGGTCCGGCCTTTTCTCTGACGAGGCCCGTCCGTGTGTTGCTCGAGGAGGCGATGCTCATGGGAGCACCCAGCACCGACAAGGTCCGCAACGTCGTCCTGCTTGGCCATGGAGATGCCGGTAAGACGTCGCTCGCCGAGGCGATGCTCTTCATGGCGGGACAGACCAAACGCCTCGGCAGCGTTGCGGAAGGACACTCCAACCTCGACTACGAGGCTGAGGAGGTCAAACGCAAGATCACCCTCAACCTCGCGCTCGCG
>JAZIGI010000027.1:0-28080 GCA_036679125.1 Actinomycetota bacterium | reverse complement strand
TCACCATCCCCGTCAACTCCACGGTCGCCCAGTTCGCCGAGGCGCTCGACGTCGCTCCGGGTGAGGTCGTGAAGCGTCTCTTTATGCTCGGGGACCCGCACACCATCAACCAGCCGATGAGCCGCGACGCCATGGAGATCCTCGCCGAGGACCTCGAGGTGGAGGTGCAGATCGTCACCCCGGAGGAGGAGCCCGGCTTCTCGTTCGTCGACGACCCCGCCGACCTCAAGCCGCGTCCGCCGGTCGTGACCGTCATGGGCCACGTCGACCACGGCAAGACCTCGCTGCTCGATGCGATCCGGGAATCGGGCGTCGCCGCTACGGAGGCCGGTGGCATCACCCAGCACATCGGCGCTTCGGTCGTCGAGAAGAACGGCCGCCTCATCACGTTCATCGATACACCGGGCCACGAAGCGTTCACCGCCATGCGTGCCCGTGGTGCGAACATCACGGACATCGTCATCCTCGTGGTGGCCGCCGACGACGGCGTCATGCCGCAGACCGTCGAGGCCATCCACCACGCGAAGGCTGCCGGCGTGCCGATCATCGTCGCGGTGAACAAGATCGACAAGGACGGTGCGAATCCCGAGCAGGTGAAGCAGATGCTCACCGAACACGAGATCGTGCCGGAGGAGTGGGGTGGCACGACCATCTTCCAGAACGTATCCGCCAAGAAGCGCATCGGCATCGACGAACTGCTCGAGATGGTGCTGCTCCAGGCCGATATGCTCGAGCTCACCGCCAACCCCGATACGCTCGCATCGGGTGTCGTCATCGAGGCCAAGCTCGACAAGGGCCGCGGGCCGGTAGCGACCGTGCTGGTCAGGCGCGGCACCCTGCACGTCGGCGACTCGGTGGTCGCGGGTACGAGCCATGGCCGCGTCCGTGCGCTCGTGAACCCGAAGGGCGGGATCGTCGACAGCGCTGGTCCCGCGGACCCGGTCGAGGTCCTCGGCCTGTCCAGTGTCCCTTCGGCCGGTGACGAGTTCCGCGTCTTCGCGGACGAGCGTGACGCACGCAACCTCGCCGAAGACCGTGCACTCCGCCAGCGGTTGATCGAACATGAGCACAAGACCCGCGTGACGCTCGACGACCTGTTCGCGCGGATCAAAGAGGGTGAGCTCAGAGACCTCAATCTGGTCGTCAAGGCCGACGTCCAGGGCTCCATCGAGGCGCTGCGCGACGCGCTCGACAAGATGGATCAGTCCGAGGTCCGCATCAACATCATCCACTCCGGCGTCGGTGGTATCACCGAGACCGATGTCATGCTGGCCACCGCGTCCGATGCCATCATCATCGGTTTCAACGTGCGGCCGCTGCCCGTGGCGCGCGATCTCGCCGAGAAGGAGAAGGTGGACATGCGGCTGTACCGCGTGATCTACCAGGCCATCGAGGAGATCAACGCGGCGCGCGTGGGCATGCTCGCGCCCACGATCGAGGAGCGCGACACCGCACGCATCGAGGTGCGCGACCTGTTCAAGGTCCCGAAGATCGGAACCATCGCCGGCTGCTTCGTCCAGGAGGGCGAGATCACGCGCGATGACCAGGTGCGCATCGTCCGCGACGGCACGATCATCCACGATGGCAAGCTGCACTCCCTGCGCCGCTTCAAGGACGACGTCAAGTCGGTCAAGCAGGGCTACGAGTGCGGAATCGGCATCGAGAACTTCCAGGACCTCAAGGTCGGCGACATCATCGAGTCGTACCGCATCGTCGAGGTCGCACGCGAGGAGTAGCGCATGAAGAGCACACCCCGGACCAGGCGCCTCAGCGAGAACGTTCGTGAGGCGCTTGCCGAGGTCCTCAGGGACGACATCGCCGACCCGCGGATCGATTTCGCGACCATCACATCGGTCGAGGTCTCCTCGGACCTGAATCTTGCCAACGTATACGTCACCACCCACGGTGGCGAGGCCGAGTACGCCTCGCTGCTTGAGGGGTTGCGTTCGGCCGACAAGCGCATCCGCACGGGCCTCGCACGCAGGGTCCAGATGCGGGTCGTGCCCGAGCTGCACTACCACATCGACACCACACTCGAGCAAAGCATGCGCATCACCGAGGCGCTCAAGGACGTGCCGCCCTCGCTCACCCGTGATGGTGACGAGGGGTGAGCGGCGGGCCCACCGGCGCAGGACCGGCCGGAAGTGCGATGCGGCGGGCGGCCGACGCGCTCCTGAACGCACGCACGGTCGTGATCGGCTCCCACGTCGACCCCGACGGCGATGCCATCGGGTCGACGCTCGGACTGCTCCTCGTCCTGCGCCAGGCAGGCGTCACCGCGGTCCCCGTGCTCCCGACCACCGCGCCGCTTCCGCGCACATACGCGTTCCTCCCCGGCGCTGACAGCTACAGGCGCGTTGAGGACCTGGACGCGCCCGACGTCTTCATCTCCCTTGACTGCCCGGCGCTCCGGCGACTTGCGGAGTCCGAGCCTCTCGCGCGCGCCGCCCGTACGCTCATCATGGTGGACCACCACCCCGATGCCGTCGCCGAGGGAGACATCGCCATCTTCGAGCCGAGCGCAGCGGCCACCGGATGCCTCGTGTGGCAGCTCGCCGACGCTCTGGGCGTGGAGCCCGGACCGGACGCCGCGACCTGCCTGTACACGGCGCTGCTCACGGACACCGGCCGGTTCAGCTACTCCAACACGACCGCCTCCACGCTGCGCACCGCAGCCGACATGGTCGATGCAGGGGCGCACCCCAACGAAGTCTACTCCGCCGTCTACGAGAACCGCTCCGCCGGCGCACAGGCACTTCTCGCACGCACACTCAGCAGGACCGCGCTCGCCAACGATGGACGCGTGGCCTACTCGTGGGTCACGGAGGCCGATTTTGCCGAGACGGGAGCGCTACCGGCCGAGGCCGAGAACCTGATCGACCACGTGCGTGCCCTCGGCGGCGTCGAGGTCGTCGCACTGATCAAGACCAACGGCGGCGTCGCCCGGGTCAACCTCCGATCCAAGGGCGTTGCCGATGTGAGCGCGGTCGCCCGGCGGCTCGGCGGGGGAGGACACCGTGCCGCCGCCGGCGTCACCATCGACGGAGACCTTGCATCGGCCCTTGGCGTCCTTCTGCCGCTACTGCCCGGAGGCGGCGAATGACGGCACGCCGGGGGGCGACGGGACTTTCGGGACTGCTCATCATCGACAAGCCTGCCGGGATGACGAGCCACGACGTGGTCGCCAGACTCAGGCGGGCGACGGGAGAGCGGCGTATCGGTCACGCCGGGACGCTCGACCCGCTCGCCACCGGCATCCTCACGGTCCTGGTCGGCTCCGCCACGCGGCTGGAACGGTACCTGTCCGGACAGGACAAGTCCTACGACGCCAGGCTCGCGTTCGGCGCCGAGACCGACACGCTGGACTCCGATGGCGCCATCACCGCAACGCATCCGGTGCCAGCCGCGGTGCTCGACCCGGACGCGGCCGCCGTGCTGCTGGAGGGATTCCTCGGACCGCAGTCGCAGATGCCCCCTGTCTACTCGGCGATCAAGCGTGATGGCGTGCCCGCTCATCGCCTGGCACGCGCAGGTGCCGATGTACAGATGTCGCCACGGGACATCATCGTGCACGAAGCCTCGCTTATGTGCGTGGATGCGCGATCCGCTGCCTGGGACGTGCACTTCGCGGTCTCGAAAGGCACATACATCCGTTCACTCGCACGCGATATCGGCCGCGCCGCCGGCACCGGGGCACACCTCACCGCACTGCGTCGCACCAGTGTGGGCCGGGTCGGCATCGAAGCGTCGCACGCACTCGATGCGGCGTGCGACGCCGCGCTCGCGGGGGAGCTGCCTTCGCTGTTCGCCGATCCGGTGCCCGTCCTCGGGTACCCCACGCTCAACGCGGACGCGACCCACGTGATCGCGGGACGCTCACTCGTCGCACCCGATCCGCCGCTGCTCGCCCCGGAGGGTCGGGTGAGCGTCTTGATCGACGGCCGGCTCGGTGCGGTCTATCGCTGCACGGACCGTGGGCTCGTCCCCGAGACCGTGTTCTCACCGGCGGTGTCGCGATGACGCAGATCCTCTGGCACAGGAGCGACGACGAACGCATCGGTGAGACGGCCGTGGCGCTCGGCGTGTTCGACGGAGTGCACGTGGGACACCAAACACTCATCCGCGACGCCGTGGAGACCGCCGCCGATGAGGGTGTGTCCTGCTGCGTGGTCACATTCGACCGTGACCCCGACCAGGTCGTGACCCCGGACGACGCCGCCCCGCAGCTCACCACCCTCGAAGACAAACTCGCGCTCATCGGAGAACTCGGCCCCGACGTGATACTGGTCGTCCCGTTCGATGCCCGCCTGGCCGCCGTCACGCCCGAGTCCTTCATCGACGATGTCCTGATGCGCATGCTCACTCCGCGTGTGGTGATCGTGGGGGAGGACTTCCGCTTCGGTGCCCGTGCCGCCGGTAACGTGACCACACTCCGCGAGTGCGGCGCCCGGGATGGATTCGAGGTGATCGCTCACGAGCTCGTGACCAGAGAGGGCGCACCTGTGACATCCACCCGCATTCGCGGACTCGTCACCGCTGGCGACGTCGCCGCCGCCGGGCGGCTGCTGGATCGACCGCACCGGCTGTACGGCACCGTGACGCCCGGGCGCTCTCGCGGACGCCGCCTCGGGGCACCCACGGCCAACCTCGGGTTCGATGACCGCATGGCTCTCCCGGGTCCCGGCGTCTACGCCGCGCGCGCGTTCCACGGGAGCGACACATACCGCGCGGCGGTCTCGGTCGGCCTTCCACCCACATACCCCGACGCGGTCTCTCGGTTCGAGGCGCACCTGCTCGACTTCGAAGGCGACCTGTACGGTTCTTCCATCCGCGTGGACTTCATCGAGCGGCTCGGCGAGCACCGGCTGTATGCTGACGAGAGCGAGCTCGCCCGTGCCATCGGTGGGTTTGTCACGCGCACGCGCGAGATCGTCACCATCTGACGTTCGAGTGCGGGCCGCCTGGCGACACCCGGTACCGTGTGTGCTATACTCCGCTGGTTGTATCGATGACCCGGTCCCTGGATCTGCGACTCACCACCGCATCTCTCGGCACCGGGCGACTTCAATCGAAAGGTGAAAGAGAATATGGCACTCGAGAAGGACGTAAAGTCCGCGATCGTCGCCGAGCACGCCCGCACCGAGGGCGACACCGGCTCCGCCGAGGTCCAGATCGCGCTCCTCAGCCAGCGCATCCGCGATCTCACCGAGCACCTCCGCACCCATTCGCACGACCACCACTGCCGTCGCGGGCTCCTCAAGCTCGTCGGCCAGCGCCGGAGGCTCCTGAACTACCTCAAGAAGAACGACATCGAGCGCTACCGCGCCATCATCGCGAAGCTGGGGCTCCGGAACTAACAGAGGCACCACGTGAAGGCGGGCAGCGTCCCGCCTTCACTGACGTAGGGGCACGAGGCCCCGCATTGATGAGGTCGACGCCATGGGGGCGGGCGACCGGAGAAGAGGACGAGGATGGGCAAAGTAACCGAATCTTTCGAGCTGTACGGACAGCAGTACACGCTCGAGACCGGTGAGCTGGCCAAGCAGGCCGGCGGCGCCGTACTGGTGCGTCAGGGCGACAGCATCGTCCTGGTGACCGCGACCGCGAGCAAGGAGCCGAAGGATCTCGACTTCTTCCCGCTCACGGTCGACTTCGAAGAACGCATGTACGCCGCGGGACGTCTTCCCGGCGGCTTCATCAAGCGCGAGACGCGCCCGAGCGAGAAGGCCACGCTCACCGCTCGCATGATCGACCGACCCATCCGCTCGGCATTCGCCGACGGATTCCGCAACGACGTCCAGGTCATCGCCACCGTGTTCTCGGCCGACCAGGTGCACCAGATCGATGTGATCTCGATCATGGGCGCGTCCGCCGCGCTCATGGCTGCCGGGATCCCGTTCGAGGGGCCGCTCGCCGGCGTGCGCATCTGCCGCGACGAGTTCGGCGAGTTCCTCGTGAACCCGACCTTCGAGGACGCTGAGGCATCGGACCTCGACCTCGTGGTCGCAGGTAGCCGCGACGCCATCTACATGGTCGAAGCGGGCGCCAATGAGGTGCCCGAGGAGGACATGCTCGCAGCGCTCACCTTCGCGCAGGAAGCCATCGGCGAGTTCTGCGCCGTGCAGGAGCGCTTCCTCGCCAAAGTCGATATCACGCCGATGGACGTGAAGTTCGACGAGGCCCCGGCCGAGCTCCGCGAGCGGATCTTCAGCGCCGGTGCGGACAAGATGCGCGCCGCGCTCCACAACCCAGACAAGCATGCCCGTATGGACGCCGTCGCCGCGGTCAAGGACGAGCTCAAGTCCATCTTCGACGAGGCCGAGTATGCCGCGAACGCCAAGCACATCAAGGGCCTCATGAAGGCGCTCGAGAAGAAGACCATGCGCGACATGGTGCTCGAGGAAGGTGAGCGCGCCGATGGCCGCTCGGTCACGGAGATCCGTCCGATCAGCTGCGTGGTGGACTACCTGCCGCGCGCACATGGCACCGGACTCTTCACCCGCGGTCAGACGCAGGTGCTCTCAGTCCTGACCCTTGGCATGCTGAACGAGTGGCAGCGCATCGACACCATCGACGTGTCGGAGGGCAAGCGCTACATCCACCACTACAACTTCCCGCCGTTCTCCACCGGTGAGACCGGGTTCATGCGCGGGCCTAAGCGCCGCGACATCGGCCACGGTGCGCTGGCCGAGAGGGCACTGCTGCCGGTCGTCCCGGCGGAAGAGGATTTCCCGTACACCATCCGCATCGTCTCCGAGGTCCTCGAGTCCAACGGCTCGTCCTCGATGGGTTCGGTCTGCGGCTCCACGATGTCGCTGATGGACGCCGGCGTGCCGATCAAGGCTCCGGTCTCCGGCATCGCGATGGGCCTCATCAAGGAGGGCGACCGCTACGCGATCCTCTCCGATATCCAGGGTCTCGAGGACTTCCTCGGCGACATGGACTTCAAGGTCGCGGGCACCGAGGCCGGCATCACGGCCCTGCAGATGGACAACAAGGCCAAGGGCCTCTCCGTGGAGATCCTCTCCGAGGCGCTCACGCAGGCCAAAGCCGGCCGTGCGCACATCCTCGGCAAGATGCTCGAGGCCATCGATGAGCCCCGTACCGAGCTCAAGGAGTTCGCGCCGCGCATCATCACCATCAAGATCCCGACAGACAAGATCCGTGACGTCATCGGCCCCGGGGGCAAGGTCATCAAGGGCCTCGTCGAGGAGACCGGCGCCGACATCGACGTCAACGACGACGGAACCATCTATGTGGCATGCCGTGACGCGCGTGGGCTCGAAGCGGTCGATCGCATCAAGGCCATCGTGCGTGACGTGGAGCCCGGCGAGAAGTACAAGGGCCGCGTGGTCTCGATCCAGCCGTTCGGTGCGTTCATCGAGCTCATCCCCGGCAAGGACGGTCTGCTGCACATCTCCAAGATGGCCAAGGGTCGCATCGCCCACGTCGAGTCGGTGCTGAACATCGGCGACGAGGTCGAAGTCGTGGTCCAGGAGATCGACGACCGCGGCAAGGTGTCGCTCGATCTCATCGAGAAGTTCGACGTGCCGGAGGGCGCCGAGGCTCCCGCGCCGCGCCGCGACGATCGCGGGGATCGTGGCGGCGACCGCGGAGGCGATCGCAAGCCCCGCCGCCGGCAGTAGCAGCACACGGTGATATCCGACGGCCCGGGAGCGCAGACGCGCCTCGGGCCGTCTGTCCATACGAGAGGATGCGACTGCATGTTCTACGACAAGACGGTTCTCGAGAACGGCATCACGGTCATCACCGAGCCCATGGACACGGTCCGCTCGGTCGCCTTCGGCATCTGGTGCTCCGTCGGCAGCAGGGACGAGTCGCCGGCCGACGCGGGCATGTCGCACTTCATCGAGCACATGATGTTCAAGGGGACACCCACGCGCACCGCGGCGCAGATCTCCGAATCGTTCGACCGTCTCGGCGCGGAGCTCAACGCGTTCACGAGCAAGGAGTACACCTGCTACTACGCGCGGCTGATCGATCAGCACCTGCCTGACGCGGTCGACATCCTCTCCGATATGGTCGTGAACGCCTCTCTCGCGCAGGATGCGTGCCTCTCCGAGCGCGAGGTCGTGCTCGAGGAGATATCCCGCTATGAGGACCAGCCCGACGACCAGGTACACGAGCTCTTCGCGAGCACGCTCCTGCCGTCGCATCCGCTCGGGCTGCCGGTCATCGGACGCAAGGAGACCGTCAGCGGCTTCGACCACGATGCTGCGGTGGCGTTCCACCGTCGGCACTACACCTCCGGCAACATCGTCGTCGCGGCCTCTGGAGCGCTCGAACACCAGGCGATCGTCGACATGGTGCGCGAACGCCTCACGGTGCCGGAAGGCCCTCGCTACGAGAGAGTCCACGCAACGCCCGTGACCGAGCCCCGGCTCTCGGTGCTCACCAAGGACACCGAGCAGGCCCATATCCTCTGGGGCGTCACCGGACTGCCCGCCCGCCATGAGGACAGATTCGGACTCGCGGTGCTTGACGGCGTGCTCGGCGGCGGCATGGCCTCACGCCTGTTCCAGGAGATCCGCGAGAAGCGCGGCCTGGCCTACGCCGTGTACTCGTTCCACAGCCACTACCAGGACACAGGCGAGTTCGCCGTGTATGCCGGCACCCGTCCTGACAACGCCGCACAGGTGATCGAGCTGATCAAGACCGAGGTGGAGAAGATCACCGCCCACGGCGCCACCGCCGACGAACTCGATCGGGTGCGCGAGTCCATCAAGGGCCAGATGATCCTCGGCCTGGAGAGCACGCGGAGCCGCATGACGCGCATCGGCAAGACCGAGGTCACCGGTGGAGAACTGCTGTCACTCGACGAGATCATCGACCGGCTTGATGCGGTCACGCTCGACGATGTCCGCCGGCTCGCGGAGCAGATCTTCAACGGCCATCACGCACTGGCCATCATCGCGCCGTTCGGCGAAGATGCCGTTGCGCACCTGATGTAAGGGGAGACACATGATCAGGGTCCTGGTGAGTGGCGCTGCCGGACGCATGGGCAGCGAGGTCGTTCGGGCCGTACTGGCTGAAGAGGATCTCGAACTTGTCGGCGCGGTCGATCCCGCGCACTCCGGCCAACGGGTCGGGGAGGGGACGTCGTTGTCCTACGAGGGAGATCTCGCTTCGGCGATCGAGGCGAGCCGGCCGCAGGTGATGGTTGACTTCACGCACCCGTCTGTCGTCGGCGGCACCATCGCGACCGCGCTTGCGCACGGGGTGCACTGCGTCGTGGGCACGACAGGCCTCCCGACCACCGAGCTCGAGACGCTCGCGGCGGGCGCGCGCGACGGTGCGTGCCTGTTCATGGCACCCAACTTCGCGATCGGTGCGGTGCTGATGATGCGCTTCGCCGCCGAGGCCGCGCGCTTCATGCCGCACGTCGAGATCATCGAACTGCATCACGACCGTAAGGCCGACGCGCCGAGCGGCACCGCACTGCGGACCGCATCGCTCATCGCCGACGCACGGAGCGCCGTCCCCCCGGCACCGGGGCGGGAGACGGAGATCGCCGAAGGCGCGCGCGGCGCGCTTGTCGACGACGTCACGATCCATTCGGTCAGACTCCCCGGCATGGTCGCCCATCAAGAGGTCCTGTTCGGCGGCCAGGGACAGACGCTGTCCATCCGCCACGACTCCATCGACCGCACGAGCTTCATGCCGGGCGTGGTGCTGGCCATCCGCAACGTGGTCCGTCACTCTGGTCTCGTCATCGGCCTCGAACGGTTCATGGAGGCGTAGTGATGAGCGAACACCCGGTCATCGTGATGAAGTTCGGCGGCACGTCCGTCGCCGATGAGCGAGGCCGCTCTGCGCTCGCACGTCGCGTCCTGGCGGCACAGGAGCTCGGCTCCGCGCCCGTACTGGTCGTCTCGGCCATGGGGCGCAAGGGCGCCCCGTACGCCACCGATACCCTCCTTGCGTTGCTCGATGGACTTCCCGTTCCTCCGCGAGAGAGCGATCTCCTCGCGAGCGCCGGGGAGCTGATCTCCGCCGTGGTGGTCGCCGCGCACCTGCGTGCGCACGGCGTGGACGCGATGTCGTTCTCAGGAGCACAGGCCGGCATCTACACCGACGATCATTTCGGCTGCGCCCGCATCATCGGCATCGACCCGTCGGCGATCATCGCCGCCGTGGCCGCTGGCCGGGTCCCCGTCGTCGCCGGATTCCAGGGCGTCGGCCCTGACGGCTCGACCACCACACTCGGCCGAGGCGGGAGCGACACCAGCGCGTGCGCTCTTGGCGTGGCGCTCGAGGCCACGTCCGTGGAGATCTACACCGATGTGGACGGCATCATGTCCGCCGACCCTCGGACGTGCGACACGGCCGCCGTCCTGAGCGAGATCGGGGCCGAGGAGCTCTTCCAGATGGCGCGGCACGGCAGCAAGATCGTACACACGCCGGCCGCCGAGTTCGCGCTCGAGAGCGGCATCGACCTCCGTGTCAGGAACACGTTCAGCGAAGGGTCCGGCACCAGGGTCGCCGACATGCGTACCTACGCGCCGGCGGGCGTGGCAACCGCGGTCTCCCACACCGAGGGCATCGCACGCTTCACCGCCACGCTGCCGGGGACGGAAGGCACCGCCGAGCATATGCGCGGGCAGACCGACGTCTACCGCACCATGGCGCAGGCAGATGTGTCACTCGACATGTTCACCCCGGTAGGCAACTCGCTCGTGTTCACGGTCGCCGAAGACCGGGTATCGGCCGCCTCCGACGTGCTGAGACGCCTCGGGATGTCGTTCGCGGTCCGTGGTGGGCTCGCGAAGGTCACGCTGGTCGGTGCGGGCATGCACGGCGTTCCCGGTGTGATGGCGGCCATGGCCGACCATCTGGCGCAGGCAGGGGTGCACATCCTGCAGGCGGCCGACAGCCACACCACCATATCTGCGCTGGTGCCGGCCGACGAGACCCACGCCGCCGTGAGGGCGCTTCACCAGGGATTCGGCCTCGACACCTAGGCCATGGCGGCAACCCCTCGGCAACCTGGCTGCCGAAATGCCGGCACGGTGTGGCACAATACTCCGGATAGACACGTACACATCATCCAGGCGTCCGGACAACGCCTTTGACGCTAGGGGGCGACCCATCATGACCGAGCCTCGCTTCGGGCGGCTCCTCACCGCAATGGTCACGCCGTTCACCGCCGAAGGTGAACTCGACCTGGCGCGCGCACAGGAACTCGCACTCCGACTGCTCGACCAGGGCACCGAGGCGCTCGTCGTGTGCGGCACTACCGGCGAGTCGCCCACGGTCTACTACGATGACAAGATGCGCCTGTTCGAGGCCGTCCTCGAGGCGGTCGACGGCTCGGCGCCGGTCATCGCCAATGCTGGTGACAACTGCACGGACGATTCGGTCGCGTTTGCGCGCAAGGTGGTCGGCCTTGGTGTCGACGGCGTCATGGCCGTGGTTCCGTACTACAACAAGCCGCCGCAGGAGGGCCTGTACCGTCACTTCGGGGCGATCGCCAGCGCCGTGGACGTGCCGGTGATCCTCTACAACATCCCGGGTCGTTCGGTCGTGAACCTCGAGGCACCCACGACGCTCCGCCTTGCGGCCGACTTCGAGAACATCGTCGCGGTCAAAGAGGCATCATCGAACCTCACGCAGATCGCGGCGATTATCGACGGGGCACCCCGCGGTTTCGAGGTGCTCTCGGGCAATGACGAGGACACGTTGCCGATGATGGGGCTCGGCGCCACCGGTGTGATCTCGGTTGCCTCCCATATCGCGGGCCCGCAACTCGCCGAGATGCTGTCGGCCCAGGCGACCGGAGACCACACGCGGGCCCTCAAGACCCACCTCGAGCTGATGCCGCTGTTCAAGGCGCTGTTCATGACCGCGAACCCGATCATGGTGAAGAAGGCGCTCGAACTCATCGGGTTCCCGGTGGGCGAGTGCCGCCTGCCGCTCATCCCGGCCACCGCCGAGCAGACCGCCGAGATGCGTCGCATCCTCGGCCACCTCGGCCTCATGGACGACTGAAACGCGGTCTCTCCTGACCGCGCTGCACGACCCGCAACGCCACATGTACCCTGACACGATAAGGAGCACACACAGCCGCATATGACATCCTCCAAGAAGCACCGCCTCCGCGTCATCCCGCTCGGCGGACTCGATGGCATCGGCAAGAACATGACGGTTCTCGAACTGGGAAACGACATGCTTGTGATCGATGCCGGCCTGATGTTCCCCGACGACGACCACCCGGGCATCGACCTCATCCTGCCCGACTACAGCTACATCCTGCAGCGCAAAGAGAAGCTGCGGGGCATCATCATCACCCACGGGCATGAGGACCACACCGGGGCACTGCCGTACCTCCTGAAGGACCTCGGCACACCGGTCCCGGTGCTGGGCACCAAGCTCACCCTCGGTATCATCGCCGGCAAGCTCGAAGAGCACCGCATCAAGAAGCCGAAGCTGCGCGAGATCAAGCCCGGCGGACACGTGAACCTTGGCATGTTCGGGCTCGACTTCTTCGCCGTCAACCACTCGATCCCCGACGGCGTCGCGATCTACGTGCGCACGCCCGTCGGCTCGGTGCTGCACACGGGCGACTTCAAGCTCGATCAGACGCCGATCGACGGCAGATTCACCGACTACGCGGGTCTCGCTCGCGCTGCCAAGCAGGGCGTGACGCTCCTGATGAGCGACTCGACCGGGGCGGAGAGTCCCGGGCACACGCCGTCAGAGGCCGAGGTCGGCGCCTCACTGCGCACCATCTTCGCGTCGGCCGAGCAGCGCATCATCGTCGCGTCGTTCGCGTCACACGTCCACCGCGTCCAGCAGGTATGCGACGCGGCCGTGGCGTGCGGACGCAAGGTCGTGGTCACGGGCCGGTCCATGGTGAACATCACCCGGATCGCACGTGACCTCGGCTACCTCCACATCAAAGACGAAGACATCGTGGACGCGTATGCGATGGGCGACCTGCCCGCCCACAAGGTCGTGGTGCTCTGCACGGGCAGCCAGGGCGAGCCGCTCTCCGCGCTCGCGCGCATCGCGAACGGCGAGCACAAGACGGTCAAGATCGAAGCGGGGGACACCGTGGTCATCTCGGCCACGCCGGTCCCGGGCAACGAGAAGGCCGTCAGCCGGGTGATGAACCGCCTCTACAAGGCCGGCGCCAAGGTCGTCCACAAGGGCATCGCGCGAGTCCACGTATCGGGTCACGCCGCCGCCGAGGAGCTCAAGCTGATGCTGAACCTCGTCAAGCCGCAGTACGTGATGCCGGTCCACGGCGAGATGCGGCACCTGCACGCACATCGCGACCTTGCGCAGGCTGTGGGCATCCCGGATGAGAACATATTCGTGCTCGACAACGGCGACTGCCTTGAGATCGATGAGTCCGGCGTACACCGGGGCCAGCAGGTCGCCTCAGGCGTCGTGTATGTGGACGGTCTGACCGTCGGCGACCTCGGCCAGGTCGTGCTACGCGACCGGCAGCTGCTCTCGAGCGATGGGATCGCGCTGATCGTCGTGGCGATCGACTCCCGCACCGGGGCGGTCGCGGGCGAGGTGGAGCTCGTCACCCGAGGCCTCGTGCTTGGCTCGGACACCGCCGAGGCCCTGAACGCCGTCCGCGGACGTGTGGAGAAGGTCCTCAAGCGCACCGCTTCAGAGGGTGTGACGGACAACAGCGTGGTCAAGAAGGCGCTGCATGATGCGGTATCGCAGTACATCTGGGAGTCGGCCCGTCGCCGGCCGATGATCATCCCGATAGTCATGGAGGTCTAGTGGGCATTCTTGAAGCGATAGTCCTTGGTATCACGCAGGGCATCACCGAATTCCTCCCGATCTCGAGCGATGGCCACCTCATCCTCGTGCCTTCACTGTTCGGCTGGCAGCGCTTCGGGCTCGGTTTCGATGTCGTCCTGCACGCGGCGACGCTGCTCGCGACGATCGCCTACTTCCGTCACGACGTCTGGAACCTTGCCCGCGGTCTCTTCTCGAAGGGCGAGCGTCTGGCGCGCGAGCGGCGACTGGCGTGGCTCATCATCGCCGCCACCATACCGAGCGCGTTGATCGCGCTCGCGCTCGAGCCGCTCGTCGAGGGCGTGGAGACGCTTCCGATGTCCTCCCAGGTCACGGTCACCGGCGCCTTCCTCGTCCTCACCGCGATACTGTTGACGCTCGCCGAGGTCTTCGCCCGCCGCAGTACGCACTCGGTGGAGACCGCCGAGGAGATACCGCTCAAGCAAGCGCTCGCGATCGGCGTCGCCCAGGCGTTCGCGGTGGCGCCCGGGCTCTCCCGCTCAGGCACGACCATCGCCGCCGGCGTGGGTCTTGGCATCAAGCGTGAAGAGGCCGCCCGGTTCTCGTTCCTGTTGTCGATCCCGATCATCTTTGCGGCGACCTCCAAGAAGATCCTGCTCGATGTGATCGTCGGCGGAGAGTCGCTGCCAGCCGCCGGCCCTCTCACGGTGGGGCTGATCACCACCGCGCTCGTGGGCTACGGAGCCATCGCGCTCCTGCTACCCTATGTGCGGAAGCACTCGCTCGCAGCATTCGCCATATACACTGCGATCGTAGGCACCGCGATATTGGTCGCACGGATCCTGTTCTAAGGCTCACGAGGAGACCTGCATGCCGAGTGGCACCACACGGAAGACGCAGCGCAACGCCCCGGCCAAGAAGTCCGGGGCGCGTACGCGCACGCAACCGCCCGCACCGCAGCCGGTGCTGGACGACGAGAGCCGTCACGAGATCGTGGGCATCTTGCTTGCGGCGTTCGCCGTTGCGCTGGGCATCTCGGTGTATTCGAGCACGTCTGGCGTGATCCCTGAGGCCGTGAGCGGTCTCCTGCGCGCGGGCTTCGGGATCGGCGCCTACGCGATCCCCGTGCTCGTCATCCTCTGGTCGGTCACGTTCTTCCTGAGCTCGATCCGTATCGATGAACTGCGGGTGGGTCTTGGCCTCGGCCTCTTCCTCGTCGCAGTCCTCGGCGCAGTCGCCATCGGCAACGACCCCGCGATCCAGTGGGAGAGTGAGACCGTCGTGGCGAGCGGGGGCTACGTAGGAGGCGCCGTCGCATGGGCGCTCCGCGGTCTGCTCGGCGCCCCCATCGCCTATGTGATCTCAAGCGCGCTCGCGCTCGTCGGCCTTGTCGTGGCGGGGCTGTCGATCACCGAGGTCCTCGACTCCGTGCGCGGCTTCTTCAGCCGCCCGGCAGAGGAGGCCGCCCCGGCCCTGCCTGCCGGTCGACGCCGCGCCGCCAAAACGATCCCCCTGCAGGACTTCGAGGACGAGGGCCGGCTCGAGCCCGTGACGTCATCGCGGCCCGCCGAGCGGCCGAAGCGCGGAGCGAAGCCGCCCGACCCGCAGGCCTCCCGGCCAACGCTCCCTGCCCCGGCATCGGTGGCGCCGCGTGCGCTCGAAGGCTTCGAGCTGCCCGGGCTTGCCAAGCTCCCGCGCACACCTGATAGCGCTGCCGCGCATCGTGCCTCGGAGAAGGAGTTGCGGCACACCGCGAGCCTGATCGAGCAGACGTTCGCCACGTTCGACATCCCGGCGCGCGTGGTCAACTGGATCCCGGGCCCCACGGTCACGATGTTCGAGGTCGAGATCGCCAAGGGCGTGAAGGTGAACCGCGTCACGTCACTTTCTGACGACCTCGCCCTCTCGCTCGCGGCCCCCACGATCCGCATCCTCGCGCCGATCCCCGGCAAGAGCTACGTGGGTGTGGAGGTCCCCAACGCGGGCCGCGCCACCGTCACCCTCGGCGATGTCCTGCACAGCGGTCTGGTCGCCGACCCACGCCCTCTCATGCTCGCCATCGGCAAGGACGTGGCCGGCGAGAACGTCGCGGCCGACCTTGCCTCGATGCCGCACCTGCTGATCGCCGGCTCCACCGGCACCGGCAAGTCGGTCTGCATCAACTCGCTCATCATGTCGATCCTCATGCGGGCAACCCCCGCCGAGGTCAGGCTCATCCTCATCGACCCCAAGCGCATCGAGCTGAACCTCTACAACGGCGTTCCGCACCTCTACGTCCCGGTCGTGACCGAGGCGAAAGAGGCCGCCTCGGCACTCCACTGGGCGGTAGGGGAGATGGAGAACCGCCTCAAGAAGCTCCAGAAGGCGGGCGCGCGGAACATCTCCCAGTACAACGCCGCCATCAGGGACGGGAAGGGCCCCGAGGGGGCCACCGAGCTGCCGTACCTCGTCATCATCATCGATGAGCTGGCCGACCTCATGATGATCGCCGCCAAGGAGGTCGAGGACGCCATTTGCCGCATCGCGCAGCTCGCGCGTGCCGCCGGCATCCATCTCATCGTCGCCACACAGCGCCCGTCCACCGACATCATCACCGGACTCATCAAGGCGAACATCACCAACCGCATCGCCTTCGCGGTGTCTTCGGGTATCGACAGCCGCGTCATCCTCGACCAACCCGGCGCCGAGAAGCTCATCGGGCTGGGCGACATGCTGTTCTCCACGCCCGCATGGCCCAAGCCGCACCGCATCCAGGGCGCGTACGTGTCCGAGGACGAGATCAACGCTGTCGTGGAACACGTCAAGGCGCAGGCCGAACCCGACTACCACGAGGAGATCCTGCACCTGAAAGTGACCGGCTCCACCGGATCGCTGGACAGCGATGAGGACGACGACCCGCTCGTGTGGGAGGCCGCCGATATCGTTGTCACCAGCGGCATGGGCTCCACCTCGCTGCTGCAACGCCGGCTCAAGGTCGGGTATGCTCGTGCGGGCCGCATCATGGATATGCTCGAATCGAAGGGCATCGTGGGCCAGCCCGATGGGAGCAGGCCCCGCGAGGTCCTCGTGGATATCGGCGATCTCGAGGCCCTGAAGCACTTCGAGCGCGAAGAACGCGCGGACGATGAGTAGAACGAGAGGGTGTCGTCATGCCGGTCGGTAAGAAGCTTGCCGCTGAGCGTCGTTCGCAGGCCAAGACGCTTGCCGAAGTCGTGGCTTCCACCAAGATCATGGGTCGCATGCTGGAGGCCCTCGAGAACGAACGGTGGGACGAACTCCCCGCGCCGCCGTATGTGAAGGGCTACATACAGAACTACGCCCATGCGCTCGGCATCGACGCAGGCCCGCTGCTCGAGGAGTACCAGAAGGACATCGCGGTCGTGCCCCCCGCGGTGCGTACGCCGGCGCACCACATCCCGGACCGGCAGATCGTGCCACATCGCCACGAGATCCACGCCATCCCTACGAAGGCGATCGTCGGCGTGGTGGGTGCGGTGCTGGTGGTCATACTCGCGCTGTGGGGCATCTCCGCGCTCGCTGGCCGCGATGACACCCCGCCGCCCATCGCACCGGAGACAACCACCACACCTGTCGCGCCCGGTGGCGGCTCAGCCGAGACATCCTCTCCCGGCTCGACCACCGACACACCCACGGACGTTCCCGAGGGGGCGTTCGCGCTTACGGTGGGCGTTGCGCAGGGCGACTCGTCGTGGGTACGCGTGCTTGTGGACGGGCTCGTCGCCTACGAAGGGACGCTTCCCGGCGGTGAACCCAAGTCCTGGACCGTGGGAACCTCGGCGGTCATCCGCGCCGGGAAGCCCACCGCGGTCACGGTGACGCGCGACGGACGTACCGTGGAGTTCCCCCCTGTGACCGACGGCATCGCCGAAGTGACCCTCAGCGCCACTGACGAGTAGGCGCTCGACCGATAGGAGCATCACATGGCCAAGGACCAGAGTTTCGACGTCGTCTCGCAGGTGGACCTGCAGGAGGTCGACAACGCCGTGCAGCAGTCGGTCAAGGAGCTGACGCAGCGTTACGACTTGAAGGACACCGGCTCGACCATCACCTTCGATCGCTCGGCCGGCACCGTGAGCGTGAGCGCCCCGAGCGACTTCGTGCTTGGACAGGTGCAGGACATCCTCGCATCCAAGCTCGTCCGGCGCTCGATCGACCTGAAGGCAGTGTCGTGGGGCAAGGCCGAGACCGGCTCAGGCGGCAGCAGCCGCATCGTGGGCACGATCGTCAACGGCATCGACGCTGAGATCGCGCGGCGCATCAACAAGGAAGTCCGCGATGAAAAGTTCAAGGTCAAGGTGCAGATCGAGGGCGACAAGGTGCGCGTCTTCTCGGCGAGCCGCGACGAACTCCAGTCGGTCATCGCCTTCCTCAAGGAACACGACTACGGCATCCCGCTGCAGTTCGTGAACTACCGGTAGGCGCGCGGTGCCTGAAGTCCCCGCCATAGCGTTCGTCACGCTCGGCTGCCCCAAGAACGAGGTCGACACTGACCGCATGGCTGCAGCAGTGTCCTCCTCTGCATATCGGCTCGTCGACGACATCGCCGACGCCGACGCTGTCGTCCTCAACACGTGCGCCTTCATCCAGCCGGCCACTGAAGAGGCGATCGCCGAGTTCTTCTCACTCCACACGGAATGGCGTCCGGCCCGCCTCGGTCGACGCATCATCGTCGCGGGCTGTCTGCCGTCGCGCTATGGCGAGGAGCTCCGTGACGCCCTGTCCGAGGCCGATGCATTCCTCCCCGTGACCGCCGAAGGCGGGCTGCTCGCCACCCTCGAGGAGCTGTTCGGCAGCCCCGCGCAGGCGGCATCCGGCCCCGGCCGGCTCACCCCCGGCAGCACCGCGTACCTGAAGGTGAGCGAGGGTTGTGACCGCCGGTGCGCATACTGCGCCATTCCCGCTATCCGTGGACCGTTCGTATCGGCACCCCTCGATGCGCTCGTCGACGAAGCCCGGTGGCTGATCGACCACGGCGCCCGCGAACTCGTCCTCGTCGGCCAGGACATCGCATCGTACGGCGTGGACCTGGCAGCGGGGGAGGACCTAGCGACGCTCGTGCGGCGTCTCGACGCGCTCGACGGCGACTTCAGGCTGCGGTTGATGTATGTGCAGCCCGATGGGGTGACCGACACGCTGCTCAACACGCTCGCGAGCGCCTCGCACGTCTGCCGGTACCTCGATATCCCGCTCCAGCACGCCTCCGGACCCGTGCTCGACGCCATGGGCCGCACCGGAGACGCTGCGGCACACCTCTCGCTCGTGGACCGAGTCCGCTCCGCTCTTCCCGGTGTCGTCCTGCGCACCACGATCATGACCGGCTTCCCGGGTGAGACTGACGTCGACGCACGTATCCTCGAGGAGTTCCTCGCCGAGGCCGAGCTCGACTACGTGGGTGTCTTCACGTACTCGCCGGAGGAGGGCACGGTGGCCGCCTCACTGCCGGACCAGGTGGATCCCGCGGTGGCCGAGGAGCGCGCGCAGCGGGTGAGGGATATCGCGGACTCCGTCGGCTTCGCCCGTGCCGCCGCCGCTGTCGGCACGCGACAAAGGGTCCTGATCGAAGGCGTCGACGAGGACGGCGAGCTTTTCGGCCGCACCTGCGGCCAGGCTCCCGAGGTCGACGGCGTCACACTGGTGGACACCGACGTATCCGTCGGGGACTTCATCGATCTCACGATCACCGATTCGCTCGGCTATGACCTGATCGGAGAGGTGACCGATGCCTGACATGAACCTCGCCAATCGCATCACGATCCTGCGCATGGTGTTCATCCCCGTGTTCCTGGTCGTGCTCCTCGGTGAGTGGCCCGCGTTCGTGGACCCACCCTCATGGTGGCGCATCACCCAACCGTGGATCGCGGCGGCCATCTTCACCGTGCTCGCCGCCACCGACGCGGTAGACGGACACATCGCCCGGACGCGCAACCAGGTGACCACCTTCGGCAAGTTCATCGATCCGCTTGCCGACAAGCTCCTGGTCACCGCCGCCCTCATCGCTCTCGTCGACCTCGAGCAACTTCCCTCATGGATAGCGCTCGTGATCATCAGCCGTGAACTCGTGGTGAGTGGTCTCAGAATGGTGGCTGTCGCCGAGGGGCGTGTCATCGCCGCGTCATCGCACGGGAAGGTGAAGACGATCCTGCAGATCGTCGCCATCGTAGGTTTCCTCCTGAAGGACACGGCGCTCCTGAACGACCTGCTCGGCACCTGGGCGACCGCGTTCCAGACCTTATCGTGGCTGGTCATGGGCGCCGCGGTACTGATGACCATCTGGTCGATGGTCGACTACTTCTATCACGCCCGGGACATCCTCACCGGTCCGTGGGAGCGGGAGGCATAGCGTGCGCACGCTCGAGACCGCCGCAGTCGTCACGGTGGGGACCGAGCTCACGACCGGCCACCGGCTCGACACCAACGGAGCCGAGGTCGCGCTGGCGCTCGTGAACGCCGGCTGCTCGGTCCGGGAGATGGTCTCCGTTCCCGACGACCTCGACGCCATCGTCACGACGCTTGCCGAACTTCTGTCACGACGCAGTCTCGTCATCGTGACGGGGGGCCTTGGCCCCACCCATGACGACGTCACGCGTGAGGCCGCGGCGCTCGTCGTCGGGCGCAGGCTCACACGCGACCCGGCGATCGAGGCCGCGCTGAGCGCGCGCATCTCGCTGCATCGAGACCCAGCGTCGGCGATCTCGCTGCTCCATCAGGCCGATGTGATCGATGGTGCGCGGGTCCTGACTGCCACCACCGGCACGGCGCCGGGCCAGGTCGTCGAGTACGCCGGGCACACGCTTGTGATACTGCCCGGACCGCCGCACGAGATGCGCCCGATGCTGCACGAAGTGCTCCGCGGGCGTATCGCCTCGGCGCCACCTGTCACGCTGAAGTGCGTGGGGATCACCGAGTCCGATGCGGGTCACGCGGTGCTGCCGCTGCTCACCTCGTACCCCACGGTCGAGCTCACGTTGCTCGGTGGGCCGGGGGAGGTCGACGTCATCCTTGTCTCCACCACTGGTGATGATGTCGAACTCACCGCCGCCGCGCATGCAGCCCGCACCGCACTCGGCGACGCGTGTTACTCCTCCGACGGGTCGTCGCTGGCCGCAACGGTGATCCGTCTGGCCGCCGAGTCCGGTGCATCCCTCGCTACCGCTGAGTCATGCACCGGCGGTCTGGTCGCCGCCGCACTCACCGATGTCCCCGGCTCATCTGACGTGTTCAGGGGCTCTGTGGTCGCCTACGCCAATGAGACGAAGTCAGCCGCGCTCGGCGTCGACCCATCGCTCATCGAGGCGCACGGCGCGGTCTCCGAGGCCGTGGCCGTCGCCATGGCGCGTGGCGCGCTGACCATCCCGAGGACGACGCGTGCGGTCGCCACCACCGGGATCGCCGGGCCGGGCGGGGGGACCCCCGACAAACCGCTGGGCACGGTGTGGTTCGCCGTCGCGCATTCCGGCGGGGGCACCACGGCTGAGATGCATCGCTATGGAGGTGATCGCACGATGGTGCGCCACCGGGCACGGACGACCGCTCTTGACCTGCTCAGGCGCTCGCTGCTGGATAGCTGATGCCGCGCGCGTTTTTCGCGATCGGACTCACGTCCGCGACCACGGACGCGCTTCAGGACTGCCGCCGGGCGTGCCTCGACGCTGACCCCGCGTGGACGCGCGAGAAGTGGGTTTCCCCGGAGAACCTGCACATGACGCTGCGATTCCTCGGCGACATCAAGGAGGGTACCCTTCACCGGTACGCCGATGCGGTCCGCAGCGCGTTGTGCGGACATCCGCCCTACACGCTCAGCATCGACCGGGTCCGCATCGTGCCGTGGTCGCGATCCGCCGCGATGATCTGGGCCGTTCCGGAGGCCTGCGCCGACCACACGATCCAGCTCGCACGCTCGATCGAAGACGCCGTCGTACGCGAAGGCGCGACACCGGAGACGAGGCGCTTCTCCCCGCACGTCACCCTCTGTCGCTCCCGGAGCCCACGGCACCTCGCGCCCGATGCCGCCCGGGCGATGGACGCGGCACTTGCGGACGTGCCCGCATCCCGCAGATCCATGTCAGTGCACGAGGTTATGCTCTACACGTCGACACTCACGCCGGATGGTCCGGTGTACGATCGGTTCGCGGTGATGTCCCTGGGCGTTGATTGACATCGAACACGTGTTCGTGTACGTTCGATACAGCCTTCAGGGGGTCGCAGCACACGGATAAGGAGCAGGCACCGATGCAACAGGACAAGGAAAAGGTACTCGACCTCACTCGCGAGCAGATCGAGCGCAAGTTCGGCAAGGGCTCACTGATGCGCCTCGGCGAGCACGCGGCGACCCAGCAGATCGAATCCATTCCCACCGGTTCGCTCGCACTCGATGCCGCCCTCGGCATCGGCGGCGTTCCCCGCGGCCGGATCGTCGAGATCTACGGTCCCGAGTCGTCCGGTAAGACGACGCTCGCGCTCCAGATCGTCGCTGAAGCCCAGCGCACCGGGGGAGTCGCTGCGTTCGTCGATGCCGAACACGCACTCGACCCCTCGTACGCCGCCCGCCTCGGAGTCGACATCGAGGACCTCCTCATCTCACAGCCGGACACCGGCGAGCAGGCGCTCGAGATCACCGATATGCTCGTGCGGTCAGGCGCCATCGATGTCATCGTGGTCGACTCCGTCGCGGCACTGGTTCCACGCGCCGAACTCGAAGGCGAGATGGGCGATGTCACCGTCGGCTTGCAGGCCCGGCTCATGAGCCAGGCCATGCGCAAACTCGCGGGCTCGCTCAGCAAGTCGAACACCACATGCATCTTCATCAACCAGCTGCGCGAGAAGGTCGGAGTGATGTTCGGCAGTCCGGAGACCACCTCTGGTGGTCGCGCACTGAAGTTCTACGCCTCGATCCGCATCGACGTCCGCCGTATCGACTCCATAAAGCAAGGCACGGATCTGGTCGGCAACCGCGTTCGCGCCAAGGTCGTCAAGAACAAGGTCGCACCGCCGTTCCGGCAGGCGGAGTTCGACATCATGTACGGCCAGGGCATCTCCAAGGAAGGCAGCCTCCTCGATCTCGGCGTTGAGGAAGGCATCGTCCAGAAGTCTGGCGCCTGGTACAACTATGGCGAGGAGCGTCTCGGGCAGGGCCGTGAAGCCGCCAAGGACTTCCTGCGCGAGCACGCCGATCTGCGAGACACGATCGACGCACAGATCCGGGAAAAGCTCGGGCTCGCGGGTGCCCGTGGCACCGGCGCCACCGGCGCGGCAACCGAGTCGGCAGACGCCGAGCCCGCCGCCGGTGGCAAGGGGTCACCAAAGGCCGCGAAGTAGTGGTCGGGACGGCCCTCCGTGACCGATGGACATGAGATAACCGCGATCCGGACCCGTCGGGGTGTGAAGCGCCGCGAGATCGAGATAGACGGTGTCTCGTGGCGCTTCGTGCCTGGTCCGGTCGTGAACGCCCTCGGACTGAGCGTCGGAGCCCGCGTCGATATCGACGAGCTTGCCGCGCAGATAGCTGAGGTGGAGCCGCAGGCCGCCCGTGAGCGCGCCCTGCGGCTCCTGGCGTACCGGGAGCGCACAGAGGCCGAGATGCGGGGCCGTCTCGCGGACGACGGATACTCCGCACCCACCATCGACACGACCCTCGAGCGCCTGCTCGACACGGGCCTTCTTGACGACAGGCGCTACGCGGAGCAGACGGCCCGTGTCCTGGTGGAAGGACGGGGCTACGGCCGCAGCCGGGCGCTCCGGTCGCTCCGTCGCTCAGGGCTGGACGAAGAGCTTGTCACCGAGTTCGTCGACACATACGCGCCGGCGGAGGCGGAACGCGACCGGGCCCTCGTGGCAGCGCGGCGTGCGGCGCGCCCCGGCGACACGGTCGATCGCCTCGGCGCGCGCCTCGTGAGACGTGGATTCGCGGTCGCTGATGCGCTTTCCGCCGCTCGCGTCGTCATCGCGCCGAACGTGACATCCGAGGATCATCGCGAGAACGTTCCGTAGTCATGTCGGAAGGTCGGTTCCCGCTGCTCAGAATAGGCGTCGGCTTGACTCGCAGCGGCGCGCGCAGGTAGGATGAGCACGGCAAATGCGATCGAACCGATGGGTCAGGGACCCCGGTTCGTATGAGGTTCCACAACGTGATACGGGCGGCACCGCTTCCGAGGGAGTGGTGTTTCCGCCGCATACGCACTGTCGAACCGATAGAGTGATCGTACTTGCCGGGCGCGTGGTGCCCGGCTTTCCGGTTCAAAGGGATCGAACCACCCTTCCCGGGTCCGGGCGGATGCTGGATAAGCCACCGCATTGTGACTTGATTTCGCACATCGAACCCGGAAGGGAGGGCACGCCCGATGCAACCACTGGTTACCGCACTGCTCGGACTCATCGTCGGCGTCGTCCTCGGCATCGTCATCAATCGCTTCGTCATCGCAGGCAAAGCCAACCAGGCCCGTGAGGCCGCGGAACGCATGCTCGCCGATGCCCAGAAGCAAGCCGAGACGACCCGCAAAGAGATGCTCCTTGAAGCCAAGGACGAGATCTTCCACCAGAAGGCGCAGGCTGACGAGGAGGTCAAGCAGCGCCGCAAGGAGTTGACCGCGCTCGAGACCAGGATCCTCCAGCGCGAGGAGTCGATCGAACGCCGCGCCGAGTCGATCGACAAGCGCGAGCATCAGCTTTCGAGCCAAGCGGGGCAGATCGCCAAGCGTGAGAAGGACCTCGAGGACGCCATTGCCGAGGAGAAGAACCGTCTGGAGTCGCTGGCCGGCATGACGTCGGACCAGGCCAAGTCGGTGTTGCTCGACCGAGTCCGTCAGGAGGTCGACCACGACGCCGCGCTGATCATCCGTGAGGCCGAGCAGCGGGCCCGCGAAGAGGCTGATCGCAAGGCACGCAACATCATCGGCATCGCCATCGGCCGTGTCGCCGCGGATCACACCGCCGAGTCGACCGTCTCCGTCGTCCACATCCCTTCGGACGACCTCAAGGGCCGCATCATCGGTCGCGAAGGCCGCAACATCCGGGCCTTCGAGCAGCTGACCGGGATCAACCTCATCATCGACGACACGCCTGAGGCGGTCATACTCTCGAGCTTCGATCCGGTACGCCGCGAGGTGGGCCGCATCACTCTCGAGAACCTCATCGCTGATGGTCGTATCCACCCCGCCCGCATCGAAGAGATGTTCAAGAAGGCCGAGGTCCTCGTGGATCAGCAGGTCTTTGAAGCGGGCGAGCAGGCCGTCTTCGACACCGGCGTGCACAATCTGCATCACGACCTCGTCCGTACGCTGGGCCGCCTCCGTTACCGCACGAGCTATGGCCAGAACGTCTTGAACCACTCGCTCGAGGTCGCGTATCTCTCCGGTGTCATGGCCGCGGAACTCGGGCTCGACCCCGCGCTCGCCAAGCGCGCCGGGCTGCTGCACGACCTCGGCAAGGCTATCGACCATGAGATCGAAGGTCCTCACGCCGTCATCGGTGCGGACCTTGCACGCCGTCTTGGCGAGAACAAGGAAGTCGTGCACTGCATCGAGGCCCACCACGGCGACGTCGAGCCGCAGACGGTCGAGGCCGTCATCGTGCAGGCAGCCGACGCCATCTCCGCCGCACGTCCTGGCGCACGTCGTGAGACGCTCGAGAGTTACATCAAGCGACTGGAGAAGCTCGAGGCGCTTGCTGAGTCACACAAGGGCGTCGAGAAGTCGTACGCGATGCAGGCTGGTCGCGAGATCCGTGTCATGGTCAAGCCCGAGGAGGTCTCGGACACGGACTCGCTCATGATGGCCCGCGAGATCGCCAAGCAGATCGAGGAAGAACTGCAGTATCCCGGACAGATCAAGGTGATGGTCATCCGCGAGAGCCGCTCGATCGAGTACGCGAAGTGATGTGACGGCGGCGTGCTCAGGCGCACCGCCTGCCGGGTATCGACGCAAAGGGACCGCATGCGGTCCCTTTGCTCTTGAGAAGGACGGTCAGGCATGGCACCCTGGGTGACATCATGAGTGAACACGATCCCCTCATAGACTTCGTCACTTCGGTGTCAGGCGACGGCTACCTCAAGGTCGAGGAGACCCTGGGTGACGGATACGTCCGGCTCCGCGTGCCCGAAGCGGAGCGCCGGCAGGCCAAGCACGACATCCGCAGCATCGAAGACGTCATCATCGAACTGCTCCGCAACGCCCGGGATGCGCACGCCCAACGCATCTTCGTCGCCACCACCCGCGAGGGGAGCACGAGGATGCTGACCATGATCGACGACGGCGTTGGCATCCCTCATGCACTCCAGGAGGCCGTGTTCGAGCCGCGGGTCACATCCAAGCTCGAGACCATGGTGATGGACCGGTGGGGCGTGCACGGACGCGGCATGGCGCTGTTCTCCGTGCGCTCCAACGCATCGAAAGCCCGTGTCGCGTCATCTGCGCCGCACAAGGGCGCGTCGATCAGCGTCGTCGTCGACACCGGCCACCTGAATGAGCGTGCCGACCAGTCGACCTGGCCCGTGGTGGAGCCCGATGAGGCGGGACGACTGCGTGTCGCCCGCGGTCCCCACAACATCATCCGACGACTCGTCGAATTCGCCTGCGAGCACCCCGAGCTTGAGATCTATCTCGGCACACCCACCGAGATCCTCGCTACGCTCCATATCCTGGGCCGTGACCGGCTCGATATCGCCGATCTCATGTTCTGTGACGACCTTGATCGGCTGTGCGTGTGGCAGCGACCGGCCGCGTGTTCCGACGCCGCGGAGCTCACCGCCACGGCGGAGACGATCGCACTCCCGGTCTCAGAGCGCACGTCGCATCGCATACTCGCAGGCGAACTCGCACCCCTCGAGCCGCTGCTGACATCGCTCTCGGTCGAGGATGAGCCCTCCGCGCCCACGGCCCCGGACATCTACCGGGACAGGCGTTCCCTGCGCATCCATCACGGCGACCTCGTAGCGTTCCGGACAGAACTCAGCCGCGCATTCGATGTGCTCGCCGAGCGGTACTACCTGAATCTCAAGGGTGAGCCCAAGGTGACCGTGGGCCGCGATGCGATCACCGTCCGCTTCGCCGTCGAGAAGGAAGACTGAGTCCTGACGCGGGCCGTTGATGCTTCATGAGCACCTGATGGGCTATACTCCTCGCACGCCATTCACGGCGCACACGTAGCAGACGCAGACCTCGGTCACACCACATCCACAGCAACGACACCACCAGGATTCCGCAGCAGGAGGCACCGTGGAGGTTCTCAAGGTTTCCACCAAGTCCAGCCCCAACTCCGTTGCGGGCGCCCTTGCAGGCGTCATCCGCGAGCAGGGTGTGGTCGAGATCCAGACCGTCGGCGCCGGGGCGCTCAACCAGGCCATCAAGGCCATCGCGATCGCTCGCGGGTTCGTCGCACCTATGGGGCTCGATCTCATCTGCACCCCGTCTTTCGCCGACATCGAGATCAACGGCGAGGAGCGCACGGCCATCCGCCTGCTCGTGGAGCCGCGTCCGCCACTGCACCCCTGATCCGCATGCCCGGCCCGGACCTCCACCTGCACTCCACGTTCTCTGACGGACTCCTCACGCCCGGGGCCCTCGTCGCGCGTGCGCTCGCCCTGGGGCTTCCGGCCATCGCCATCGCCGACCATGACAGCGTCGCCGCCGTCGCTCCAGCGCTTGAGGCCGCCCGGGGTACCGGGCTCACCGTGGTGCCTGCGGTGGAACTCTCCGCCAGCGCCGCCAGCCGCACGGTCCACATTCTCGGCTACTTCATCGATCACCTCGACCAGACCCTCCTCGCCAGACTCGCCTCGCTTCGCGAGCGAAGACGTGCGCGTGCGCAGCGCATCGTCGACGCGCTTGCCGCTGCCGGGATCGAGATAGACCCCGGCATGGTCCGAGTTGACACCGATGAGGACGGCGCCGTGGGCCGCGCGCACATCGCACGGGCGCTCATCGAGGCGGGCCATGCGCGAGACATGCGCGATGCGTTCGACCGCTACCTGGGCGATGGCGCCCCGTTCTTCGCATCAAAGGCGCTCATCCCGCCCGCTGATGCCATCGCTTGGATCAGGGATGCCGGCGGGGCCGCGGTGCTCGCTCACCCGGGCCTGAACGGCATCGATGACCTGCTGCCGTCCCTCATCGACGCGGGCATCGTGGGCATCGAAGCGTTCCACGCTTCGCACAACCGCGACATCGCATGTCGCTACGCCGACCTTGCCGGTCGCCACGGCCTGATCGCCACCGGAGGGTCGGACTTCCACGGTTCGCCGCGCGAGGGCGGCGCAATGGGTTGCGCGGCCGCGCCCGACGGTGCGATCGACGCCCTTGCTGAAGCCGCCGCCCACTCGAGAGG
>JAZIGI010000026.1:0-30237 GCA_036679125.1 Actinomycetota bacterium | reverse complement strand
CGCCCGCACCCGAGCAGTCGCTCCCGGGCTACTCGCTCGCCGACGAGCTCGAGCGCCTGATGGGCGCCGCCACCGCCGAGTCCGCGCTGCTGCCGCCGGAAGCTCATGCCCGGGACGCTGCGCCGCTGGACACCACGTCCCGGGACGAGCCCGCGTTCGAAGCGCCGCCGCTGCTTCCGCCGCTCTCGCTTGGCCAGGCGTTGTCGGGTACCCCCGCCACCGCCGCCGCGCCCGTCCCGCAGCCCGTGATCGCGCCGGCTCCCGGACCCGCGTCTCCGGCGCCCTCCGTGCGGCCCGAGGCTGTCGCGTCTCCACCGCGGCCCGCGCGTCCGGCCACGGTCATCGCACCCGTGCCCCCGGTCGGCGCGGAGGCCAACCCCGCTGTTCCGCGTCCCGCTGCGGTCGCTGCCAGCCCTGCCGATGACCACACCGGCTCCGTGCCCGAGTACGCTCTGGTCGCTCCTGTCGAGCTGCACTTCACCGGCGGTCAGGGTCGTGTGGGTGTGAAGCCGGGCACCCGTAGCTACGCCGAGTTCCAGCGCCTCGCGGGCATCATGCTCGGCGACTTGCGCGCCGCGCGCGAGCGCTGATCGAGCACACTTCTGTCGCATCCCGCACTATGTGTCGTACTATCTGATGGCACGGTGTCCGCACGTTCATCGGGTGGTGGGGGAGAGGTGATGACCTGGTGGCAGAGGCTGGCGAACGGCTAGGGATGTTGTTGATGCGCGCCGGGATCATCACCGAGCGTCAGCTCGCCGACGCTCTCGAGATCCACAAAGTCACTGGGAGCCCGCTCGGCAAGGTGCTCGTCGATCTCGGGTACGCCACCCAGGGCGGCATCCTGTCGGTGATGGCGAAGCAGATCGGCATCCCGTACATCAACTTCGCCGAGCAGCGTCCGGACGCAAACGCGATCGCGGTGGTCCCGCGCGATCTTGCCGTGCGCTACACGCTCATGCCGATGGAGATCGCCGACGACCGGCTCGTGGTCGCCATGGCCGATCCGCAGAACGTGCTCGCGCTCGACGACTTGCGCATCATCACCGGTTACGAGGTACAGCCGGCCATCTCCACCAAGGACGACATCGTCGCGGCGGTGGAGGAGTACTACAAGGTCGCCACGACCATCAGCGATGACGACCTCGCCGACGGCGACGACCTCACCGACGTGCTGCTCGAGAACCTCACCGAGGTCACCGATGACGCTCCGGTGGTCAAGCTCGTCAACTTCATCATCAACAAGGCGGTCACCGACAGGGCGAGCGACATCCACATCGAGCCGCAGGAGAAGGACCTTCGCGTGCGCTACCGTGTGGACGGCGTGCTGCATGAGATGATGCGCAGCCCCAAGAACACGCAGCAGGCGATGATCAGCCGTTTCAAGATCATGGCCGACATGGACATCGCCGAGACCCGCAAGCCGCAAGACGGACACACCGAGCTCACCATCGGCGGGCACAAGATGGACTTCCGTGTATCCACCCTTCCCACCGTGTACGGCGAGCGGGTGGTGCTCCGCATCCTCCGTAAGGACAACATCCTCCTGCGCCTCGAGGACCTCGGCTTCCTGCCCGAGGCGCTCTCACGATTCGAGTCCTCGTTCCGCAAGCCGTACGGCGCCATCCTGGTCACGGGCCCCACCGGCTCGGGCAAGTCCACATCGCTCTACGCCGCGATCAACGTGCTGAACGAGCCCACGCGCCACATCCTCACCGCCGAGGATCCGGTCGAGTACCGGCTGCCCGGCGTGAATCAGATCCAGATGAACTCAAAGGCGGGACTCACGTTCGCTCGCGCGCTCCGCTCGTTCCTTCGCTGCTCGCCGGACATCATCCTCGTGGGTGAGATCCGCGACCAGGAGACCGCCAAGATCGCTATCGAATCCGCGCTCACCGGTCACCTTGTGCTCTCCACGCTGCACACGAACGACGCCGCCGGCGCGATCACCCGTCTCACAGAGATGGGCGTGGAGCCGTTCCTCGTCGCGTCCTCGGTCGACTGCGTGCTCGCCCAGCGCCTGGCCCGGCGGTTGTGCCCCGACTGCAAGGAGGAGTACGTTCCGCCGAAGCAGGTCATGCTTGACGCCGGCTTCCCTGCGGACGCCCTCCCCGAGAAGCTATGGCGCGCGGTGGGGTGCAAGAAGTGCGGCGGCACCGGCTATCGCGGACGCCTCGGCGTCCATGAAGTGATGCTGGTGAGCGAGGAGATCGGCGACCTCTGTGTGAAAGAGGCCACCGCCGAGGTGATCGGCGAGATGGCCGTGAAGCAGGGGATGCTCACACTCAAGATGGACGGACTGGAGAAGTGCCGACAGGGCCGGACCTCGATCGAGGAGATCGCCCGCGTCATCGTGTAGCGCCAGACCGGAGCTGCCGATGTATGGTGTATCGTGACCGTGTACGTCACGGGGATGAGAGAGGCTGGCATCATGGCGACGATCACCTTCAAGTACAACGTCCGGGACAAGACCGGCAAGGTCGTCAACGGCAAGCTCGAGGGCGAGAGCCGCGAAGCCGTCGCGACCAAGCTCAGGCAGATGGGCTACATCGTCCTCGATCTCGAAGAAGACCGCATAGCCCAGCTCAACAAGATCCAGTTCGGCACCTCGGTCAAGACCAAGGACGTCACGATCTTCGCCCGGCAGTTCGCCACGATGATCAACGCCGGTCTCTCGCTCACGAAGTGCCTGAGCATCCTCGCCGATCAGGTGGAGAGCAAGGAGCTCCGCGACGTCATCAGCCAGCTCAACAAGGACGTGGAGGCCGGTCAGTCTCTCTCCGAGGCGATGATGAAGCACCCCAAGATCTTCCCCCCGCTCTTCTACAACATGGTGAAGGCCGGCGAGACCGGTGGTGTGCTCGATGAGGTGCTGCTGCGCGTGGCCGACCTCATGGAGCAGGATGCCCAGCTCAAGGGGCGCGTGAAGTCCGCGATGATGTACCCGATGGTCATCTCGATCCTCGTGGTCGTGGTCGTCATCGCCATGATGGTGTTCGTGGTACCGACGTTCATCGACATGTTCAGCGGCGCCGGGCAGGAGCTGCCTTTGCCGACCCAGGTGCTCGTTTCGGCATCCAACTACATAGCAAGCATCAAGGGAGTCATCACCGCGATCGTGCTGGCAATTCTGTTCGTGATCTTCAAGCAGTGGACCAACACGAGTTCCGGCAAGTTCATCTGGGATGGCATCAAGTTGCGGATGCCGGTGGCGGGAAACATCATCCGCAAGACGTCTGTAGCGAGATTCACCCGTACCTTCGGTACCTTGGTGTCCGCGGGCGTGCCGATCCTCTCTGCGATGGACATCGTTGCCGACACGGCCGGAAACGAAGTGGTGACGCGCGCACTCAAGACCGCACGCGGCGCGATCAAGGAGGGCGAGACGATCGCTAAGCCCCTGAGCGAGTCGCCGGTATTCCCGGGCATGGTGGTACAGATGGTCGCTGTGGGCGAGGAGACGGGCGCGCTCGACCAGATGCTTACCAAGATCGCCGACTTCTACGACGAGGAAGTGGGCACCGCCATCGATGGTCTTGCCTCTGCCATGGAGCCGATCATCATGGTGATTCTCGCGGTCGTGGTCGGTGGCATCGTCATCGCGCTCTACATGCCGATGTTCCAGTCTGTGACGATGGTGGGCGGGTAAACGCGACGCATGTGGGAGCGTTCACCCCGCGTTCACGAATTGCCTCTCAAGTCCTGTCTGATCAGGCCGATATAGACTAGTGGCGGGCGAGTGCCCGCATATGTCCGCAAGGGAAAGGGAGGTGAACATCGATGCGGATGTTCAAGAAGGATGAGGGCTTCACCCTCGTAGAGCTCATGGTCGTCGTTCTCATTATCGGTATCCTTGTTGCCATCGCTATTCCCGTGTTCAATGCAGCTCAGGAGTCAGCTCGCAAGAGCGCATGCCAGAACAACCTGCGCGTTCTTGACGGTGCCACGCAGCAGTACCTTGCTGGCGATCCAGACCGCACTGCGGCTGACATCGACACTGATCCCGAGGGCACACTGAGTGAGTATGTCAAGGAGTGGGATCCCACTTGCCCGTCTGATGATTCCGCTTACACAGTGTCAAGCGGCGACTTCTCCTGCACCTATGACAGCGGGGCTCACAACTACGAGTCCACCACCCCGTAGCACCCACTGAGTCGAGTTGACTCGACGATCGTGAGAGAAGGGCCGGCGGAGCTCCGCCGGCCCTTCGCCGTGCCTGGCTTCTGGGTGCGCTATCCTGTACCGGTCGGTTCATCGTGATGGAAGGCTCTCTACGTGTCGCTCGCGATTCCCCCGTGGTACTTCACGCTCGTCATGGGTCTGTTCGGGCTGCTCTTCGGCAGCTTCGCCAACGTGGTCATCTGGCGGCAGCCGCGAGGTGAGTCGATCGCGCGCCCCGGCTCGCACTGTCCCGGCTGCAACACGCCGATCGCCTGGTACGACAACATCCCGGTGCTTTCCTGGTTCGTGCTGCGCGGCCGCTGCCGCTCCTGCTCGAACCCCATCTCGATCCGCTACCCGGCTGTCGAGTTTGCGTCTGGCGCTCTCTTCCTGCTCGCCGCCGTCACCTGGGGTCCCAGCGTGCGCGCTCTCTTCGGCGCCGCGCTCTTCTGGTTCCTGTTGGTGCTCTCGATGATCGACATCGACCACATGCGGCTCCCGAACCCGATCGTCGGCACAGTCGCGGTGGTGGGCCTCCTCGGTGCACTCATCTCCCAGATCCTGAGCTGGCAGGCTGTACCGCTCGTGGGTGTCGGAACGAGCGGACTGGCAGCTCAGCCACTTTCAATGGCAGCCATCGGTCTCCTGCTGGGCGCCGGGCTTCCGGCCGTCATCGCTCTCGCATACCGCCTCATTCGCGGTACGAGCGGCTTCGGGATGGGTGACGTCAAGCTGCTCGGGGTGCTGGGGCTCTTCCTGGGGCCGTACGTTCTGCTCACATTCTTCGTTGCCAGTCTCCTCGGCGCAGTCGGCGCTCTTGTCGGGGCGCGGGGAGAAGGAGTAGCTGGCAGAATGATCCCGTTCGGGCCATGGCTTGCGGTGGGCGCGGTGATCACGAGCGTTGCGGGACCGGCGCTTGTGCGCTGGTACCTCACGCTCGCCGGTATCGGCTGAGCGTGCGGTCCTGCGCTCGTCCACCGCGCTGTTGAGCGGCCTGGATATCAGGCTATGATGGGATTCGGGCATAAACAGTGTAAGGTTCAAGTGATGGGCCGTTTCTGCCGATACAGTGATGCAGCCGTCTGCGGTAGACTGTGCACGACGGTTCACGGGAACACCCGGTCCCGGGCCAGAGCGGAGCGCGGAGGAGACACACTCGTGACGAAGAGACCTCTCATCGGTGATCGCGGTTTCACGGTCGTCGAGTTCGTAGCTGCCGCGGCGATCCTGCTCATCATCGCCATGGGCGTGATGAGCGTGTTCGGGTATGCCACTCAGGCGTCGCAGAACTCCGCGGTCCGGGTCGATGCTCTCAACCTCGCCAATGAGCGCCTTGAGTTGGTGCGCAACTTGCCGTATGACGAGGTGGGCGTCATCAATGCTGATGGCACCCCGCCGGACATCCCGGGTGCGATCGAGACGCCCGTGGAGATTGACGGAGAGTACGTTGTTGACACCGACGTCTCATGGGCCAGGGACCCCGATACCGGTCGCGCATTGTACAAAGAAGTGCTTGTGACCGTTAGATGGGGCGAGGATTCCGGCAGTAGGGTCCAGTTGTCGTCGAACATCTTTGGCAAGAGCAGCCTTGTGAACACCGGTGATCTGTCGGTGCTGGCTCTGGATGCGGAGACCAACGCGGCCATGACTGGTGTGGCCGTGGTGATCACCCCTGTTTCCGGCGCGGCACGGTCGACCGCGACCGATGACGCCGGTGAAGCGTTCTACGGCTATCTGAGCACGGGCGAATACCAGCTGCAGTGCACGAAGGCGGGCTACATCTACGACTACGCTGCGCTGTCGTCGGTCAACGTCGCCGCTGACCTACTGACAAGCGTAGTAGTGCGCCTGCAGCGCCCATCGAGCGCCCGTATCACAGTGGTTGACGACAGCGATGTGCCGATACCGGGCGCCACGGTGACACTGAGCCGCTCGGGCGCCCCCGACAGGACGGCCACCACCAGCGTGAGTGGGGCGGTGGACTTCGACGATCTGCTCATAGCTGACTACACTGCCACCGCTGTCAAGGACGGCTACTCGCAGGGCAGCATCACAGTCGCGATACCCGCCGGGGGCCAGGCGCTCTCGCAGACCATCAAACTGACCGCGCGACGAGGTCTGGTCGTTCGGACATCAGATAGTGCGGACGTTCCGGTGAGCGGAGTCACGGTGAATGTGAGGCAGTCTTCGTGGCCGTTCTCCCACGTATCTGGTAGTCCCCTCATCACATCCGCGAGCGGTGAGGTTGCATTCGAGGGCCTCGCTAACGCCACGTACAGCGTGACGGTGGAGAAAGCCGGGTATACAACGCAGAATCGCAGCGTCACGTATGACGGCTCCAATGCGCCGGAAGTGTTCGTGATGGCCCCGATCGCTGAGGGCTCTCTGCTGGTGCGGACTGTGAGGAACAACGGGAACGCCAGGGGCGGCCAGTCGGTGCGGATCACCGGTCCCGACAGCTACTACCTCACCGGACAAACTGACTCGGACGGATATCTCTTGGTGAAGGGACTGCAGCCAGGGACCTACGAGGTCCAGTACCAGCTCGTCGGATGGCAGTACCGGAAGCAGACGAGTGTGACCGTCAGCGCTGGGATGCAGACGTACCGGGAGTTGAGTTGGTAATGAGCGCGCGCGATCGCATGCGAGACGATGTGGGGTTCACACTGCCCGAACTGATGGCGGTCGTTGCGCTCATGGGCATCGTAGTGGCGGCGGCGTATCTTCTTCTCAACACTGGGACCACCATCTCGAACCAGGTGGAGGCGCAAGCCGTGGCCACCGAAGAAGGACGCGCGGTGCTCTCTCAGCTCTCCAGCGAACTGCGGCAAGCCTATGAGGTTGATGATGGCCGGGGGGCGTTCCTGGTCATCCAACCGCGCGAAGTCGTCTTCTACACGGACGTGAACCGTGATGGATTCCCCGAGAAGGTGCGGTATCGCATCATCAACAACAAGATCTATCGGGCCCAGGCGACCGCTACAACGGAGATGCCGCCTTACACGTTTCCTGCGTTCTCCGCTGACCAGCCGGTGCAGGGTGTGGTTGAGAGCACCTGGAGTGAAAGCGTGTTCACGTACTACACCAACCAGTATGTGTCCGGTTCGGACGTGCCTGTGCTGGCCACGGCGGCGGGGGATGTGTCGGCGGTGCAGGTCAGGCTTAAGAACTCCGTCGCGCGTGGCCAGCAGAGTGCTTCGGTCGACGTGACGACGTGGGTGAAGGTGCGTGGGGTTCACAACACCATCGACTGAGAGGGCGCACATCATGAGCTCACAGCGCCAGAGGCGGACTTCATTCGTAGGCGCTGCCCGAAGAATCGGGAGCGACGACAGCGGTATCGCCATGTTGACGGTGGTAGGTGTCTCTGTCGTGTTGTTCATCCTCGCCACGATGCTGTTGGTACTCTCGGGGCATCTCACCACCATGACGGCGGCGCAGGTCGCGAGCACCAAGGCGATGCATATGGCCGACGCTGGGCTCAACGCGTACCTGTACGAACTACGTCGGGATCCCACCTTCTACGTGGCGAACCCGACGCTTGGGCCTACTAGCCTCGATGATGGCGTGTGGACGGTCCAGGCAAGTGCGACTGGTGGTCCAGGCTCTCCCATCGATATAGTCGCCGTTGGCTCGATTCCGAGCTACGACGTCACGAGGACTGTCCGTGCCGAGGTGCGTTTCCCGTCATACGCTGATTACATGTTTCTTTCGGACAGCAATATCAGCATCGGCAGTGAGGCGCGCATCGTGGGCAGCATCCGCGCCAACGGGTGGATCGAGAACAAGGGTACCGTTACTGATAACGCATTCGCAGGCGGTTCGATCACCGATACGGCGTCCGGTACCGACCCGGTCGATGGGCTCCCTAAGGGAGTCCGCGGATCGAAGATGCCGAACCAACCAGATGTCGATTTCTCGCAGGTCACCACTGACTTGAATGCCATCCGGATACTCGCCGACTCGGCGGGTACGAGCTTCGGTTCCTCGGGATCGAAGGGGTACCAGGTCGTGATGAACGGCACACAAGTGGAAGTGCTCAAGGTGACTGGCGGTGACACGACCGGCGACCTGAAGACGACGTCGGTGGGGCTGTACCCGGTACCGGCATCCGGCGTGTTCTACTTCAATGACAACGTGTGGGTGCGTGGCACCTACAGTACGAAACTGACGATCGCAAGCACGAGGATCATGCGCATCAATGGCAACATTGAGCCGAGCGACGAAACGAGGCCCTTTACGTGCGGCTTGATCGCCCAGGACAACATCAACGTTCCCAGTTGGTACCCGATCACCGCGGTGTTCCCTACGGACGTCGTCCTCCAAGCGGCGCTGTTGTCGCAGACGGGCACCGTGCAGGCGGAGATGCAAACGGGCGTGTTCCGCAACAGCATCCACATCAAGGGCTCAAACGCGTACCAGGACCAGGGCGGCTTCGTCTCCGTGAGCGGAACCAAGCAGGTGGCGGGTTTCAGGAGCCGTCTATACGAGTACGACCGTCGTCTCGAGGTGGAGCCTCCGCCGATGTATCCGCGCTTGCGGGACGGCACCCTCAGGGTCTCGACCTGGTTCGAGGGTGCATAGTGAGACGGGCATGCACTCTCCTGGTGGTGTGGGTGCCGGCTGCATAGCTTGACATCACCGAGGGAGTGGTGTTCGATACGGTATGGCGTGCGCAGCATGGTGTATTCTTGCGTACATGGTATGGCCAGTTGGAGTCCACGGTGTCTAACGCACTCGTCGCAGTCTTGTCGTAGCAGGAGCGTTCTTCGAAGGGGGACACCGATGGGTCTTCTCTCGTTCGGTGCCAGCCAAAGCGCTGTGGGTCTGGACATTGGTGCTGAGCGTGTCCGGGTGGCTCAGATCAGCGCTACGGGTTCAGGTCCTGTGCTTACCGCATACGGCATCGCGCATACGCCCTTTGGTGCACTCACTGATGGCGAGATTATCGACGGACCCGCGATATCAGCGGCCATTAGAGACGCCTGGAAAAGCGCCGGGATCCGCGGCAAGACCTGCGCCGTCGGCGTCTCAAACCAGCGCGTCGTTGTGCGCCTGATCGATCTCCCCTTCATGGAGCGCGTCGAGCTCGCAAATGCGATTCAGTATCTAGCCCAGGACTACATCCCCATGGCCGTTGAAGAATCCATTTTCGACTTCCAGATCATGGGCGATTATATGACGCCGAGCGACGAACACATGATGGAAGTCCTGCTCGTTGCAGCTCACCGGGAAATGATCGACCACACGGTGTCGGCGGTCGAGGGCGCAGGCGTCAAGCTCAGCGGTATCGACGTCTCCTCTTTCGCAGTAGCACGCGCTGTGTTGGACGACACCGACGCCGTGCTTCCTGCCGACGACGGCTCCGCCACGGCGATCGTCCATATATCGTTGGACCTCACCAGTATCACCATCGTCGAGCGGGGAGTCCCGCGGTTCAACCGCATCTCGTCGCTTGCTGGCGGCACGGTCACCCACGCGATCTCCAATGCGTTGAATATCGGGTTTGATGAAGCGGAAGAGATCAAGCGCACCATCGGGCTTCGTGACATCTCAGGCGTTGAGCAGGAGCCGTTCTCGGGTACCGATCCGGCGCTCGTTCCGGTCGCCCAGGATGCCATCGAACGTGAGGCCAATAGATTCATCGCCGAGGTCCGGCGGTCGATTGACTACTACCTCACGCAGACGGCGCAGACGAGAACGATCCAGACGATCCTGCTGGCCGGTAGTGGATCGCAACTACGCAACTTCCCTCAGTACCTGCAGACGGGCCTCCAGATACAGGTCGTGACAGGGGATCCGCTATCGCGGCTTAAGGTCGCACCGAGCGTCCAGGATGCGGTTCTGGCTGATAGGATGGGCTCTTCGACTGCGATCGGGTTGGCGCTAGGGGGGCTGCAGGGGTGATGAGGATCAACCTTCTCCCCAGGGAGATACTGGAACAGCGCCGTGCGGAGAAACGGGTCGGATGGGTGGCAGTCGGCGGTTTGGCGGTGGTTGTTGTGCTGGCCGCGGTCTGGCTTTACGCTGACTTCGGGCTGAATGAGAAGCAGAACGAGCTCGCGTCGATCGAACAGCAGACACAGGCGATCCAGGCGCAGGCCGACCAGCTTGCGGTGTTTGAGATGCGAGCGAGTGAGCTCGAGGAGCGTCGTCAGATCGCGCGGTCGGCGCTTGCGGGCCGATTGGATACGGCCAGGCTACTGGAGGAGGTCTCACTCGTGCTGCCAACCGACCTCTGGGTTGAGACTATGCTACTCGATGAGGTGGCCGGTCTCTCGGTCACTGGCTATGCAGTGGACTCCACTGAGGATACACCCTATGTCGGCCATAAGGCCATCGCGAAGGGGTTGGTGCGCCTTGCCGATTTAGACACGCTGAGCGATGTCTGGCTGACGAACTCCACAAAGACCCTCTTCGAGGAACAGGCTGTGATCCAGTTCTCAATCACCGCGAAGGCGAGCTCTGCGAACCCGGAAGTTGATTTCCAATGAGGGTGCCCTCACCGAATACTGATTCGCAACGGTCGGTTCTGCCCCGCCTAGTACGGTCGGCACGCTGCGGAGGTCACCGCTGATGAAGAGACTATCGACACAGGCACAGATGCTGATAGCCATCGGACTCATCGTGGTGGTTGCGATTGCAGTGGTTGTTCTCGGGATAATGCCTCTGTTCCAGGAGGCGGCGTTGGTCAGCGATGACATCATGTCTGCGGAGATGGAGCTCTCCACCGCGAAGACGCTTCTGGCACGCCGACAGGAAGCAAAGGCGCAGGCCGTCTTGACCGAAGTCGACCTCATGCGGATTGCCAATCAGGTCCCGGATTCACCGCAGCTGCCCTCGATGATCGTCCAGTTGCAGAGTATGGCGAACGATTCTGGCGTCACCCTCGTTTCCATTTCGGTGGGTGGGGTTGAGGTCTTGGAGGCCGGGGCCGATGGCGTCGTGCCCATGTATAACAGACTTCCAATCACCGTTGAGTACACCGGAGCCTGGACCGAACTCATCGATTTCAACAGGCGGATCTCGCGCCTTCAGCGCGGTGTGCGGGTGCGGTCGACGAACTTCACGTATGTACCTGAGTCCGAGGATACCGAGGCGCATGTCCAGGGAGTTGGAGCCATCGAAGTCTACATGATGCCCGCCGTCTCAGATGAAACCTCGGGTGATCAGTAATGAGCCGGATGGGGGGTGACCGCCATGTCCGATGAGCGTGCCGATGTAACCGCAGAAGGGGTGGCTGTTGAGGCACAGCCCACAGAGAAGCCCGGCTTCTTCAGTAGCTTGGGAGGGCGTATTCTTATCATCGCGCTCGGACTGGTCGTGCTGGCCGTCATCGCCGGCATTGCCGTGACGATAGCGCTCAGGAGTTTGATGACGAATCTGGTCGATGACGCGGTGCTATCTCCGGATGTGGGTGTTGTGACCGGGGAAACAGGGGTCGTGACCACCGGTGCGGTTGATGCCTCAGGGCCTGCGACTGAGGTTAACAACAGCGCTGTGTATACGTTCCGGGACATCTTCAATCCGCTCCTGAAGCCGCTGTTGGAGCCGGCAAGTAGCGATTCGACGGCTACGCCGAGCACCACGGATACCGAGACCCCGTACGCACAGAGCGTTCTCTATCTCGACGGTGTCGAGACTGTGAATGGCGTGATGAAGGCGGTCCTGCGGTACAGCGGTCAGACGTACACACTGGGCCCCGGGGAAGGTATCCCCGGAACCCCCTGGGAGGTCCTCAGCGTGTCCTCCACAAGCGTGACTATGCTCTACGGAGACCATCGCGTGACGTTGGCTGTCGGTCAGGGGATTTCGAAGTAGTCGGCTGTCAAGAGCGTGATCATTCGGGCGTCGCACTCGCGGCGCCCGTTGTGTTTCCCGCAGGCGCCGCGTGCCTGCGCTAGAATCGCAGGTAACACACCTCGGAGGGAGTCGCCACGTGCGGTATACGACTGCAGGCGAGTCGCACGGCCCTGGGCTGATCGCCATCGTGTCGGATGTACCCGCCGGTATCCCGCTGGATCGTGGGGCTATCGACGCTGACCTGGCGCGACGCCAGCGCGGTTACGGCCGTGGCGGGCGTATGGCCATCGAGCATGACCGCGTCGAGGTACTGGGCGGCGTGCGCTTCGGTCGGACACTCGGCAGTCCGGTGGGGCTCCTCATCGCCAATCGTGACGCCGAGAACTGGCGCGAGGCGATGGACCCGTGGGGGAGTGCTGCGGGGATCGCTCCTGTGACCGCGCCGCGGCCGGGTCACGCCGACCTCGGCGGCATCCAGCGTACCGGTGCCACCGACGTGCGCGACATCCTCGAGCGCGCGAGTGCCCGCGAGACAGCCGCGCGGGTCGCCGCAGGCGCGATCGCCAGATCGCTCCTCGCATCCCTGGGCGTATCAGTGCGCTCATGGGTCGAGCGCATCGGAGGGGCGGCGACCGGACCGCTCGACCCGTCGCAGGCCGATCGTGACGCCGTAGCGGCGAGCGACGTATCGTGCCCTGTCGAATCGGTCGCTGCAGCGATGCGAAGCGAGATAGACCACGCTCGTGAGGAGGGGGAGAGCCTTGGCGGCATCATCGTGGTATGCGCCGAAGGACTCGTCCCTGGTGTCGGCGGGTACGCCGAGGCAGGCAGTCGCCTGGACGCCCGTGTCGCCGGCGCGGTGATATCGATCCCCGCCGTGAAGGGCGTGGAGTTCGGTGACGGCTTCGCGGCGGGCGCGCGCACGGGCTCGGCGGTACACGATGAGATCATGCTCGACGAGAGCGGTCGACTGCGGCGAGCGACCAATCGGTCGGGTGGCGTCGATGGCGGCATGACCACCGGCGAGCCGCTCGTGCTGCGCGCGGTGATGAAGCCCATCCCCACGCTCATGCGCCCGCTCAAGACCGTGGACATCTCCACCGGGGAGGTCGCCGATGCGGCACGTGAGCGCTCCGATGTGTGTGCGGTGCCGGCGGCCGCCGTCGTGGCGGAGGCCGAGGTCGCGCTGATCCTCGCCGACGCGTACCAGGACCTGCTGGGTCGCGCGAACGTCGCTGACATGCAGTGGGCTCTTGCCACCTACCGGGAGAGGATCGCCTGGTGAGTCACATCTTCCTCACCGGCTTCATGGGCGCGGGCAAGAGCACCGTCGGCCGTATGGTGGCTGAGCGGCTCGGGCGCCCGTTCGTCGATCTCGATGCGCTCATCGAGGAGCGCGAGGCCGCCTCCGTCGCCGAGATCTTCCGTCAGAGCGGTGAAGAGGGCTTCCGGCTCGCCGAACACGATGCACTCGCCGCACTCGGGGCGAGCGCGGACGCCGTGATCGCCACCGGTGGCGGCGTCATCCTTCGCGAGGACAACCGTGTCGTGCTCAGGCAGCTTGGCACCGTCATCTACCTGGCAGTGACTCCCGAGGAGGCGATCGCTCGCCTCGGTGATGCCGCCGATCGTCCCTTGCTCGCGGGCGCCGGTCTCCCGGCCGCGCGTGCCATTCTCGACGCTCGGCTGAGTCTCTACACGAGCACCGCCGACCACGTCGTTGACACGGTCGGCCGTGAGGCCTCCGCGGTGGCCGCGGATGTGGTCGCGGCCGTCGGCCCGACTTCCCAACCTGAGGCGATACGGGTGGCGGGCGACGCGGGTTCGTCGTACGAGGTAGTCGTCGGGCATGACGTCCTCGACTCGCTCGGTGAGATGCTCCCTCCGACCGCCGGCGGTGGCGTCATCGCACTCGTCTCGGACGAGACCGTCTCCGGTCTGTTCGGCGACCGCGCACGGGCGTCGCTGGAGCAGGCAGGCCACACGGTGACCACCCACGTGGTCGCGCCCGGTGAGCCATCGAAGTCGTGGGCCACGGCGGGGCGCCTGCTCGAGGAGCTGGCTGGCGCCGGTGTCGATCGTGGCTCGTGTGTGGTCGCGCTCGGCGGAGGCGTCGTGGGCGACCTTGCCGGGTTCTGCGCCTCGGTGTACATGCGCGGCATCCCGGTGGTGCAGGTCCCGACCACGCTGCTCGCACAGGTCGACAGCGCCATTGGTGGCAAGACCGGCGTCGACCTCGAAGCCGGCAAGAACCTCGCCGGGACCTTCTGGCCGCCACACCTCGTGGTCGCGGACACCGGCGTGCTCGTCACGCTGCCCACCTCCGAGTGGACCAACGGTCTGGTGGAGGCGGCCAAGGCGGCGGTGCTTGAGAGCGTCGATGCGCTCGAGCTCTTCGAGACGCGTGTACCGGGGCTCCTCTCGCGCGACGCACAGACGGTCCGTGCCGCCGTCACCGATGCCGCCGCGTTCAAGGCGAGGGTCGTGAGCGCCGATCTCCGGGAGAGCGACGAGCGCGAGTGCCTGAACCTCGGCCATACCCTCGGGCATGCGCTCGAGTCGGTCGCGGGGTACGGTGTGCTGCCGCACGGACTCGCTGTTGCCGAGGGGATGCGGTTCGCAGCGCTGCTCGCGGAGCGGCTGGTCGACGCGTCTCCCCGGTTCAGCAGGCGCGTCGATGCGCTGCTTGATGGCGTCGGGGCGTCGCGAAACGACTTCCTCGCCCGGGTACACCCTGTGCTCGAAGCCCTCAAGCCGGATGCCCTTCTCCAGGCGATGAAGTCCGACAAGAAGGCGCGGAGCGGGGTGGTGCGCTTCGTGCTTGTCGAGCGCCCAGGCGTGTGGAGCGCGGTCCCGGTCGCCGACGAAGTGGCGAGAGAGGCACTCCGGCAGTGGTGCTCGGCGATCGAGGCGGAGGTGTAAGGTGCTGCGGATACTCGTTCTGAATGGTCCGAACCTCAACCTGCTCGGCACTCGCGAGCCCGCCGTGTACGGCGGTCAGACGCTCGACGACATTGAGTCGCTGATCGTGGCCCGCGCGGCCGAGCTCGACATCGAGGTCTCCTTCTTCCAGTCGAACCATGAAGGCGCGCTGATCGACCGTCTGCACGAGGCGATGGGCGCGTGCGACGGGGCCGTGTTCAATCCGGGCGCGTACACCCACTACTCGTACGCGCTTCGAGACGCAGTCGCCGCCACCGGCCTACCCGTCGTGGAAGTGCACCTGAGCGACATCCATGCGCGCGAACCGTTCCGTGCTGTGAGCGTGATCGAACCGGTCTGCATCGGCCAGATCTCCGGACGTGGCGCGGCGTCGTACACCGATGGACTCGAGATGCTGGTACATCACCTGCACAAGGAGGACGAATGAACGTAGAGGGTCGGATCGGCGCACTGCGCCGACGCATGCGCGACGAGGGCGTTCCGGCCGCGGTGATCAGCACCGTCGCCAACCTGCGCTACCTCACCGCATTCGATGGCGTGATCGACGACGGGATCAACGGGGCGTGCCTCGTCACCGACGACGTGACGCGGTTCTACACGGACATGCGGTATGCGGATGCCGCCGCCGCAGCCGCGGCCGGTGGGCCGTGGGAGATCGGCATTCAGCGCGAGAACCTGTATATCGAGGTCTGCGAAGACCTGCTCGAGCTTGGCATCGAGTCGCTTGCCGTGGAGTCGTCGGTTCCGTACGGACGGTTCCGCTTCATCTCCGAGCAGTTCAGGGGGGCCGTGCGCGTCACCGATCATCTTGTCGAGGAGCTCAGGCAGGTCAAGGAGTCTGAGGAGATCGAACGCATCGCGCAGGCGGCCACGATCGCCGATAAGGCCTTCCAGCACATGCTCGGGTACATCAAGCCGGGGATCACCGAGGCCGAGATCGCGCTCGAGCTCGAGTTCACCATGCGTCGAAACGGTTCCGACGGGATGCCGTTCGCGCCGATCGTCGCCTCGGGACCCAACGGTGCTCACCCGCATGCGATGCCCGGTCCACGCCGTGTCGAGACCGGCGACCTGATAGTGCTGGACTTCGGCGCTCGTGTGGGCGGGTACTGCTCGGATATGACGCGAACCATCTGCGTGGGAGCCGCCTCTGATGAGCAGCGTCGGCTGTACGACGCCGTGCTGGCCGCCAACGAGGCCGGACTTGCGGCGGTACGTGCGGGAGCGCCGTGTGTGGATGTGGACCGCGCCGGGCGCGACATCCTCGAGGCGCGCGGGCTCGGTGATGTCTTCACACACGGCATCGGCCACGGCGTGGGCCTCGATATCCACGAGTTGCCCACGCTCAGCCGGACCAGTACGCACTCGCTTCGGAACCAGGCGTGCGTGACCGTGGAGCCCGGCGTGTATGTCGAAGGCTTCGCCGGTGTTAGAATCGAAGACCTGGTAGTGGTCGAGGACGGCGGATGCCGTTGCCTCACCAACTCCCCGAAGGAACTCATCCAGATCTAGGAAGGCTCACCTCATGGCTGTCTCCACCAACCAGTTCAAGACCGGCATGTGCATCATGTACAACGACAAGATGTGGATCATCGTCGACTTCCAGCACGTGAAGCCGGGCAAGGGCGGCGCGTTCGTCCGCACGAAGCTCAAGGAGCTCAAGACCGGCCGGGTGAACGACATCACCTTCCGCGCCGGCGAGAAGGTCGACGACGTACGCGTCGAGCAGAAGCGCCTCCAGTACCTCTATACCGATGGCGGTTCGTTCCACTTCATGGATACTGAGAGCTACGAGCAGTTCGAGATCAGTGCAGATTTCGTCGGCGACGCGGCGAAGTGGCTCAAGGAGAACGACGAGGTCCAGGTCGTGTACGCCGGTGGCGAGATGATCGGCGTCGAGCCGCCGATGTTCGTCGAGCTCCAGGTCACGGATACCGATCCGGGCTTCAAGGGCGACACCGTGCAGGGCGGCACCAAGCCCGCCACGCTCGAGACCGGTGCTGTGGTCCAGGTGCCGATGTTCGTCGAGTCGGGCGACACCCTGAAGATCGACACGCGCGACGGTTCCTATATCACCCGCGTGTAGCCTCCGCTATACTATTCCGACCGCTGCTGCCGAGATGGTGGTTCGCGGTAGCTGAAGCCTACCCACTGAGAGGACGGTGCGATGCGCCCGGTCAAGATCACCGACACGACGCTGCGCGACGCCCATCAGTCGCTCTGGGCCACACGCATGGAGCTTGGCGACATGTTGCCGATCCTGCCCAAGATGGACAAGGTCGGCTACTGGTCTCTCGAGGTGTGGGGCGGCGCCACGTTCGACGCCGCGCTCCGATTCCTCGACGAGAACCCGTGGGACCGTCTGCGCATAATCAAGCAGCACTGTCCCAACACCCCGCTGCAGATGCTGCTCCGCGGACAGAATCTTGTCGGGTACCGGCACTACAGCGACGAGATCGTCGACCGGTTCATCAAGGCGTCGCACCGCAACGGCATCGACGTCTTCCGTGTGTTCGACGCGCTCAATGACATCCGTAACGTCGCACCCTCGGCCATGGCCATCAAGGAGGCGGGTGCGCACTTCGAAGGGGCCATCAGCTACACGGTCAGCCCGGTCCACACGCTCGACAGCTACATCCAGTACGCGCTCGAGCTCAAGGAGCTCGGCGCGGACACCATCTGCATCAAGGACATGGCCGGCATGCTCACGCCGTACCGGACCGAGAAGATGGTCCGTGCGCTCAAAGAAGCGGTCGGCCTGCCGATCCACGTGCACTGCCACTACATCGGTGGCATGGCGCCCATGAACTACCTCAAGGCCGCTGAGGCGGGTGCCGACATCATCGACACCGCTGTTGTGGCTCTTGCCTTCGGCAACAGCCAGCCCGCCGTGGAGATGATCGTCGCGGCGCTGAAGGAGAGCCAGTACGACAGCGGCCTCGATCTCGACCTGCTCTTCGAGATCGCCGAGTACTGGGAGAACGTGCGGCAGGAGAAGGGTCTCAAGCGAGGCGTCACATCACTCCTGCACATGGAAGTCTTCAGCCATCAGGTCCCGGGCGGCATGATGAGCAACTTCATCAGCCAACTCGAGTTGCAGAACGCGAAGTCCCGCCTGCCCGATGTGCTCGCCGAGGTACCGCGTGTGCGTGCCGAAGTCGGCTACCCGCCACTGGTGACGCCGATGTCGCAGATCGTCGGCACACAGGCCGTCATCAACGTGCTCACGGCCAAGCGTTGGTCGGTCGTGCCACAGGAGATGAAGGACTACGTACGCGGATTGTACGGCCAGGCGCCGGGTCCGATGGACGCAGACATCGTCGCCAAGGTGCTCGGCGATACCGAGCCGCTTCCCGCTGATGTGCGGCCGGGTTCGCTCGTGACGACAACCTACGATGAGGTCGCCGCCGAGATCGGCGATCTTGCGAAGAACGAGGAAGACGTGCTCATGTATGCGCTCTTCCCGAACGAGGCGCGCGCGTACCTCGAGAAGCACCGTCAGGGTGCCGAGGGCGCCGTGTTCATGACCGGACGTGAGATCGACAGCGCCAGGGAGGACGACGCCGTGAATGTGAACCAAATCGCCGAGCTCGTGAAGCTCATCGAGAGCTCCGATGTCACTGAGATCATCGTTGAGGAGGGCGACCAGCGCATCCAGGTGCGCAAGGGGCATGTGACGACGCAGACCCACGCGCCCGAGGCGCAGCCCGCACCCGCTGCCGCACCGCCGGCACCGGAGTCCCCGCAGGTGCTCGATGAGGGCGCCCCGGCTGGTCGTCCGTCATCGTGGCGTGCGGTCGTTGCACCGATGGTCGGTACGTTCTACGCGGCGGGCTCCCCTGGCGCCGCCCCGTACGTGAGCGTGGGGGACACGGTGGCCGAGGGCCAGGTGCTGTGCATCCTCGAGGCCATGAAGCTGATGAACGAGATCACCGCCGAAGAGGCCGGTGTCATCCGCGAGGTGGCGGTCACCAACGCGTCGGCCGTAGAGTACGGCACTGTGTTGTTCTACTACGAGCCGGTTGCATAGTGGCCGCGATCCAGACTCTGCTCGTCGCGAACCGCGGCGAGGTCGCGCTCCGGGTCGTTCGGGCCTGCAAGGAGATGGGTATCCGGTCGATCGCCGTGTACTCCGAGGCGGACCGCGACTCGTTGCATGCCCGCATGGCCGATCAGGCCATCTGCATCGGGCCTGCCTCCTCGGCGGCGAGCTACCTCAGCATGCCGAACATCATCGCGGCCGCCCTCACCTCGGGCGCTGACGCGATCCATCCGGGATACGGCTTCCTTGCCGAGAATGCGGCCTTCGCACGCGCGTGTGTTGACTCCGGACTCGTCTTCGTGGGCCCCTCGGCAGACGCGATCGAGCGCATGGGCGACAAGGCGGTGGCCCGGAGCACGATGATGGCCGCCGGTGTCCCCTGTGTGCCGGGAAGCGACGGCGTGGTGGAGACCGCCGATGAGGCGCTTACCTTCGCGCGGGAGGTCGGCTTCCCGGTGCTCATCAAGGCGTCGGCGGGCGGCGGCGGCAAGGGCATGCGCGTGGCCAACGATGAGACGGAGCTCGTGCACAACTTCACCGCGGCGAAGACCGAGGCCGCGGCCGCCTTCGGTAATGACGCCGTCTACCTCGAGCGGTACCTGAGCCGTCCGCGCCATATCGAGATCCAGGTGCTTGCCGACACGCACGGCAACGCGGTCTATCTGTACGAGCGCGACTGCTCGGTGCAGCGGCGTCACCAGAAGCTCATCGAGGAGGCGCCGAGCCCCGCGCTCACACCCGAGCTGCGCGCCGCCATGGGTGAAGCCGCACTGAAGGCGGTGCGTGCCGTCGACTACGTGAACGCCGGGACCGTCGAGTTCCTGCTCGACACCGACGGCAGCTTCTACTTCATGGAGATGAACACGCGCGTTCAGGTGGAGCACCCGGTCACCGAGCAGATCACCGGTGTCGACATCATCAAGGAGCAGATCCGCATCGCATCTGGCGAGCGCATGAAGCACGCGACGCAGGACGACGTCGTGCTTCGCGGCCACGCGATCGAGTTCCGCATCAACGCGGAGGACCCGCTCCATAACTTCCGCCCGCATCCGGGGCGCGTCGAGGTCTTCAACCCGCCGGGCGGGTTCGGTGTGCGCTTCGACAGCCACGTCTATGGCGGCTATACCGTGCCCCAGCACTACGATTCGCTGCTCGCTAAGCTCATCGTGTGGGGCGAGACACGCGAGGAGGCGGTGGCCCGCGCGCGGCGCGCGCTCGACGAGTTCATCGTCGTGGGCATCCCCACCACCATCCCGTTCCATCAGTTCGTGGTAGAGGAACCGCATTTCGTGCGCGGTGAGGTCTATACTGACTACGTCGAACAGCACGTTCCACAGGATGCACTGATCCGGTTCGCCACCGGCACACCTTCGGCGAAGGAGGGCAAGGATGACTGAGGAGATCACATTGGATGGCATCGGGGTCGCCCCGGGCGTCCTTGAGACCATCGCGCAAGTGTCCGCCCAGTCGGTGGACGGCGTGGCGGCTATCGTGGCATCGAGCGCCGGCCTGGCCGGACTGGTGCCGAAGGGCCCGGCCCGCGGTGTCATCGTGGAGGTCGGAGAAGACGGAGCGCTCGCCGCTTCGCTCCACATCAGCGCCACATACGGGCGTCCGTTGCGCGAAGTGGCCACCGACGTGCAGCGTGCGGTCACCGACGCCCTGCTCACGCATACCGGTCAGACGGTGGCCTCTGTCGACGTGTTCGTCGACGGCGTCGTCTTCCCCGAGCAGTGATGGCGCCCATGAGGCGGCACGGTTAGACGATGCTTGAGAGAACCCGCGCACGCCGACAGGCGCTGCAGATGCTGTATCAACGCGAGATCACCGGTCAGGACGTCCGGACGATCATCGATACCCGCGCATACAATGACGAGGATGGTGAGCCGTCCCAGTACTCGCGTGAGCTCGCCCTCGGTACCGAGTCGAACCAGGACGCGATCGACGCCGAGATCGAGGCGACCTCGCAGCATTGGTCGCTGATGCGCATGCCGTTCGTCGATCGCAACATCCTGCGTCTCGCGGTCTACGAGATCGTCTATGAAGATGGTATGCCGGCGTCGGTGGCCATCAACGAGGCCGTCGAGCTCGCCAAGGCATATGGCGGCGACGACTCGCCCAAGTTCGTGAATGGGGTGCTCGGCCGTATCGCCGAGCTCCGCGGTGCGGCCGTGGACAACCTCGTGGTGGGCGATGAACCGGCCGAACCCGGAAGTGACGCGAACGACAGGGAAGGGGTCTGACCGGCGATGGCGGATGAGAAGTACACGTTCGAGACCGCCCGGATCAGGCTCGAGGAGATCGCTGCCGAGGTCCGGAAGAAGGACACCTCGCTCGAGAAGAGCCTCGATCTGCTCGAAGAGGGTGTGAGACTCGCAAACATCTGCACGGAGCTCGTCGACCACACCGACATGAGCGCGCCGCAGGGTCCGGCGGTCACGGCGGATGCCGGCGGGCCTGCGGGAGCTGATGAGGCCGGTGGCGTGGACGCACCTGGATCATACGACGCCGCGCCGGATGCGGAGGGTGTTCCGCCTGAAGGACCCGCACTGGACGCCTCAGAGGGTGCGGCCGGCGAGGTCGACGAAGAGTATGACGACGAAGACCAGCCATCGGACGTGGCATCGGCCGAGTGACCGGGCGGTCACAGGCGGGTGTCGTGCGCGATACCACACCGCGTACCGGGTGATACGATGAGCGTCCACGGCGTCACGAAGCGACCCCAGCACCGGGAGCGTGCCTGACCAGTGTCAGATACACCGATCCTCGATTCGATCCAAGAGCCCTCGGCTCTCAAGAGCCTTGGCCACGACGAGCTCGCGCAGCTTGCCGCTGAGATCCGAGCCACCCTCATCGAAACGGTGGCCGAGACCGGCGGCCATCTTGCGCCTAACCTCGGTGTGGTCGAGCTCACCCTCGGCCTGCACCGGGCGCTCGACTGCCCTCGCGATATGATCGTCTGGGACGTTGGCCACCAGGCCTACGTGCACAAGCTCGTGACCGGGCGGCACGACGCGTTCTCCACGCTCCGCACGTACGGCGGCGTGTGCGGCTTTCCCAAGCGCACCGAGAGTCCGTGTGACGTCCACGACGCGGGACATGCGAGCAATTCGATCTCGGTGGCTCTCGGCCTTGCGGCCGCCCGTGATTTGCGCGGTACCGACGAGACAATCGTCGCCGTCATCGGCGACGGCTCGCTCACCGGCGGCATGGCGTTCGAGGCGCTGGATCACGCGGGTCACCTCGGCATACCGCTGATCGTGCTCCTGAACGACAACGAGATGTCCATCGCCCCGAACGTGGGCGCGCTTTCGAGCTACCTCGCCCGTGTGCGTCTCGACCGCCGGTACCGCCGGCTGCGTGATGATGTCGAGTCGGCACTGGCGCGCACGAAGGTGGGCGCGGCGATGGTCGCGGCCGGCGAAGCCGCTAAGGAGTCGGTCAAGCAGCTCATCGTGCCGGGGATGCTCTTCGAGGAGCTCGGCATCCAGTACATCGGTCCGATCGACGGTCACGATGTGGCACAGGTGCAGAACGCCATCACGTGGGCGAAGAGCGCGGACGGTCCGGTGATCGTGCATGCGGTCACGCGCAAGGGCATGGGCTACACGCACGCCGAGGACCGTCCCGACGAGTTCCATGGGCTCGGGCCGTTCTCGGTGGAGACCGGCAAGGCCAACGGCGGCGGCCCGAAGCCGCTCAGCTACACCGAGGTCTTCAGCGAAGCGATCGTGACCGAGGCCGAACGCGATGAGCGGGTGGTCGCGATCACCGCGGCGATGCCCGCGGGCACCGGTCTCACACGGTTCGCCGAGCGGTTCCCCGACCGCTTCTTCGATGTCGGCATCGCCGAGCAGCACGCCGTAGGTCTGGCGGCCGGACTCGCGCATGGCGGCCGGGTGCCGGTGGTGGCGATCTACTCCACGTTCCTCCAGCGCGCTTACGACCAGGTGATCATGGATGCGGTGCTGCAGGGGCTGCACGTGGTCTTCTGTCTCGACCGTGCAGGTCTCGTGGGCGAGGATGGCCCCACGCATCATGGCGTCTTCGATCTCACATACCTGCGAGCCGTTCCCGGGCTCCAGATCATGGCTCCGGCTGACGAGGCGGAGCTGGTGCACATGCTGCACACGGCCATCGCGGCCGACGGTCCTGTCGCCATCCGCTATCCGCGTGGCTCGGGGAGGGGAGTTGCGATGCCCGCCGAGCCGCAGGTGCTCATGCTGGGTGTGTCCGAACGCCGACGCACCGGCGGTGACGTGCATCTGCTCGCGGTCGGCCGGATGGTGGGTGTCGCCGAGGACGCTTCAGCACTGCTTGCGCACCGGGGCATCGAGGCCGGGGTCGTCAACATGCGATGGGTGAAGCCGGTCGATCGCGTCGCGGTCCTTGAGGCGGCGGATGCACCGCTCATCGTCACCCTGGAGGAGAACACCGGAGAGGGCGGCTTTGGCGCTGCCGTGCTCGAGACGCTGGCCGATGCCGGTGCCACCACCCCTGTGCTCCGTATCGCCGTCCCGGACTGCTTCGTGACCCACGGCAAGACCGAGGTGCTGCTCGAGGAGATCGGACTCACGTCCGAACAGGTGTGTGAGCGAGTCGCGTCACGGCTCGCCGATCTTGCCGACGCGAAGGGTGCGCCCGCTCATGACAGCGCGCAGGCTCGACGTCGAGCTCGTTGAGAGGGGCCTGGCCCCGTCGCGTGAGCAGGCCCGCGGCTCGATCCTGGCCGGCGATGTGACCGTCGATGGCGCGGTGGTCACCAAGGCCGGCGCCGCGGTGCGCGGTGAGAGTGTGATCGCCGTCGCCGAGCGACAGCGTTATGTCTCACGGGGGGGTCACAAGCTTGCAGGCGCGCTCGATGCCTTCGGCGTGGATCCTGCAGGCGTCGACGCCATCGATATCGGCGCCTCCACCGGGGGCTTCACCGACTGCCTGCTGCAGCGTGGCGCTCGTGCGGTCACCGCCGTCGATGTCGGCTACGGGCAGCTCGCCTGGGGGCTGCGCACCGATCCGCGTGTGCACGTCTTCGAACGCACGAACATCCGGAACGCCGACCCCGCGACCCTCGGGGGACCGTACGACCTGGCTGTGATCGACGTTTCGTTCATCGGCCTCGCCAAGGTGCTTCCCGCCGTGCGTCCGCTCATGCGTGCCGGGGCGGACTGCTTGGCTCTCGTTAAGCCCCAGTTTGAAGCTGGTAAAGGCCGAATCGGTAAGAAGGGTGTTGTGCGCGATCCACTCGTGCACCGCGATGTCCTCGAAACCGTCGTGCGCTCGGCGATGGAGGAAGGCTGGGCGATGAAAGCGCTCACCTTCTCGCCGATAACCGGTCCGGAGGGTAACATCGAGTTCTGGGCGTGGCTGTCATGCGGTGGCGACCCGGTCGCCGTGGATGTTGTGGCGGTTGTCGACGCGGCGCATGCCGCACTGGGAGGTTGACGTGCGGGTCCTGCTCGTTCCCAATCCCATGAATCCTCGCGCAGTGGCCGCCGCCGGTGAGATCACAGCGTATCTCTGCAGCGCCGGGTACGCGCCGGTGATGATCGCCGAGGATGCCGCTCGGTGTGGCCTGGGCGACATCGGTGTCGCCCGAGCCGATATCGGCGAGCCTGAGCTCGTCGTCGCGCTCGGCGGCGACGGTACCATCCTCAAGGCGGTGCACATCCTCTCGGACATCGATGCGCCAATCCTCGGGATCAACCTCGGCAGGCTCGGTTTCATGTCAGGGGCCAGCGGTGACGATCTGCTCGAGGCGGTCTCCTCAGCGCTGGCCGGCGAGGCGCGCATCGAGTGTCGCCAGACCATCGAAGCGTCCGTCGTGGCCGGCGGGCGCGTCGCGGGCGGGTATCGCGCGCTGAACGAGATCTTCGTGGGCAGAGGTGCGGTATCGCGAGCGATCGAACTCGAGGTCGTCGTGAACGACACGGTCGTGAATCGCTTCCTGTGCGACGGTGTCGTCGTTGCGACGCCAACCGGATCCACCGCCTATGCGCTCTCGGCGGGCGGTCCGGTGGTGGCGCCCGGCGTGCGCGGGATCGTGGTGGTCCCGCTTGCCCCGCATGCGATCGGGACCCGCCCGCTGGTCCTGGCGCCCGGTGACGTCCTGACGCTGCGGTGCCCGAGCATGGTGCGCGCGGACGCTTGTGTCACGGTCGACGGCGATCACGTGCCCTGTCGCACCGCGCTCGACAGCGTGACGATCACCGTGAGCGACCATGATGTCCGTCTTATGCAGCTTGATGGACGCGACTTCTACTCCACGCTGGCCACCACGTTCCTCGGAGCATGACATGCTGGCCGAACTGCACGTGCGCGACCTGGCGCTGATCGACGAGGTCTGGCTCGAGTTGGAGCCGGGCTTCACGGTGCTCTCCGGAGAGACCGGCGCCGGCAAGACCGTGCTCGTCTCGGCCCTGAAGCTCCTCCTTGGTGAACGCGCCGACTCGACGATGGTGCGTCAGGGCGCCGAAGAGGCCCTGGTGGAAGGGCGGTTCGTGCTGGACGGCAGGGATGTGCTCGTACGGCGCCGTCTGAGCGCCGAAGGGCGTTCCCGCTGCACCATCGATGGCGAGATGGCGACGGTCACCATGCTCGCGGACCTCCTCGGCCCCACCGTCGACCTCCACGGCCAGCACGAGCATCAGGCGCTGCTCTCGCCCTCGCGTCATGCGGGGTACCTCGATAGGTTCATCGGCGCTCCGGCGCATGAAGCGCTGCAGGCGTATCGAGAGGCCCTGGGCGGCTATCGCGTCGCCCGCGACCGGCTTGTCGAGCTCGAGGCCGCACTTGCCGACAAGGAGCAGCGGCTCGATCGTCTCCGGTTCGTCATCGGCGATATCGAGGCGGTCGACCCCCGCGTGGGGGAGGACGCTGATCTCGCCGCGGTGCTGCCGAGACTTCGTCACGGCGAACGGTTGGCCGAAGCAGCGAACGCCGCGTGGGGGGCGATCAAGGACGATGGAGGGGCGTCCGACGGTCTGTCGCGCGCTCTACAGGCGCTCGGCGCCGCGCGAGGACTCGACGATGCGTTCGACGTGTTCTCCGAGACCGCGACGCGTCTGGACATCGAGCTGCAGGAGCTCGGCTCGGCCATCCTCGCGTATGCCGAGACGATCGATCACGACCCTGCGGCGCTCGACGCCACAGAGTCACGCTTGCACCTCATCGAGGGTCTTGCGCGGAAGTACGGGGGCACCGTCGATGCGGTGTTGGAGACGCGCGACGCGGCTGCCGAGGAGCTGGCTGTCCTCGATGCGGGCGAGGCCGGGCTCGCGGGCGCACGTGACACACAGGAGCGGGCCGCCGAGGCTCTGCGCGCCGCGGCAGAGGCGCTGCTCGAAGTGCGCGGCGGCGCGATCGGTCCGTTCGTCGATGGGTTGCGTGAGGCGGCTGTCGACCTGGCGCTGTCCGGAGCGTCCTTCGCGGTGGCCCGCACTGTGCTTCCGTTCGACTCGTGGACCGTCGATGGACCCGAGCGGGTGGAGTTCCTGTTCGCGTCCGGTGCCGGTGAGGAGCCACGACCACTCGCCAGGATCGCGTCAGGTGGCGAGGTGTCGCGTGTGATGCTGGCGCTCAAGGGCGTCCTCGGCGACGCTGACGCGGTACCGGTCCTGGTGTTCGACGAGGTGGACGCCGGGATCGGTGGAGCCACGGCGCTGACCGTGGGTACGCGTCTTGCGGGGCTGGGCGACCGGCACCAGGTGCTTGCGATCACGCACCTGGCGCAAGTGGCGGCAGCGGCCGACCAGCACATCGTCGTCACCAAGGCCGAGCGGGACGGCAGGTCCGTCACGAACGTCAGTCCGGTAACGGGTGAGGACCGTGTGGCCGAGGTGGCGCGTATGCTATCGGGTGGGGCCTCAGACGCAGGCATCGCGCACGCGCGCGAACTGCTGGCCCGGCATCCCCGGTAGCGGGTGAGAGGGTAGTAGCACATGCACATCTACGGCACCGCCAGGCTCGACCGCCGAACGAAGGATCTCGTGAAGCGCCTCGAGCACGGCGACATAGCGATCATCGATCACAAGGACATGGACCGTCTGAGCGCGGAATCGCTGCTCGAGACAGGCGTGGACCTGGTCATCAATGCCGCTCCGTCCATCTCCGGCACGTATCCGAATCTCGGCCCGCTCCTGCTGCTTCGTGGAGGCGTCGAGATTCTCGACGCCGTTGGCGCGGCCATTTTCGACAAGGTCAAAGAGGGGGACCGCATCGAGGTGTCGCGGGGTGAGGTGTTCGCAAACGGCGAGGTCATCGCACGCGGCACGCGGCTCACGATCGACTCCGTGGAGAAGACCATGGAGGAGGCCACCGGTCGGCTGGACGAGCAGCTCGACGCCTTCGCCCGCAACACGATCGAGTTCATCGACAAGGAGCGCGAGCTGCTGACAGGACCGGTCGCGGTCCCGCACCTGAGCACCTCGCTCGAAGGGCGCCATGCGCTCGTCGTGGTGCGCGGTTACGACTACAAGGAAGACCTGCGCACGCTCTTGCCGTACATCCGCGAGACCAAGCCGGTCCTCATCGGTGTCGACGGCGGCGCCGACGCGCTTATGGATGCCGGCTTCCGACCCGACATCATCATCGGCGACATGGACTCGGTGAGTGACAACGCCCTGCGCAAGGCGCGTGATCTGATCATCCACGCCTACCCGGACGGGCGTTGTCCGGGACGCGAGCGCGTGGCCGAGCTCGGGCTGATCGGCACCGAGTGGCGCAGCCCGGGCATGAGCGAGGATCTCGCACTCATGCTTGCGAGCGAGCTGGGTGCGGAGCTGATCGTGGCCGTCGGTACGCACTGGAACCTGCTCGAGCAGCTCGACAAGGGGCGGAAGGGCATGGCGTCGACGTTCCTCGTGCGACTGCGTGTCGGCCCGCGGCTCGTCGACGCGAAGGGCGTGAGCCGCCTGTACCGGGCTTCGGTGAGTCCGATGCAGATGATCGTCCTCGTGGCCGCCGGGCTCACGCTCCTGTCCGTGGTGATCGTCATCTCGCTTCCGGCACGATCGTTCATCAACCTGATACTGCTGCAACTCCGCACGTTCATCGGACTCTAGGGGGTCTCTCACCATGTACAACCTGCGCTATCACATCGCATCTCTCGTAGCGGTGTTCTTCGCGCTCGCGGTCGGGCTCCTTCTTGGGACCGTCGTCGCCGAGCGCGGGATGCTTGATGATCAAGGCGTGGCGCTGGTGCAGGGCCTCCAGACGCGGTTCGATGAGATCTCCGCCAAGAACGAGGAGCTGGAGGCGGGTCTCGAGCGTGACCGGGCCTTCGCGACCGATGTCGTCGGACCTCTCACGGCCGAGAAGCTCAGCGGTATGAACATCGCGATCATCTCGCCTCCAGATGGTGCGGATACCATCGAGGCTGCCCGCGTGGCGGTGGAGCAGGCCGGAGGCACCGCGATCACGGTGACACTCGGTACGCCGGCCCTCGGCCTCGAGCAGTCGGAGCCGGAGGGGCTCGCCGGACTCCTGCAGCTACAGGGCCAGGAGATCGCCTCGCCGGGCGAGGACCTCGTCGACCAGGTGGCGGATGTCCTCGCCGCCGAGTGGCGCGAGGGGGATGCACGACCGCTGACCGAGTTGCTCGTGACGAACGGGTTGATGGCTGTGGAGAGTGCTCCTGGCACCGTGACGATCGATGCGGTGGTTGTCGTTGGAGGCGAGGACGGGACCTGTGATCCGGTCGCTCGTGCGCTCGCGCGGCGCTTTGTGGACAACGAGGCGCGGGCGGTCGGAGTCGAGCTGAGCCTCAAGCAGGATGGTGTCGCCGCCACGTGCAGCGGTGACGGGCTGCCCGCGGTCGATCACCTGGCAATGCCACAGGGCAGATACTCGTTCATCGCGATACTCGCCGGTCTTGCCGACGGCTATTACGGCACGGGTGAGGACGTGGACGGATTCTATCCGCCGATGACGCCGTAGGGCGAACGGGACCCGCCGCACTCAGAGGTCGGCGCCCCGCCAGAGCCGCCAGAGGGCGCCGGCCACTTGCACGAACTGCCGGCCGCGGTGCGTGAACCCCGCGATGTCCTTGCCTGTTGCCGCATGTGCCATGTCGGTAGGAACCTCGGCGATACGCATGCCGTCGCGTGCCGCCTTCACGGTGAGCGCGACCTCCACGCCGTAGCCACGGGCGAACGGTGTGGCGGCGGACCACGCGGCCCGATTGAGGGCGCGCTGTCCCGAAAGGGGGGCGACCGGCTCGTAGCCCGAGAGCGCCCTGATGCCGGCGCGTGCAAGGCCCTTCACCAGTCCGATGCCGCCCGAGCCCGCGGGACGGGGGAGCGTGGCGATCGTCATGTCGGCCGATCCGTCAGCCACGGGTCCGAGCAGCAGTCCCGCTTGTCCCGCCGTCTCACCGAGGTCGCCGTCGAGCAGCAGGACGATGTCCGCATCCTCGGCCACGGAATCAAGCCCCGCCTGCAGCGCACCGCCCTTGCCTAGGTTCGTCTTCAGCGCCAACACCTCCGCGCCGGCGCCGCGCGCGATGTCGGCGGAGCCGTCGGTCGAGGCGTCGTCGATGACCAGCACGCGGTCGATTCCGGGGACTGCGCGTGCCGCCGCGACCGTCGCCGCTATCCGCTCGGACTCGTTGTGTGCGGGGATGAGTGCGATCACGCTCATGAGCGACCTCCCCTTCGCTTCAGGCGCCGCATGATCGGCGCGGTGACATCGGCGAGCCCCGGAACCCGGAGCGCGATCATGGCGCCGTATGCGGCGACCAGGCCGAGGGTCCCGGCGATCGCCAGTTGGATGAGGAAGCCGCCCGGGAGTGCGAGCACCGGCTCCACGAGTCGGGCGGTGACCCAGGCGACCGTGGCCCCCGCTGTAGAGGCGGCACCGACGAGCAGGAACGTGGTGAGCAGCGTCCGTCCATCGAAGGCTCCGAGTCTGCGGCGCAGGATGACGAGCAGGATCGCGCTGTGCACGAGATAGAAGATGCCGTCGGCGATCGGGATACCGATGATGCCGAGTCCCGGCCATGCGCCAGCGCCCGTCGCGAGCACCACATACAGCACCACATGCACCGCGGTGGCCCCGATGTTCGTGAGCATCGGGGTCTTCGTGTCCTGCAGTGAGTAGAACGACTTCAGGACGTACATGTATCCGGCGAAGAACACGAGCGCGAGCGCCCACCACATCAGGACATCCGCCACCACCGGCACATCGGATGCCGTGAACCGGCCTGCCTGATACATCGTGATGATCGGTGTGGCCAGCGTCGCCATGAGTGCCGCGAGCGGCATGATGAGCACCATCGTGGAGCGCAGTCCCCG
>JAZIGI010000025.1:0-30860 GCA_036679125.1 Actinomycetota bacterium | reverse complement strand
GGGTCGGCGATAGTGAAGCGGCAAGCCGATCCGCGTCAGGTCGAGACCTTCGTGCGGGAGCTTGCCGCTGCCGTCCGGGGCTGAGGGGCTGGCTACTTGAGCCGGTCGAGTTCCGCCTTGAGCGTGTTCTCCGTGGTCTCGCCGATGATGGTGTTGACCACCTCGCCGTTGGCGTCGACGAACACGAACGTGGGTACGAACTGCACGCCGTACTCCTCGGCAAGCGCACCGCCCGTCTCGGTCTCGGCGTTGTAGATCCTGATCGCGACGTCGTCCTCGTACTGCGGCTTGAGCCCATTCACGATGGGCGCCATTGCGGTGCAGCTGGGTCAAGTGGTGGTGTAGAACTCGTACATCACCGGCATGCCGTCGGGGACGGGGGTCTCGTCGGCCTCGAGTTCGGCGCTACCGCCTCCGCTGCCGCAGCCTGCCAGCGCTGCGACGAGTGCGAGGACGAGTCCGAGGGTGAAGATGCGTGCAAGGGGGCGCATAGCGGCTCCTCTCGTGGGCGTTCGCTCGTAGTGTAGCGCGTGGCGTGCCATGTGTGCGGCCCGAGCGCCCGCCAGTGCGACGGGTGGGCGGATCACCCGATGGGCGGCGCCCCGCGTGGTGGTAGACTCACCGCATGCAGATCGCACTCGCACAGATCGACGCGACGGTGGGCGACATCGGGGGCAACCTCGAGCGGTGCCTGGATGCCGTCGCGCGCGCGGAGGGCGCCGATGTGGTGCTCCTGCCCGAACTCGCCCTCACCGGCTATCCGCCTGAAGACCTTCTCGCACGTGCGGGGTTCGTGGAGCGGGTGGGCGAAGCGCTTAGGGAGTTCGCGCGCCGTGCCGTCCGACCTTCGGTGATCGGGTTCGTGGAGCGGTCCGACCGGGGGCTCCACAACGCGGCGGCGTACGTGGTCCACGGCGAGGTCGCGGTCGTCTACCACAAGCGCGCGCTCCCCAACTACGGCGTCTTCGATGAGGAGCGGTACTTCGTGGCGGGCGGGCGTGACACGCTCGTCTCCATCAACGGCATCTCATGCGCCCTCACCATCTGCGAGGACATCTGGCGGCCGGAGACCGTGGCGCGACTCGCGGAGGCCGGCGCGCAGGTGGTGCTCAACATCTCGGCATCGCCGTTCCACCGCGGCAAGGGCGGGGAGCGCGAAGCGATGCTGCGGTCCCGCGCAATGGACAGCGGCGTGTGGGTCGCGTACTGCAACCTGGTGGGCGGGCAGGACGAGCTCGTCTTCGATGGCCGCTCGACGCTGTTCTCGCCCGATGGCACGCTCGTGTCACGGGCGGCATCGTTCGCCGAGGACGTGATCGTGACCGACGTGGCGGCACCGGGCCCGGGCGACGGGTCCGCCGCCGATGTGGCCGGAGCCATTGCCCCCTCGCCCGGGGGGCCCGAGGAGCTCTACCGGGCGCTCGAGCTCGGCCTGGGCGACTACTGCCGAAAGAACGGCTTCACCGACGTCGCCCTCGGCCTCTCCGGCGGGATCGACTCCGCGTTCGTGGCCGCCGTGGCCGCCGACGCCCTCGGTGCCGATCACGTGCACGGGGTGCTGATGCCGGGGCCGTATTCCAGCCAGGGAAGCGTGGACGACGCGCTGGCGCTGGCGGGGTCGCTCGGTATCCCCACGCACACACTTCCCATCGGTCCGGCGCACGACGCCCTGCTCGACACGCTCGAATCCGCCGCCGGGCGTCTGGAGCGGACCCTTGCCGAGGAGAACCTGCAGGCGCGCGTGCGCGGCACGCTCCTGATGGCGCTTTCCAACGCCAACGGGTGGCTGGTGCTCGCCACGGGCAACAAGAGCGAGCTCGCGGTCGGATACTCCACGCTCTACGGCGACATGGTCGGCGGCTACGCACCGATCAAGGACGTCTTCAAGACCCACGTGTACGATCTGGCGCGGTGGCGCAACTCGATCGGTGAGGTCATCCCCGCCGATACGCTCACCAAGCCGCCTTCGGCTGAGCTCCGTCCCGATCAGACCGACCAGGACAACCTCCCGCCGTACGACGTGCTCGACGCCATCCTGCTCGGCTACATCGAGGAGGACCGGTCGGCCGCCGAGCTTGCCGCGGCCGGGCACGACTCTGTGATCGTGGATCGGGTGGTGCGGATGGTCGATGCGGCGGAGTACAAGCGCCGCCAGGCCGCACCAGGCACGCGGGTCACCGCCAAAGCGTTCGGCCGCGACCGCCGGATGCCCATCACGAACGCGTACCGGGGTTAGCATGGCGGCGATCACGCTTGAGTGGCTGGACGCCGACGATCCGCGCATGGCCGAGGTGGACGCGGTCAGGCACGAGGCGCTCTTCGCGCCGTTCGGCCTGCCCCGGGTCGACGGCTGGAACGACGAAGGCGTGGACAAGCGCCACCTCGCGGCGATCAGTGAGGGTCGTGTGGTGGGCTACGCGTGCCTGCTGCTCGAGGATGACGGCACCGGGCACGTGCGGCAGGTGAGCGTGCTGGAGGACGTTCGCGCGCTGGGTGTCGGCCGGGCGCTGATGGACGAGGTGATGGCCGAGGCGCGCAGGCGTGGGCTGCCGCTGGTGTGGTTGAACGCCAGGTGCACCGCCGAGGGCTTCTATCACCGTGTGGGATGGCGCACCGTGAGCGGGGTGTTCCCCTCCGGCCGCACCGGGATGCCGCACGTGCGGATGGAGCGGCGGGTGGACGGCGCCGCGTCCGCGCCCCAGGTGTGACCTGGTGATAGCGCCGAACGCGTTGGTGGCATAACCTATGTGCGGGCTGTCGTATCAGCATGCATCGCTTGCGTGCGCCCGCGGCACGTAGTCATCGAACCACGAGGAGGGTCTTATGCCGAGCATCACCCGTGACCAGGTCCGCGTACCGGTCGACGTTCCCGCCGAGGTGCGGGAGACGTACATCGACAACTATCTGGCAGCCACGCGGGGCACCGGACGGCTGATGCTGTTCGCGTGCGACCAGAAGGTCGAGCACCTGAACGACGACTTCTACGGCGAGGGCATCGACATTGCCGACGCCGAGCCCGAGCACCTCTTCAAGATCGGCAGCCAGGGCATCTGTGGTGTGCTCGCGGGGCAGCGCGGGCTCATCGCCCAGTATGCGGCCGACTACCCGGACATCAACTACCTCGTGAAGATGAACTCCAAGACCCACCTCGTGAAGACCTCGGCCAAGGATCCGGCCAAGCACCAGGACGATCCGTACTCCCCGCAGCTGTACGACATCCAGACCGTGCTCGACCTGCGTGAGAACGGCGTCAACGCCGTGGGCGTGGGCTACACGATCTACCTCGGCAGCGAGTACGAGGCGAACATGATGCAGGAGGCGGGCCAGCTCATCGCCGACGCGCACTCCATGGGCCTGCTCGTGGTCCTGTGGATCTACCCGCGCGGGCGTGCGGTGCTCGATGAGAAGGACGCGCACCTGATCGCCGGCGCGGCCGGCGTGGCCGTGTCGCTCGGCGCGGACTTCGTGAAGGTCAACCCGCCGAAGGGCGATGACGTCTCCTCTTCGGCCGAGAAGCTCAAGGAGGCCGCATCGGCCGCGGGCCGCACCGGTCTCGTGTGCGCCGGCGGCTCCACTGTGGATGCCCATACGTTCCTCACGCAGCTGTGGGAGCAGATCCATGTGGGCGGTGCGGTGGGCAACGCCACCGGGCGCAACATCCACCAGCGCTCGCTTGACGAGGCGGTGCGCCTGACCAAGGCCATCAGCGCTATCACGCTCGGCGACTGGAGTGCCGAGGACGCGCTGGCGGTCTTCAACGGCGAGAAGGAGTTCGCCGTCTAGCGCAAAGGTCGATCGAACCAGAGCGCGGCATCGCCCTTGCTGGTGGTGCCGCGCTATCATTACCACCTGGATGTCGCCGAACGTCACGGAGCGGTATGTCGATCAACGACTGGTTCAAGCAGCGCGAGGGCCGAAGATACACGGTCTCGGCGCCCGGCTGCCCCGAGGGCAAGCCCGGCGACGGACTGCCCGACGGTGTGTGGCGTTCGTGCCCGCAGTGCAAGCGCACCCTGTACCAGGGCGACGTCGCCCGCTGCCTCTCCGTCTGCCCGCACTGTGGCCACCACTTCGAGTTGATCGCGCGCGACCGCATCGATGCCATCATCGATCCCGGGAGCTTCGAGGAGATCGACGCCACGCTCACCTCGACCGATCCGCTGCGGTTCTCGGCGGGCAAGCCCTACGGCGCCACACTCGAGAAGGCGCGTGAGAACACATGCATGACCGATGCCGCGCTCACCGGGCGGGCGTCGATCGGCGGGCACCCCGTGGTGGTGGGCGCCATGGACTTCCGGTTCGTGGGCGCTTCGATGGGGTCGGTCGTGGGTGAGCGCATCGCGCGAGCCTTCGATCTCGCGCGCGACGAGCGCCGTGGAGTCGTGCTCGTGGTGGCTTCGGGCGGGGCGCGCATGCAGGAGGGGATGCTCTCCCTCATGCAGATGGCGAAGACGTCGGCCGCCGCCGGACGGCTCGCGCAGGCGGGGCTGCCCTACGTCTCGTTGCTAGTGAACCCCACGTATGGTGGTGTGACGGCGAGCTTCGCGGTGCTCGCCGACGTGATCTTCGCCGAGCCCGGTGCGATGGTGGGATTCGCCGGCCCACGCCTCGTGGAGCAGACGATCCGTCGCTCGCTCCCGAAGGGCTTCCAGTCGGCGACCTCGCTCGTGGAGCACGGCATGATCGACGACGTCGTCCCGCGCGTGGAGCTTCGTGAGAGGGTCGCCACGGTGCTGGGCTATCTGATGCCCGACGCCGCCGTACCCGAAGCAGGTGATCAGTGATGGCCCGGTTCGTGATGGAGTTCGAGCGGCCCCTCGCCGAGCTTGTGGACAAGCTCGGCTCGCTCAAGTCGCTCGACGTCGCAGCCACACCCGAGCTCGCCGCGGAGATCGCCGATCTCGAGCGTGAGGTCGAGCGGCTTCGGATGACGCTCTACTCGGCCTTGAGCCCATGGGAGAAGGTGCAGGTCAGCCGTCACCCCGACCGCCCGAAGACCGACGACTACGTGGCCGGGCTGTTCGACCAGGTGGTCGAGCTCCGCGGTGACCGAGCATACGCCGATGACCAGTCGATCTTCGCTGGCCTGGCAACGCTCGACGGGCGTCGGGTCGTGGTGATCGGGCACAACAAGGGCCACTCCACGAAGGAGAACGTGGCGCGCAACTTCGGCAGTCCGCACCCTGAGGGCTTCCGCAAGGCCGAGCGCGCGATGAAGCTCGCCGCGCGCTTCTCGCTTCCGGTCGTGACGTTCCTGGACACCGCCGGCGCTTCGCCCGGCCTCGAGGACGAGGAACGCGGTCAGGCGTGGGCGATCGCGAGCTGCCTCGAGACGCTCTCGGCGCTTCCGGTGCCGGTCGTGGTCGTGGGGATCGGCGAGGGCGGCAGCGGCGGCGCGCTGGCGATCGGCTTCGGTGACCGGCTCATCATGCTCGAGCACGCGTACTACTCGGTCATCAGCCCCGAGATGTGCGCGATCATCCTCCACAAGGACGCGGCCCGGGCACCCGAGTCGGCGGCGGCACTGTCGCTGACCGCCGAGGACCTGCTCGGCCTCGGCATCGTCGATGAGATCGTGCGCGAGCCGCTCGGAGGCGCGCACCGCGAACCTGATATGGTGATCGCGGAGGTGGGGCTGCGGGTCGGCGCTGCGCTCGACGCACTGGCGGGTGAGGACCCCCGTGCGCTCGTCGAGCGGCGCTATGAGCGGCTGCGGTCCATCGGCGTGTACAACGAGGCCGGCTGAGCGACGTGCCGCCGGCCTATCGGACATGATGACGGGGATGTGATCGAGTGAGCGAGGGGACCGGGATCAAGCGGGTCGGCATGTTGTTCAGTGGAGGGCCCGCTCCCGCGGCCAACGCGGTCATCTCGGCCGCGGCCCTCTCGTTCCTGAACAGCGGCATCGAGGTCATCGGCTTCTACGATGGCTACGAGGGCCTGGAGAACTACTCGGCGGACAACCCGCTGGTCGAGGGCAAGAACTTCATCCGGCTGACCCGCGATGACGTATCGGCGATCCGCAACCGCAAGGACATCATCCTTCGCACCTCGCGCGCGAACCCGGGAAAGCCGGTGCAGCGCGTGGCGGACCTCTGCGACGAGGCATGCAACGCCCGCTTGCGTGCGTCGTATGCTGCGTTCGAGGCGTATGAGATCGACGCCCTCGTCTCGATCGGCGGCGACGACACGCTCAAGACCGCCAACTACCTGCTCGAACTGCAGGAGTACGTTCCGGGGCTCCGTCCGATCAAGATCGTGCATCTGCCGAAGACCATCGACAACGACTACTTCGGCATCGACTGGACCTTCGGGTTCTTCTCGGCGGCGCATTTCGCAGCGAGCGAGATCCGTAACCTGGGCGCGGATGCCCGCTCCACGCAGGTGTGGTACGTGCTCGAGCTCATGGGCCGCAAGGCCGGCTGGCTCACGTACGCATCGGGCATCGCGGGCGAAGCGACCCGCATGCTCTCGGTGGAAGACTACGAGGGCGAGTTCGATGTGCGCGTCGAGGCGGAGCGCATGGTGGACCTGATGCTCAAGCGCGAAGCCGACGGCCGTCACTACGGCATCATCTGCATCGCCGAGGGTCTCGCGGACAGGCTGCCGGACCAGCAGCGCCCGCAGGTGGAAGACGGGCACGGCAATCTGCGGCTTGGTGAGGCACAGGTGGGCAAGATGCTGGCTGACGGCATGGCGAATGCGTACGAGGCCCGGACCGGCCGGCGAATCAAGGTGCGCAGCAAGCAGATCGGCTACGAGGTGCGATGCGCCGAGCCGAGCGCGTTCGACGTGCTGCTCGGCACACAGCTCGGCGTGGGTGCGTACCGGGCGCTGGTGGAGAAGAATCTCAGCGGCGTGATGGTGAGCGTGGAAGACCAACTGTCGCTTCGGTACGTGCCGTTCGGGATGCTGATCGACCCGGAGACCATGAAGACGCGGGTACGGTTCATCGACCGTGACAGCGACTTCTATAAGCTCGCGCGTGCGCTTGAGTACCAGGGTATGTTGTCCGAGCGCTGCGATGGGGAGTGACGGGATGATCGACCGCGAGCTCATCCGCGTCTTCCGCGAGATCGGCCGTGACATCTTCGTGTCAGGGCTCACCTCGAGTCATGGCGGCAACATGAGCGTCCGCGATGGCGATCGCATCGTCATCACCCGCCGCGGGTCGATGCTTGGGCGGCTGGGCGATGACGACCTGGTGGAGACCGACATGGCGCCATGCGGCGCCGATGAACGGTGCAGCCGTGAGATCGTGGTGCATCGCGCCATCTACGACGTCACCGACGCCCGCGCGATCGTCCATGCGCATCCGTTGCACACCATAGCCAGGAGCTTCGGGAGCGACGTGATCGCCCCCGCCGATTCCGAGGGTCTCTACGTGCTGGGCGAGGTGCCGGTCGTGAGCTCGGCGAGCACCATCGCGTCCGCCGAGGCCGGAGCGGTGCTGGCCGAGGCGCTCCGCACCGTGCCTGTTGCCGTGCTGCGCACGCACGGGCCGTTCGCGAAGGGCGGCTCGCTCGAGGAGGCGTTCATGCACGTGAGCGTGCTCGAGGCGAGCGCGACCATACTCGACCTGCTGGGCCGGTAGCCCTCGGCTACATCGCCCCCATGAGCGCACCCTGCACGAGCGTCGGCAGGGCCTGCGCCACGCCGGTCACGGCGACGAACACGAGCATCGCCGAGGTGGCCCGCTTCTTGTCGAACCCGACCGACTTCGACAGCAGCGCGCCGAAGAGCAGCGCGAGCCCCCACACCGTCCAGATGTCGATCTGCGAGAGGATGGCGTAGGCGACGCCAGGCGCCTGCGTGTAGTCGGCTGGCGCCACGAGCGCGCCGAGTCCCGCGTGTTCGATCCAGACGCCGCTGCCGCCCATGTAGATGGCCTGCACCACGTTCCGGATCGCATGGGGGAGCAGGGAGAGGGACGCGACGGTGAGAAGCGCGGTGAAGCCCACCGGATTCGCTTGCGTCTTGGCGGTGATGAAGAAGAACCCTGCGATGTAGAGAAGCGCGGCCACCGCGCCCACCGCGCCGAAGATCATCGCGGCGGTGGAGACGATCGCCATCGCACCGCCATCGCCGGCGTCCACCAGCACGTCGCCGCTCGCCTCCATCTCCGCCATGCTCTCCTCGTAGGCGCGGCGCTCCTCCTCCGGCATCGAGGCGAGCTCCTTCGCGATCACCGCGTCGGCCTGCTCCTGGATCGCTCCCGCCTGGAGCGGTGCGGCAACACCGGTCTTGATGAGGCTGGACACCACCAGCAGCACAGCCAGCGGTATCCACACCCACCTCACAGCGGCGCCGACCGCATCGAGCGCCCGTGCGGGGCGGAAGAGTCCGGCGAGCATCGTCAACATGGGGCGCATTGTCTTCTCCATCACTCGTGTCGAAGGGCCGTGAGCGGGTCGAGATTGGCGGCACGCACCGCCGGGAGCACACCAGCGAGCAGGCCGATGCCGCTCGCGAACACGATGGCGAACAGGGCGAGCCACACCGGGATCTGGAAGAACGCCGAGGTCTCCGGCATCACGCCGCCGGAGGAGCCCGCCTGCGACGCGATCAGGCTCTGGACGAACAGGTTCGCGAGTGCGGCGCCGGCCCACGAGAACGTCAGGCCTCCGATGCCGCCCAGCACGCCGATGATGGCGGCCTCACCCAGGAACACACGCTTGATCTGCCGGTTCGAGGCCCCCACCGCCTTCATGATCCCGATCTCCCGGGTCCGCTCGTAGATCGACATCGTCATCGTGTTGGCGATGCCGAGCGCCGCTACGAGCATCGCTATCGCTCCGAGTGCGCCGAGCACACCCTGGATGATGAGGAACACGGTGTTCAGCTCTTTGAGCATCGACTGCGACGAGAACGTGAAGAAGCCGAGACCGGAGAGCTCGTCCTCGATCGCTGTCACGTTGCGCGTCGAGTCCGCTTTCACGATGACGTTCTCGTAAGCCGTGGTGCGCCGTGTCGTGCCGTTCATGGCACGTGCGGCGTCGAGCGTGACGTACGCTGTCTGGTCGGTCTGCATGTCGGTCGGCGCGAGGATCCCCACCACGGTGAGGCGCTGCTTCCGCTCCGTGCCCTGTGCCATCGGATCCTTTTGCATCTCCTCCTCGCTCGGCCACATCATGAGCGTGAGGTCGATCCGCTTCCCGAGCAGGTCGAGCTTGAGCCGACCGGAGGGACCGGCTTGCATGTCCGGGCCTCCCGAGGCGAAGGACGTGGGGACGGCGGCGCCGAGGAGCACCTCGCTGTCGGTGCGAGGGAGGCGGCCCGACTCGAGCGCGTAGCCGAACGCCTCGAACGCATCCATAGGCACGCCCATGATGTTCAGGTACGACTCGTATCGCTTGTACCGGGCCCCCTGAGCGCTCATCACGTAGGTCATCGGCATCACCGCTTCGACGTGCTCGATGGTCTCGAAGCGCTGGAGTGCGGCGTCGGTGAGCTGCCCCTCGTCGGGCATACCCGTCTCCATGCCGCCGGGCAGCACGGTGATGTGCGTAGCTGCCCCGAGGTCGCCGAGCGATGCGGTGAGGTTCGCCTGCAAGCCGATCCCCAGAGACACCATGAGGACGATCGCCGATGTGCCGATGACGACGCCGAGCGACGTGAGGGCGAGACGCAGCTTCATGCGCCGAAGGTTCGAGACGACCAGGAATGCGAGGTCGCGGAAGCGCATGCTTACTCGCCCAGACCGAAGAGGGCCTTGAAGAACCGCACGAACCAGTTGCCTTCGTCCTCGCCCGCGCCTTCCTCGGCAGGCGCTTCGTCAGGACCGGCCTCGGGCTGGTCCTCGACGGTCACGGTGCGTGTGGCACGGAAGCTCTGCTCGCGGCCGAAGTCATCGCGGTAGGCGAGGACGACGGCGATCTCGAGCGTACCCGGCGACTCGGGTGTCACGGTGGCGTCGATGATCTCGGTGGTCGCCGCATCGATGGAGCCGAGGAAGATCGAGCCCTCGGTGACCACCGCGCCGCTGGCCTCCACGCTGAGGCTGGCGCCGCTCAGCGCGAACGCGCCGGCGTTGGCGACCTCGAAGCTCACCGCGAGCGGCTCACCCACGATCGCGGTCTCCGGCACCTCGGCTGAGACGAGGCTGATCGCGGCCTCACGCTCGATGAGCAGGCCGATGGTGTAGGCGACCTCTTGGCGGGCGCCGGCATGCTCGAAGCTCACGGTGACGGGCACGTTGACCGTCCCCGGAGTCGTGCCCGGACCCGCGATCACGCGGAACGTGACCGTGTCCTCGCGCTGCCCCTTGAGGCTGCCGATGTATTTGGCATTGCCGGTCTCGAGCACCGTGAGTCCGCCGGAGAGCCCGGCGGCCGCCGCCGCGTCGCCACCGCCGCCGGTGGCGCCAAGGACCACGACCACGTTATCGGCGCGGCGGGCGGTGGCGTTGTAGACGGTGAGTGTGAGGTCGAAGGCCGAACCCGGGATGATGCGGTCAGACGACGTGGTGTAGGAGGTCACGACGATCACGGGCGCCGGAGTCGCCGGGGCGATCGGATCGACCGGGAGTGGCGACCCTGCCGTCGGCAGTGCGAGGTCCGCCAGTGGCGTCTCGGTGGCCACGTCGGCGAACGCTCCCGAGGGGACGACGAGCGCGGCCGCGAGAGCGGCCGTGGTCACAAGCCGGGTGATGCGCACGTGCTTCACAGGGAGCCTCCTTGCTCGATGCGCGCGATGGCGCCGTCGACGATGGTGACGATACGATGTGCGACCGCCCTGGCCACGGCACGGTCGTGAGTGGTGATCAGGAACGTCCGCCCCTCGGCGTTCATGGCCTTGATGAGCGACAGGATCTCCTGCCCGGTATGGGTGTCCAGGTTGCCTGTGGGTTCGTCGGCGAGCATGATCGCGGGCTCGTTCACCGAGGCCCGTGCGATGGCCACCCGCTGTTGCTCACCGCCGGAGAGTTCCGTGGGCCGGTGGTCGATGCGGTGTCCCAGGCCGACCGCTTCCAGGGCGGCCGCAGCGCGCGCCGTGCGCTGCTCCTCGGGCTCTCCGGAGAAGAGCAGCGGCAGTTCCACGTTGCGGCGGGCCGTCATCGTGCCGATCAGGTTGAACGACTGGAAGACGAAACCCACCTGCCGACGCCGATAGACGGCAAGCTGCTCGTCATCCATGGCCGCCAGGTCGGAACCCGCGACGAGCACGCTCCCGGACGTGGGGCGATCGAGGCCGCCGACGATGTTGAGCAGCGTCGACTTGCCCGAACCAGATGGCCCCATGACACAGACGATCTCACCGTCCGTGATCGAGAGATCGACTCCGCGCAGGACCTCAAGAGGCTCTCCGCCCATGACGTACTGTCTGGTGAGCCCCGTCACCTGTACTGCGGTCGACATACACTCCCCCTGGATGCGTTCCCACGAACCACGATGGTGCCACATCGAGGTGTCCTCAGGTAGGGGCAGTTTCTGGTACATCGCTGATGCCTCGACCCCGGTCGCTCGCGCCGCGGCGTGTGCTCACTCCCACATCGCGCGGACGTTCGCGCGAATGCTCGACGTGGTGGCTCGCACCACCGGCGCGGTCTCGTCGGCAGCTCCCGCATCGCCTCCGGCCTGGCTTTCGGCGAACAGCGGACGCAACCGGTCGGGGATGAAACGGGTGCGCTGCGCGTATCCGTAAGAGTCCGACCTGCCTCGTCCGGCGTGGTAGTACCGCAGCGGGTGCGTGACGTAGAGCGCGTCGCGTGCCCGGGTGCACGCGACGTAGAACAGCCGACGCTCCTCCTCGATCTCCGCCGGGGAACCAGTGGCCATGTCCGAGGGGATGTTGCCGTCGGCCGCATGGATCACATAGACGACATCGAACTCCAGCCCCTTCGCGGAGTGCATGGTGGACAGCACGAGGTAGTCCTCATCGAGGAGTGGCGGGCCGGCGAAGTCCCCGGTCCACTGCGGGGCGTCGAGCGTGAGATCGGTGAGGAAGCGGGAGCGATCGGAGAAGCGCGAGCCGAGCATCTCGAGCTGCTCGAGGTCGGCCAGCCGCGCCGGGGAGGCGTCGTAGCGCTCGGCGCACAGCGGGGCGTAGAACGTCCGTGCGGCGTGCAGCTGTGCCGCGACATCCGCGGTCGGCGCACTCGCGAGTGTGCGCATCAACGACACGAAGCCGGGCCACATCGCCGATGTCGCCTCCGGGACCGTGCGACCGACCCATGCCTCACAGTCCCCGCCGGCTGCCGCGAGTTCCCCGGCGAGTGCGGCCGCTGTGCGCGGACCGATGCCGGGCAGCAGCCCGAGGACCCGCAGTGCCGCGACGGTGTCCCGGGGGTTCTCAGCCACGCGGATGAACGCCACGAGATCCTTCACATGGGCCATCTCCACGAACTTGAGGCCACCGTACTTCACGAAGGGGATGTCGCGGCGCTGAAGCTCCACCTCGAGATCGAGCGAGTGATGCGTGGCGCGGAACAGCACCGCCTGCTGCTTGAGGTCGACGCCTTCTTCGCGGTGGCCGAGGATCCGCTCGACGAGATACGCCGTCTGCTCGGCCTCGTCGCGGCACGTCACGAGGGCCGGACGCGCGCCGCCCTCACGTTCGGTCCACAGCGCCTTATCGTAGCGCTCGGGGGCCTCGGCGACGATCGCGTTGGTGGCCGCGAGGATCGGGGCGGTGCTGCGGTAGTTGCGCTCGAGCGTGCATACACGTACACCCGGCACGCGTTCGGGCAGGTCGAGGATGTTGCGCACGGTGGCGGCCCGGAAGCCGTAGATCGCCTGCGCGTCGTCGCCGACGACGGTGAGCCCGCGACCGTCCGGGCGCAGGAGCTCGACGATGTCCGCCTGGAGCGCGTTCGTGTCCTGATACTCATCCACCAGCACGGCGTCGAACCGTTCACGGATGACGGCCCCCAGCGCCTCGTCAGCGAGCATGCCACGCCAGAACAGCAGCAGATCGTCGTAGTCGAGCACGTGCGCCTGCTCCTTGCGGTCCACATATGCCGAGAAGAGCCGCGTGAGTCCCTCGGCGGCATCCTTGCACCAGGGGAAGCGTGTCTCGAGCACGTGGTCCAGCGACTCGGCCGCGTTGACGCAGCGTGAGTAGATGTCCAGGCATGTGCCCTTCTGGGGGAAGCGCCGTGCCCCGGAGCCCAGGTCGAGGCCGGTGCGCACGGCATGCATGAGGTCCTCGGAGTCGCCGCGGTCGAGGATCGTGAACCCAGGTGGAAGACCGATCGACTCGCCATGGATCCGGAGCAGTCGCGCCGCGACGGCGTGGAACGTGCCGCCCCAGACCTTGGCTCCGGCACGGTGGTCGGTCGACGCGTCGTCATCTCGCGCGGCACGCCGAAGGATGTCGTCGGTCCGCCGCAGCATCTCGTCGGCGGCCCGGCGCGTGAAGGTGAGCAGCAGGATGCGTCCAGCGGGCGTTCCGCCGGCGATCAGGTATGCCACGCGGTGGGCGAGCGTCGTGGTCTTGCCGGTGCCCGCGCCAGCGACGATGAGCAGTGGCCCATCGTCGTGCGTGACCGCCGCCCGTTGCTCGTCGTTCAGGGTGCGGAGGAGGGATCCGGGGGCGATGGTCGATGCGGGTCGCGCGGGAGTGCTCATCGGTGCTCCGTTGTCGGGGAACGTCGTCCCTCGATGCTAGCACCATTCGACCACAAAAGCGAACACATGTTCGCATCGAGTGGGGACGTGTCCGAGGTCGCGGTCTCCCGGTCCCGTGCCGCGGCCGACTACGGTGCGCCGTGTGCGGCGCCGTACGCCTCCACTTCGGCGATCCGGTCCTGCCGAGCGCCTTCATCGAGGAACGATGCCTGGAACGACGCGGACGCGAGGCCGGTGAGCTCCGTCCGTGACAGCTCCAGCGCCTGAGCGGCAGCGACGTAGTTCTCCACCAGATATCCGCCGAAGTACGCCGGGTCATCGGAGTTGATCGTGACCAGCAGTCCCGCATCCATCATGGCGCGCAGCGGGTGGCTCGCCATGTCCGGGACCACCTTGAGCCGGACGTTCGACAGCGGGCAGACCGTCAACGGCACGCGATCCATCGCGAGCCGCGCGGTGAGCATCCGGTCCTCAAGGCAGCGCACGCCGTGGTCGATGCGCTCCGCGCCGAGCACGTCGAGCGCCCCGGTGATGTACTCCGGGGGCCCCTCTTCGCCCGCGTGAGCGACGACCCGGTATCCCGCCGCACGCGCGGCGGTGAAGACCTCGGCGAAGTCGTCAGGAGGATGCCCCAGTTCGGCCGAGTCGAGCCCGACGCCGGCGATGCGGTGTCCGTACCGCCGCGCGCGTTCGAACGTGAGGCTCGCGCTCTCGGGCGACATGTCACGCAGGAAGGACATGATCAGCCGGGACGTGATCCCGTAGCGCTGGTGTCCGTCCTCAAGCGCCCGGAGGATGCCCGCGAGCGCGGTGCCGAACGCCACGTCGCGCTCGGTATGGGTCTGCGGGTCGAAGAACGGTTCGACGTGCCGGATGTTCTCGGCGGCGGCGCGGGTGAGGTACGCCCAGGTGAGGTCGTAGAAGTCCCGCTCGGTGACGAGCACGGAGCAGCCCGCGTAGTACAGGTCGAGGAACGACTGCAGGTCGGAGAACTCATAGGCGGCGCGTGCGCTCTCAACAGAATCGTAGGGGAGGGTGAGGTCGTTGCGCGCGGCCAACTCGAACATCAACTCGGGCTCGAGGGTCCCCTCGAGGTGCAGGTGCAGCTCGGCTTTGGGTAGTCCGAGGATGAACGCGCGCATGTCGTGTTCCACGTGAGCCTCCGGCGATGTGAGGGTAACCATCATCTGTAGACATTATCCCCCTCGAGCGGCGGGAGCACAGTGATCGAGCGATCGGGCTCGGCCGGGATCATCCGGACGTTCCTTACGGCGAACGGTCTCTTCACGCTGGCCACATCCCTGATCTGGGCGGTGAACACGCTCTTCCTGCTGTCCGCGGGGCTGGACATCTTCACGGTCATGGTCGTGAACGCCGCGTTCACGGTCGGGCAACTGGCGTTCGAGGTCCCCACGGGGGTGGTTGCCGATACGATTGGCCGCAAAGCGTCGTTTCTGCTCGGCATCGGCGCACTGGCGGTCGCAACCGTCCTCTACGTGCTTGCCGCGCAACTCGGGCTCGGACTTCCGGCGTTCGTTGCGGCCTCGGTGCTGCTCGGCTTCGGCTTCACGTGTCAAACCGGCGCGATCGACGCCTGGCTCGTGGATGCGCTTGCGCACACCGGCTACGACAAGCCGCTGGACAGCGTCTTCGCTTCCGGCCAGGCGGTGTTCGGCGCAGCCACCCTCGCCGGCACGATCGGGGGCGGGATCCTGGGGCAGATCGATCTGGCGCTACCCTACTACGCACGCAGCGTGGTGCTTGTGCTCGCGTTCGTCTTCGTTGCGGTGGTGATGCGCGACGTGGGCTTTGAGCCCAGGCGTTTCGCGTGGCGCAGGCTCGGCGAGGAGACGCGCGCGATTCTCGGCGCGGGAACGCACTATGGGTGGCACAATCGCACCGTGCGGGCCCTATTCCTCGCGGCAGCGGTGCAGGGTTCGTTCTTCATCTTCGGGTTCTACTCGTGGCAGAGGTACTTCCTCGATCTGCTGGGCCGTGAGTTGGTGTGGGTGAACGGAGTCGTCACGGCGGGCTTTGCGATCGCCGGCATCGTGGGCAATGCGCTCGTGAAGCCGGTGATGGGAGCCGGGGGAGGGAAGCGCAGCGTGGGCATGGTGCTTGCGCTCACCGCGTTCGGGCAGTCCGTGCTCGTGGCGGCCATAGGCGCTGTCGGGCTGCTGGTGCCATCAGGAGGATCGGGGATCACGCCGTTCCTCATAGCCGTCGGCCTGTACCTCGTCTTCGGCATCATGGCCGGGGTGCAGGGCCCGATCCGCCAGGCATTCCTCAACCGGCAGATCCCGTCCGCGCACCGTGCTACCGTGCTCTCGCTCGACGCGTTGTTCGGCGACGGAGGGGCGTCGGCGGGCCAGCTGGGACTCGGGTGGCTGTCACGCACGATGTCTATCCCGATCGCCTGGGCTGTGAGCGGGTTGTTCTTGCTCGCCGCTCCGCCGCTGTATCGCGCCGCCGCGGCGGCTGAGAGAGAGGCGGGCGCCGATGCCGCCGAGTAGTATTGGTGCCCGGGGTGGGAGTCGAACCCACACGCCCTTTCGGACAGAGGTTTTTGAGACCTCCGCGTCTGCCATTCCGCCACCCGGGCATGGGGGCGTACGACTCTTCTGAGAGATAGTAACCGTGACGGGCTAGAGGAGGAAGTCCGCAGCCTGAAGTGCCCCGATGTCGCCGAGGACGGACCATACGTTCAGGAGTGTGAACACGGCGATCAAGAGCAGGAGGGCGGTGCTCACACCAAGTCGGAGCCCCACCTTCTGCAACGCCTCGGATGTCGCCCGAGAACTGGTCATCGCCTCCCCAGGTGCCTTGAGCTGTGCGGATTCGCGGTACGCGACGATCGCGAGCAGGACACTGGCCGCCCCGCAGACGAGGGTGAGCACGATCCACCCGACGTTGATGATACGGGCGCTTCCGGGGTCCCGGGCGACGAGCGAGCCGAGGAGGAGGCTGCACACGATGTAGACCAGCGGCAGCGCGGTGGCTGCCTGCGTGTAGTCGATCAAGCGCCGTCCGTGCCCGAGCGCGGGATCCGGCCCGGACACACGGTGCGGTCGGCCGTCGGTGTCGGCCGGGCGACGCGAGAGTCTCGATGACGCCGCGATCGTGCTCGTTGCCAGCACCAGGCTGCCCACGAGGTATATGCAGGCGAACGCCACATAGGCGTAGACGTACGTCATGCTCGAGGCGAACGACATGTGCCCCTCCCGGCCCCCAGGTGTTCCTCGCTCACATCATACGCGAAAACGAGGCCCGTTTGCGGCGTGGCCGCGGGCCAGGCTACCGTCAGGACTCAGAGAGCTGCAGCGGCCTGAAGCTCGGCCGTCGCCGCGCTCTGTCGCGCGTTCAGGATGGTGAGCAGCGCGTGGACCACATTGCGATCGTATGCGCTGTCCACTCCCTGCACCAGTTGGCTCGCCGCTTCCGAAGCCGTCAGCGCCTGCCGGTGCGGCCTGGATGCGGTCATCGCAACGTAGCTGTCACACACCGCGATCACGCGCGCGGCCACGGGGATCTCATGCCCCTTGAGGCCCGCAGGGTAGCCGGTGCCGTCGAGACGCTCGTGATGGTGCCGGACCGCGGCCTGGATCCTCGGCGCGAGATTGCCACGCTTCACGATCTCAGCGCCGGCATCCGGATGCCGCCTGATCGTGGCGATCTCATCGGGGGTCAGCGGACGCGCCGCCCTGATGATCTCCTCGGGCACCTGCAGCATTCCGACATCGTGCAACAAGGCGGAGACCCGGATGTCCTCGAGGTCGCTGGTGGGCAGGCCCATCGTGCGGCCCACTTCCACAGCCAACTGCGCCGTCATCGCGGAGTGCTGCGAGTACTCGGGCTGCCGAAGGTCCACGAGGTCGGCCAGTGTCTGCAGGGTGCCTTCCATCCGGGCGTGCGCTTCGTCGAGAAGCCGGCGGTTGTCGGAGCCCATCTCGATGATACGCGCCACGAGTTGCAGGCCGTCGAGCTGTTGTTGTTCGAACTCTCCCTCGGCGCGCCATGCGCAGGCGACGGAGTCCAGGCGCCCGTTGGCCCTGAGCGGGACAGCGATCACGCTCCCCTCGGTGTCGTCGCCAGACAGCGTGAGCGGAATGCCCGCCGTGACGGCTTTCGTGGCGGCGCTGTTCATCGCCCGTTCGGCGCGATCGGTGTCGACCGACTCGAAGGCGAACATCTGGATGTCCTCATCTACAACGGCCGCGGCGTCCGCGCCGAAGTGCTCCGCGGCGTTGCGCAGCAGGGAGTCGAGCCCGTCGCTGTGGCGGAGGTCGGCCACGGTGGTCGCCGCATCGAGGGCGAACGCGAGATGCTCGTAGCCTTCTCTGATCTCCTCGCGGGCTTGCCGCACCTCTTCGTGGGCGCCCTTCATCGCCTGGCGCATCCGTGTGTGCTGGTCGTAGAGGTAGATGAGGAATGCGAGGATCAGCCCGGGGGCAAGCACGCGGAACGGGTAGCTTCGGAAGAGCCACATGTCCGAAGGCGCCACCTCCGAGAGCACCATCACCAGCAGCACGCCGATGATCGCGATGAGTACGATGACGACGGTGTATCCGAGCATATCGAGCTGGTGCTCGCGTCGGATGTACTGGTCGAAGGAGCTTTCGTCCTGCCGGGTGACGCGCTTCATCGGTTCCTCCTGCTCATGCATGATGTTCATGTGAGGTATCGGCTCGGCCGGGTCAGGGGATGAGCGCGGAGTGCCGTTTGTCGCTCAACGGACACGTCAGGGTGACGGTCGGCACATCACCACTCATCGGGGCGGCGCTGGCCGTATACTCTTCGCATGGATGTCGCGGACGCATACGCGCGTATGGCTCCTCCGGTGCGCGCACACATCGAGAACGTAGCGGAGAACCTGCAGCTCACGGCCGACCTGGGCTATGGGGACGTGACGCTACTCGTGCCTCATGACGGCGGGCTGCTCGTGGTCGCCGACGCGCGTCCGATGACCGCGATGTCGGCGGTGCCGCTCAGCCGCGTCGGCCAGATCGTCGATCGCTCCGACGAGCCCGAGGCGTACGACGCCCTGGAGACCGGCGCCCCTGCATGCAGCGTCCGCCGACGCATCCGCCGTGGCATCTCCTTCACCTCCACTGGCTATCCGATCGGTCCCGCCGACCAGCCGTACGCGGTGGCGGTACGCCACGTCGCGCAGCCAGTAGCCGAAGCCCCGGGCAAGATGGAGATCGCGTTCATGCGACTCGCCGGCCTCGTGCTCGAGCGGCTGCAGGCAGGGCCGCTCGCCGATCTTGAGACGGGGCTCCCGTATGCGACCACGCGCCTGGCGGGCGACGGTGTGATGGAGGTCTCGGCACGGGGCGTGATCACCTACGCAAGTCCGAACGCCGTGAACATCCTGCGGCTCGCCGGTCTCGAGGGGGCGCTCGAGGGCAGTCCCGCGACCGCGACGCCGGGGGGCCTCACTGCCGTGGCCCCCGTGCTGGGGACCGATAGCGCGAGGGGGATCACGGTAGCGGTCAGCGGCCGAAGTCTGCGCTACCGCACGATCGGGCTCACTGATGGCGCGCTCGTGCTCGTGGAGGACGTGACCGACGCCGTCCGTCGCGAGCAGGAGCTGCACGTCAAGGAGATGGCGATCCGCGAAGTGCATCACCGCGTGAAGAACAACCTGCAGACGATCGCCTCCCTGCTCCGCATCCAGGCGCGCCGCTCCTCGAGCGACGAGGCGGCACGTGCGCTGGAGGAGGCGGTCGAGCGCGTCTCCTCGATGGCCGTCGTACACGAGATGCTCGCGTCCTCGGCCGATGAATCGGTCGACCTCGCAGCCGCGGCGACCACGGTGGTCGACATGGTCAGACGAGGTCTGACCGGCTCGGACAGCGCTATCGGCATCACGGTGGAGGGGGAGACCGGCCTGGTGCCCGCGCAGGTGGCGACCTCCCTGGCGCTCGTGGTGGCCGAGCTCGTCCACAACGCTATCGAGCATGGTGTGGGACCGGCCGGGCACGGTGACGTCGCCGTCTCACTCGAGCGGGGCGACCACGAGGTCGTGCTCATCGTGCGCGACAGCGCGGCCGCTCTCCCGCCCGGCTTCGAGGCCGAGTCTTCGTCTCACCTCGGGCTCGCGATCGTGAAGACGGTGGTCGAGGACGATCTCCGCGGGACGCTGCGGTTCGAGGCCGACAGGGAGACCGTGGTCACGGTGTCCGTGCCACTGATGGCGCCAGGTGAGGAGTGAGCATGCGTGTCCTGATCGCTGAAGACGAGGCCCTCATCCGTATGGACCTTCGCGAGATGCTGGCCGAGGAGGGTCACGAGATCGTCGCCGAGGCGCGGGAGGGCGGCGAGGCGATCGCCAGGGCGCGCGAACTCAGGCCCGATGTCGTGTTCATGGACGTGAAGATGCCCGGTATGGACGGGCTCGAGGCTGCCCGGATCATCGGCGAGGAGCGGCTCGCACCCGTCGTGATGGTCACGGCGTTCTCGCAGCAGTCGTATGTGGAGCGTGCGACCGGGGCCGGCGTGATGGCGTACGTGGTCAAACCGTTCACCCGGGCGGACGTCGTGCCGGCCATGACGGTGGCCGTGAGCAGGTTCGCCGAAGCGCGGGCTCTCGAGGCCGAGGTCGACGACCTCGCTGGCAGGCTTGAGACGCGCAAGGTCCTGGACCGCGCCAAGGGCGTGCTGATGGCCCGCGGGCTCACCGAAGACGAGGCGTTCCGTCGACTGCAGAAGCTCGCCATGGATCGCCGCATGTCGCTGCGCCAGGTGGCCGACGCAGTCCTACTGGCGGCGGACGCGGAGGTGTAGCGGTCGGACGGGCCGCTCCGCTCTGTCCTCGGCGCACAGACCGCGCCTGCGAAAGGATCGCTGCGCACCCCGTCCGACCGCTACCCGCCGCTCTGTCCTCGGCGCACAGACCGCGCCTCATGCTGGCGCTTAAGGTTGCTTCACGAACTGCCGATACCATAGGGTGTATCCATGCCACCACCAACACACACCGGCAAAGGAGTGGCGGACATGACGACGGATGAGTTCGGACACTGGCGTCCGGCAGTGATGGATCTGGTCGCGGTCGACGGCATCCGCGCGCGAGTGCTACTGGAAGAGTGCTTCTACTGCGCTCAGCACCAGACGTTCGAGCGTATGAAGCAGCGGATGGGAACCTCGTGGGACGAGGGCGCGGTGCGTAAGAGCGTGAGCGGGGCGATTCGCGCCACACTCAATGAGGTGGGCGGTTCGTGGGACGACCCGGACAAGACCGACCTTGTCGCAACGGTGGAGATCCTCGCGCGCCGGGCGAAGTCCTGGGGCACGCCGGAGGACATCATCGCCTCACACAAGGCGCAGTTCATGCGCGTGCTCGACGCGATGGAGGAGTGACCCCTTCGTTTCCGGCGGGTTTCCAACCCGCCCGGTGTCTGCTACACTGCGCCTGACGGCTCAACGGCGAGCCGATCCATAGTTTGGAGCAATGACGCTCACACGGACCTACGGGTCCGGGTGGGCGTTTTGGTTTTTCCCGGCAGGAAGGCGGGTCGGCGATGCGTGAGTTCGCGGTCTTCTGGGGATGCACCATCCCCGCGCGTTTCCCGTTCATCGAGAAGGCGACACGGGTCGTGTTCGATGAGCTCGGCGCCGCTGTGCACGAGCTTCCGGGGCACACATGCTGCCCGGAGGGAACGCTTGTGAAGGCGAACGACGAGACGGTCTTCCTGGCGGCGGCGGCCCGCAACCTGGCGCTCGTGGAGCGTGCCGGCCTCGGCGTGGTGACGCCATGCAACGGTTGCTACTCGACGTTCCGGGAAGCGGCGAGCCACCTCGCGAGCGACTGGCGTGACAGGGAGCGCATCAACGAGCGTCTCCGCGCTGAGGAGCTCCACTACTCCGGTGACCTCACGATCACGCACTTCGCCGAGTGGCTCGCCGACACGGTGGGTGCCGGTTCGCTTTCGGCGCGCGTCACCCGGCCCCTGAAGGGCATGCGGATCGCGGTGCACTACGGCTGTCACCTGCTGCGCCCTCAGCCCGCCGTGCGATGGGACGACCCTCTCGAGCCGACGAAGGTCGAGGAGCTCGTGAAGGCGCTCGGCGCCACCGTAGTGGACTATACGACCAAGATGCAGTGTTGTGGCGGGGCCCTCGATCGGGTTGGCGAGCGGGACGGCTCGCTGGCCTTCTGCCGCAGCAAGCTCCGCGACGTGCAGGCCGAAGGCGCCGACGCGCTCGTGGTGGTATGCCCGAGCTGCTTCCAGCAGTTCGACCTCAATCAAGCGGCGCTCCAGCGCGGCAACGAGGACATCGACGTGCCTGTCTTCTACCTTTCGGAGCTGATCGCGCTCGCGATGGGCCATGAGCCGGCGGATCTCGGGCTGGACATGCACCGGGTCCCCGTGACCCGCTTCCTCGAGAGCTGGGAGGTCCGCTCCCGTGATCGCGAGCGGCTCGCCGAGCGGTTCGACGTGTCGTTGCTCGAGAAGTGCAACGCGTGCCGCGCGTGCACCGACGACTGCCCCGTTTGCAAGGCCGATCCCGCCTTCCAGCCGCTCGAGATCATCGAGGCGCTGCTCGGCGGCGGGATCGATGACGTGCTCGCCGAGGGGCAGCTGTGGAAGTGCCTCGAGTGCTACACGTGCCAGGAGATGTGCCACAGCCGCATCGGCATGGCGGGCGTGTTCCGCGAACTGAAGGAGCTCGCGATGACGCGGGGCCATGGTCCGGAGTCGGTCGGAGCGGCTTACGCGGAGTTCCTGAAGACCGGCGCTCTCGGCAAGCCGCGCCAGAGCGCGCGCACCAAGCTCGGCCTCGGACCGCTGCCCGCGGGCGGCGGCGACGTGGTCGCGCGGCTCTTCGATATCCATGCAGCAGACACGAAGGCCGCACCCGGTACGGGTCCGGCGAGCGCAGAGAAGGAGTGACCGTCATGGCATACGATCTGGGCCGGTACGACGGGTTCTCACCCGACAACTATCGCGAGGAGTCGCCGTTCAAGATCCACGGCGGATGCGGCCTCATGGGCATCTGCGACGAAAGCGGCGCGCTCATGAGCGGCGAGGAGCCGATCCGTGCGATGGCGGTGCAGCGCGATCGGGGCAATGGTCTCGGCGGCGGGTTCGCCGGATACGGCATCTATCCCGAGTTCCCCGACCACTACTGCTTCCACATGATGTACCACGACCTCCGCGCGAGGGATGAAGCCGAGGAGATCCTCCGGTCGCGCTTCGTCGTGGACCATGCCGAGCCGATGCCCACCCGTCCCGTCCGCGGCATCCACGACGCGCCGATCCTGTGGCGCTACTTCATGACGCCGCGCGAGGAGCCGCTCGAGGAGCTCGACCGCAGCGCCGAGGACTTCGTGGTCGGCACCGTGATGGAGATCAACGCGCGCGTGGACGGCGCCTTCGTGGCCTCGAGCGGCAAGAACATGGGCGCGTTCAAGGGAGTGGGGTACCCCGAGGAGATCGGGCATTACTTCCAGCTCGAAGACTACGCCGGTCACACGTGGGTCGGACACAACCGGTTCCCCACGAACACCCCCGGCTGGTGGGGCGGCGCGCACCCCTTCACGCTGCTCGACTGGTCGATCGTGCACAACGGCGAGATCTCGAGCTACGGAATCAACGCGCGGTACCTCGAGCAGTTCGGGTACGCATGTTCGCTCGGCACGGACACCGAGGTGGCCGCGTACCTGTTCGATCTGCTGCTGCGCCGTCACCGGCTGCCGGTGGAACTCGCCTGCACGGTGCTTGCGCCGCCGCTGTGGTCGGAGATCGAGCGGATGCCGGCTGAGCGCGCCGCGCTCATGCGGTCGCTGCGGGCGGTGTACGGTCCGGCGATGCTCAACGGCCCGTTCGCGATCGTGCTGGGCTTCAACGGCGGCATGGTCGCGCTGAATGACCGGATCAAGCTGCGCCCGCTTGTGGCGGCCCGCAGCGGGAGCAGACTCATGGTCGCCTCCGAGGAGAGCGCAATCCGCACCGTGATGCCCGAGCCGGACACGTTGTGGACCCCGCGCGCCGGTGAGCCGGTGATCGCACGCGTCAAGGGCATGGAACTTCCATTCCACAGCACCCTTCACGCCACCCCAGCCGAGGTCTCCTGTGCGGTGACCGCGGCCGACGCCTGTCATGAACTCGAGGAAGTGGCGGTCTAGCATGCAGCAGACGTTCGTACAGCCCGAATTCCGGGTGAAGATCGACTACGACAAGTGCCACAAGTGCGGGCGCTGCGTGCAGCAGTGCGGGTGGGGCGTCTACGACTTCAACGAGCGCCCCATCCCACATGATGAGAAGTGCCGCGCGTGCCATCGCTGCGTCACCTACTGTCCGGCGCACTGCATCACCATCGAGAAGAACACGCTCGCGTTCCGCGACAACGACAACTGGTCGGCAGACGCGCGCAAGGCCGTATGGACGCAGGCCGATTCGGGTGGCGTGCTGCTCACCTCGATGGGCAATCCGAAGCCGTACGAGCGCATCTTCGACAAGCTCGTGCTCGACGCGTGCCAGGTGACCAACCCGTCGATCGACCCGCTCCGCGAGCCGATGGAGCTGCGGACCTACCTCGGCCGCAAGGCCGACAGCGTGGCGGTCGAACCCGACGGTGAGGGTGGCTTCAAGCTCGCCGGCGACGCGGGTGTCGCACGCAACATCGAACTGGCCGTGCCGATCGTCTTCGCGCCGATGAGCTACGGCTCGGTGTCGCTCAACGTGCACCGTTCGATGGCGATGGCCGCGCAGCGCCTCGGCGTGACGATGAACACGGGCGAGGGCGGTCTGCATGAGGATCTCTACCCCTACCAAGACCGCATCATCCTGCAGGTGGCCTCCGGCCGCTTCGGGCTGAGTCCCGAGGTGCTGAAGCGTGCGGCGGCGCTCGAGATCAAGATCGGACAGGGCGCGAAGCCCGGCATCGGCGGGCACCTCCCCGGCGAGAAGATCGACCGGGACGTATCGGCCACCCGTATGGTGCCGCAGGGCAGCGACGCGATCTCACCCGCACCTCACCATGACATCTACTCCATCGAGGACCTCCGGCAGCTCATCTATGCGCTCAAGGAAGCGAGCGGCTACCGGCCCGTCGGCGTGAAGATCGCGGCCGTGCACAACGTGGCCGCCATCGCGAGTGGCATCGTGCGCGCAGGCGCCGACTACATCTACCTCGATGGGTTCCGGGGCGGCACCGGCGCCACCCCACAGGTGGTGCGCGATCACGTGGGCATCCCGGTGGAGATCGCGATCGCCGTCGTGGACCAGCGTCTGCGCGACGAGGGCATCCGCAACCATGCCTCCATCATCGCGGCGGGCTCGATCCGCTCCTCGGCTGATGCTGCCAAAGCGATCGCGCTCGGTGCCGACGCGGTGGCCATCGGCACGGCGACACTCCTCGCGTTGGGGTGCCACCTGTGCCAGAGCTGCCACACGGGCAAGTGTTCGTGGGGCATCACGACCCAGCGTCCCGAGCTCACGCGGCGCATCGACCCCGAGTGGGGCGCCGAGCGGCTCACGAACCTTGTGAACGCATGGAGCCATGAGCTGCAGGAGATCCTCGGCGCGCTGGGCGTGAACGCCGTGGAGAGCTTGCGGGGAAGCCGCGAACGGCTGCGCGCGATCGGGCTCGACGAGCAGACGTGCCGGATCCTCGGCGTCAAGCCGGCCGGACTCTAGAGGGAGGGTGAGAACGATGATGACAGCAGCGACGAGCACACCTCCCGCGGGCGTGATCGAGGGATACCGCCAGGTCGCGCCGCTGGTGGAGCGCAGCGGTCTTGAAGCGCGCGTGGATGCCACAGGCGTGTACTTCCAGCAGCTCAACGACGCCGTCCGGCGTCTGGTGTCCGAGGGTGTCGCCACCGTGCGCATCACCGGGGTGAACGGACAGCGGTACCTCGGTGCCGGTCTCGCGGCGCCCGGCGTGAGGATCGAGGTGCATGGCACCGCCGGCAACGACACCGCGATGTTCATGGACGGCGCGGAGGTCGAGGTCTTCGGCAATGCGCAGGACGGCGTGGGCAACACCATGAGCGGCGGTCGCGTCATCGTCCACGGTGACGCGGGCGACGTGCTCGGCTACGGGATGCGTGGCGGCAAGGTGTTCGTGCGCGGCGACGTGGGCTACCGCGTGGGCATCCACATGAAGGCGTTCGAGAAGCACGTGCCGATCCTCGTGTGCGGCGGCAAGGCGCGCGACTTCTTCGGCGAGTACATGGCCGGCGGGATGCTCGTGTTGCTCGGCATGAATGGTCGCGACGAGGCGCAGCCGATCGCGGGGTCGTTCCTGGGCGCCGGGATGCACGGTGGCGTGATGTACGTGCGTGGCACCGTCGAGCCCTGGCAGTGCGGCGCCGAGGTCGGCATCTCCGAGGCGGGGGAGGAGCATCTCTCCGGGCTGCGGCCGGTGATCGCGGAGTACGCGGCCGCGATGGACATGGACGCCGACGAGATCCTCGCGGCGCCGTTCACCCGCATCGCGCCGATGAGCCACCGTCCATACGCCAAGCTCTACGCCCCGATGTAGCTACTCCGAAAGGCCGTATCGCTCGTGGAACTCGGACTCCAGCATGTCGAAGCAGAGATGGTCGCGGAAGCGGCCGCGCATGAACACGCACTCGCGCTCGCGGCCGGTCTGTACGAAGCCGATCGACGTGTAGAGATGTACCGCGCGTTCGTTCTCGGCGTTGGCCTTGATCGCGATACGGTGCAGGCCGAGGCGGTCGAACCCGAAGCGCAGCAGCGTGACGATCGCGTCGCGGCCGAACCCGCGGTTCTGTTCCGCGGCCGAGCCGATGAATATCCCCACCTCGCCGGTGCGGTGCACGAGGTTCGTGGAGTCGAGCCCGACGATGCCGATGAAGCGGCCGTCCTCGGCGGCATGGACCTCGAAGCGGTACGCGGTGCCAGCGCTCCACTCACGCTCGGTGAGCTCGTAGAACGAGGCCTCCTGAGCGCGGGAGATCGGAATCTGGCCCGAGAGCATCCATTCGTTGACCGAGGGGTCGTTCAGCCACGCGCGCGCTTGTTCGGCGTTGCTCTCGTCGAATCGCGTGAGGTAGACGCTCGTGCCCTGGATCATGGTCGCTCCCTCCCCGGAGGTTTCCCGACACTGTCGCACAACCGCGGACCCGGCGTGAAGAGCCGTATCGCGTCGTTCTCGCGGCCGAAACACGGCCGAAACACACCGTCAGTACGCTTCATGTGAACCCTACCGTTAGAAAGGATCCCGCCATGACCGCAGCGATGGACAAGGACTATGTACTGAAGACCGTGGAGGAGCGGGGCACGCGCTTCATCCGCTTCTGGTTCACCGACGTGCTCGGCTTCCTCAAGAGCTTCGCAGTCACCGACAGCGAGCTCGAGGGCGCGTTCGAAGAGGGCATGGGCTTCGACGGCTCCTCGATCGACGGCTTCACCCGCATCGAAGAGTCCGACATGGTCGCGTTCCCCGACCCCGGGACCTTCACGATGCTGCCCTGGCGCACCAATGGCGGAGACAACGGCGGCACCGGGCGCATGTTCTGCGACGTGATGAACCCGGACGGCACGCCGTTCGAGGGCGATCCGCGCCACGCGCTCAAGCGGATGCTCGCAAAGGCCGCCGACATGGGCTACACGATGTACGTGGGCCCTGAGCTCGAGTTCTTCTACTTCTCGGACAGCAAGGGCACGCAGACCCTCGACCGTGGCGGCTACTTCGACCTCACCCCGCTCGACGTGGCGAGCGACCTGCGCCGCGAGACGGTGCTCACGCTCGAGAAGCTCGGCATCCCGGTGGAGTACTCACACCATGAGGTAGCGCCGTCGCAGCACGAGATCGACCTGCGCTACGCCGACGCGCTCACGATGGCGGACAACGTGATGACCTACCGCCTCACCGTGAAGGAGATCGCGCACAAGAACGGCGTGTACGCGACCTTCATGCCCAAGCCGATCCAGGGCGAGAACGGGTCGGGCATGCACGTGCACCAGAGCCTCTTCAATGCCGAGGGCAACGCGTTCTTCGACGCCAACGACCCCGAAGGCTACAACCTCTCGCCGGTGGGCAAGGCCTATATCGCCGGTCTGCTCAAGTACGCGCCGGAGTTCTGCGCGGTGACCAACCAGTTCGTGAACTCCTACAAGCGGCTCGTCCCGGGCTACGAGGCCCCGGTGTACGTGACCTGGGCGCGCCGGAACCGCTCCGCCATGGTGCGCGTGCCGATGTACAAGCCCGGCAAGGAAGTGGCGACCCGCGTGGAGCTGCGTTCGCCGGACCCCTCGGCCAACCCGTACCTGGCGTTCGCGGTCATGCTCGGCGCCGGTCTCAAGGGCATCGAAGAGGGCCTGACCCTGATGCCCGAGGCCACCAACAACATCTTCCACATGACAGAGGCGGAGCTCGAGGCCGCGGGTATCCAGACGCTGCCGAAGGACCTCGGCGAGGCGATCGGGCTGTTCGAGGGCTCAGAGCTGATGAAGGAGGTGCTCGGCGAGCACATCCACAGCTTCTTCGTGGCCAACAAGAAGGCCGAGTGGAGCGAGTACGTGGCGACCGTGACCGCGTGGGAGCAGGACAAGTACCTCTCGATCCTCTAGCGGATCTCGCACGACCGTCGGATGCCGGTCCGGCGGGTGGTTCGACGGCAATGGCGCCGGGCGGGACTTCGGTCCTGTCCGGCGCTGCCCTTTGGGAGCCGCATCGGGTGACGCCAGTGCGGGTGGAGGAGTGCACGGATGCATGTCAAGCGCGTGCTCATAGCTTCGGACGACGTGTACGCCCGTGCCTGGGTGGAGACGGGCATCGGCGCGCTTGACGTGGCGATCCTCTACTGCCCGGTCGCCGAGCTCGAGCTCAGGATGTCCGGCGATCCCGGGGACCTGGTCGTGGCCGACGCGGGGCGTGCTCCCGAGGGCGTGGTCGCCCTTGCCGAGGCTGCCGCGGCCAGAGGCAGCGATCTCAGGCTCCTGCTGGTGCTCGAACCCGAGGCACTGGGGAGCCTGAGGATGCCGGTGCGCCTTTCGGCCGACTTCGTGACGCGCGGCTCGTCGCCCCAGGAGGTGACGGCGCGAGTGCGGGCGCTGTTGTGGCCGGGTGAGGACGCGGCGGCACAGGACGTGGTCCGGGTGGACGAACTCACCCTCAACCTGGCCACGTACCAGGCGTACGCGGGCGACACGCCCATCGAGTTCACCTACCTGGAATACGCGCTGTTCGCATTCCTCGTCACGCATCCGAACCGCGTCTACAGCCGGGAGCTGCTGCTGCAGCGGGTATGGGGCACCGACTACTTCGGCGGGGCCCGGACGGTCGACGTGCACGTGCGGCGCGTGCGGTCCAAGCTGGGACCGGAGCTCGCGCGGCGTCTGGAGACGGTGCGCAACGTGGGGTACCTCTGGCGGACCTGACGCCCGCGGGTCAGTCGGCCGCCCATCTGTCGCTACGCTAACCCGGCCCGTTTCGACACCCGCCCGACGAACCGGTAGCTGGCCTTCTCGAGCGGCGCGCACGCACCCTCGATCCCGCGTGCCGCCATGAACGAGCACAGCTCCTCAGGGGTCATGAACGCGGCGGGCTCACCCACGAGACGCTCGCCGAGCGCGATGAGGCGCATCGCAAGCGGCCTGCGGTCGAGCTCCAGCACGAGCACGAACCCGCCGTCGCGTACGACGCGCGCGAACTCGGCGACCGCCGCTCCCTGGTCGCGGAAGTGATGGAACGCGTCGGTCACTACGATCGCGTCGAACGCGTCATCGGGCAGCGGCATCGCTTCCGCGGTGCCCTGGACGCCGGTGATGCGCTCACTAGCGGGCACATGCGCCACCATCTCGGCGGTGGGGTCGAGCACCGTCACGCGGGCGTCGAGCGCTTCGGCGAGCAACATGGCGAGCTGCCCCGCGCCGCCGCCTACGTCGAGAACGTGACCGCCTGGCGATACCGCAGGCCGCAGCCAACCGGCGATCTCTCCCGCGTCCTCCGCCGTGAAGCGGTCGCCGTAGCGCCGCACGAGCGGAGCGGCCCAGTTGAAGAAGCCCACGTCAGTCCCCTCGGGTAGAATCGTTGCACGCGCCGCGCTGTGCCGCGCGCTTGCCGAGTTCGTACCCGAAAGGCGTCTGATGACCGAGCGCACGATCGCCGTGATCGATGGCAACAGCCTGCTGCACCGCGCGTTCCACGGATTGCCGCCAACGATGAGGGCTCCCGACGGCCGTCCCACCAACGCAGTGTTCGGCTTCATGACCATGCTGTTCAAGATGGTCGCCGACCTCGGCCCTGACGGCGTCGTGGTCGCGTTCGATCGGGGCAAGCCGGCGTTCCGCACAGAGGCGCTCGCGCAATACAAGATCCAGCGCCCGCCCACCGACCCCGACCTGAAGTCGCAGTTCCCGATGATCAAGGAGCTGCTCACCGCACTGGCGATCCCCATCGTGGAGGTCGAGGGGTGGGAGGGCGACGACATCCTCGGCACGATCGCCGAGCGAGGGTCGAAGGCCGGCATGCGCGTGCTGCTGGTGACCGGGGACAAGGACGCGCTCCAGCTGGTCGACGAGAACGTGCGAGTGGTCAGCACCAAGAAGGGCATCACCGACATCGTGGTCTACGACAGCGACGCCGTGGTGGAGCGCTACGGCGTGGCGCCCGGGCAGGTGGCGGACTTCCTCGGCCTGAAGGGCGACACATCGGACAACATCCCCGGCATCCCGGGCGTGGGGGAGAAGACCGCCGCGAAGCTCCTGCAGCAGTACGGATCGCTCGATGCGGTGCTTGAGCACGCGGACGAGATCAAGGGCAAGCTCGGCGAGAACGTCCGCGCCAACGTGGACGCCGCGCTCGCAAGCAGGGTGGTCGCGACCATCCGGAGGGACGTGCCCTTCGATGTCGATCTCGAGGCGGTGACGTGGGGCTCCTGGGACGAGCCGACGGCGCTCGATGCACTGACCGGGCTCGCGTTCACGTCGCTCATCCCGCGGGTGCGTACCGCCCGCAGGTCGGAGGCGGCGCCGGAGGTACAGGATGTCGCTCCGGACGACGCATGGCGCGAGCTCGCCGGCGATCAGGCCCGTGCGTGGCTGCGCGACCTTTCCCGGAAGACCGGGAGCCGTGTGGGGGTAGCGGCGGGTGCCGGGGATGGGACGTGCCTGTTCGGTGGCGAGCAGGTGGTGGCCTTCGCGTGCGACGGTACGGTCACCACTGTCTCAGGCGACGCGGCGGCGGAGGCGTGGCGCTCGATCGCCGAGACCTGCGTGGTCAGCGCGGGCGACATCAAGGCGCTCGCCGAAGCGGTCTGCCCGGCATCGTCGGGCTCCGTGCCCGAGCTCGACCCTGCGCGCCGGTTCGCCTGCG
>JAZIGI010000024.1:0-32625 GCA_036679125.1 Actinomycetota bacterium | reverse complement strand
GCCCCTTCGCTTGTACCCTGTCTCCACACGTCGGCTTTTTGTGATGCTTATCACATATTAATGCACAGACGGCAACCACCTCAGTACATCGTTCGGGGGAGACCTATGACGCGCGCTTTGGATGAGCTCGTCCAGATCCTGCTTGCGGCCTTCGGCTGGCTGGCGTTCGTGTGGCTGTGGTGCAACGCGATCCTTGCGGGTCCGAGCGACTCGCAGCTGAGGAGCCTGTTGGCCGTCGTGGCCATCGACGCGGTGATCCTCGTGGCGACGATGTTGTGGATCCGCTGGAACATCGCCCTCACGCGACGCAAAGGGCCGCGACGCTCCAGTCGTACCGTGGAGTACGACTACGAACGGGACAGCACCGGCGCGCCGGTCCGTCTCGAAGTCGCCCGGGAGGACCGGTTCATCATGTTTTGTATCGAAGGGGAGGGGAGCGCGCGCACCAAGGTCGCTCGCCCCATCCTCGGTCTCGACGTTGAGTCCGCCTGATGCTTGAGATCGTGCAATCCATCGGCCACGACCCGCTGTACCGCATCGCCACGGCCTTCTTCGCGTGGTATCCGCTCTTCACGTCCATCATGTGGGCGCTGACGGCGGTCATATACGCGTTCAGACGTGAGCGTCGGTCGGACCTCGAGTACTACGAGGTCGCGGATGCGGACCTCCCTCCGGTCACGGTCATCGTGCCTGCACACTTCGAGGGCGACATGATCACCCGCACCATCACCGGAGTCCTGGCGTTGGACTATCCCCACCTGCAGGTGATCGTCATAAGCGATGGCTCGACCGACGACACGGTCGAGCGGGCGAGTGCGTTCCTTCAGGATCAGCGCCTCACCCTGATCGACAAGCGTGTCAACGAGGGCAAGGCTCTGGCGCTCAACGACGCGATGGCGCTCGCGACGGGCGAGCTCATCATGGTGCTCGACGCGGACTCCACGCCTGATCCGGACTCCCTGCGGTGGATGGCGCCTCACTTCGTCCGGAATCCCCGGCTGGCCGCCGTAACGGGTAACCCCAGAGTCCGCAACACCGATCGATTGCTCGGGAAGATCCAGGCTGTCGAGTTCTCATCGATCATCTCGCTCCTGAAGCGCGCGCAGGTCGTATGGGGGCGCGTCATGACGGTGTCAGGGGTGATGGCGTTCTACCGGAAGAGCGCGCTCGAAGACGTGGGGCTGTTCGTGCACGACTGCGCGACCGAGGACATCGCCACATCATGGGAGCTGCAGGCGAAGTTCTACGACGTCCGGTATGAGCCGCGAGCGATGGTGCGTATGCAGGTGCCACCGACGGTCGGCGCACTCTGGAACCAGCGCGCGCGGTGGGCCCGCGGACTCGCACAGGTCCTGCGCCGGAATCTCCGCATCTGGAAGAGCTGGAAGAACCGTCGCCTGTTCCCGGTGTACATCGAGGCAACGGCCTCGATCCTCTGGGCGTACTGCTTCGTGGTCCTCAGCATCATGTGGATCGTCACCTGGGTCGCCGGCGCGCCGCTCCTTGGCGCGACCCCGTTCCCGATGTGGTGGGGCATGGTCATCGGTACCGCAGCCCTCATACAACTCGGAACTGGTGTTCTTATGGATAGTCGTTACGACCGCGACGTGCTTCGGTTCTATCCGTGGGCGGTGCTATACCCGCTGATCTACTGGGTACAGATGTCTGTGATCACCGTGATCGCCACACCCGCAGGCTGGCTCAAGCCCCATGGGCCGGGCACGTGGCGCACACCGCGTGTGGCTGACTGAGGCCTGCCGGGACGCGGTCGAGCTTGCGCCTGCTGATCCCAGGTGGCCCTGACCCCACGGGCCGACGGTCTCGCGGCTTGCACCGAGGCCGTAGGAGGCCCTGTACGGCGTTGGCGATCCGTCGTCCATGGTGAGAGTCGGCGAAACGGCCGATCAGTGGCCTGCAGGTACTCGGCGTCAGAATCACGGCCGACACGCATCCAGACAAGCCGGACCGACTGGTCCGCACGAGGCGATCCATCACGCCGGAAGTCGTGTGCAACGCGTAGAGGCCCTGCTCCGGTACCTGCGTTTCGACCCCGCGCGCTCCGGGCGTGTGCGGGGTCGATCTCGAGGGGTTGGTCCACCTACTCGACGGACGTATGGCCGCTCTCTCTCGTGCCTGCACCCTACGCCCGATAATGTATCTTATGACATTACTATGTGATGAGCACCGACACCCCGCCGGGAGGGCGCGCACTACCCCTCGTCGGCTCCGTACTCTTGCGGGAAGTAGCGCTCCTCGAAGTCGGACTTCGTCAGGTCGGGCAGTTCATCCTGGCGCTCGCGGGCCCAGGCGGCAGCCTCTTCGGCGTCCTCGAACGTGGCCAGGGTGGTCGTGTCCTCCCGCGCGTCAAGGGTGATCGCCTCCACGATGTAGGCGCGCTCCTCGTCGAGCGTCTCGGAGGGTGCGCGGCGATACAGCACGTCATCGCGCCACTCCAGGTCGAGGTCCTCGGTGGTATCGATCGCGATCACGCGGACACGGTAGAAGTCGGCGGCGCTCCCGATGATCTTCACTGTCATCTCCCTTACGGCGTCACGAGCTCCGAGAAGCTGCCCCCGGCGGCGACCCACCCCTCGACGCCGGCCGCGTCCCGCACCTGGTACCAGCCATTGGCGGAGTCCACGTAGGTCAGGATCGTTCCTCCAGGCAGCTTGGAGATCACTTCGCCGTCGGTGGACGCCGACTTCCGGAAGTTCAACCCATCGGTCTTCACGCGCACGTACGGAGCGTCGGTCGAGACCGTACCGGTGGCCGCTGTAGAGCCCCCGTCATCGCCGGGAACGGCCGTACCGTCAGGGGTGCCCGTTGGCTCCACCGTGGAGGTCGTGTCGGCGGAGCCGGCACGATCGGCCTGCAGGCGGAACTCGCTCCAGAACGACAAGGCGGCCGTGATCACGGCGATGAGCATCACCCATGGCACCACGATACGCGCGATCCGCATGAGCAGCGATGGTTCCTCCTCCTGCAGTACATCGGCGAAGGGGTCCTGAAACACGCCACCCCGCTCGTCGTGATCCCGATCGTGCCCTGACCTCATATGTACAACCCCCCACCGTAGACCGATGGATCCGTCACCTTGTACTGCACGGAGACCCGCTCGGCCTCCGTGGCGGAGTCGATGAGCGACGTGCGCACGGCGGCCAGGTCGAGCGAGAGCAGCGCATCGAGCACGGCCTCCCCTTCCTGGTCGCCTACCCCGCCGGTCTGCGCCGCGAGCGACTCAGCCGCGTCACCCACCAGATCGGCGAGCTTCCAGAGCTTCCTGGGAAGCGCGATATCGGCCAACTCGGCGGCCTCGATCCGCATGCGCTCGGCGATCTCGGCGAGCGTCTGGCGCTCATCGGAGCCTGCGGCGGCGAACGCGATGATCCGCTCGGCATCGCCCTGGGCGAGCTCGGCGATCACGGATTCGGCGGCTTTGAGCGCAGAGACGACGGCCTCGCGGTGCCCGGTGAGCGCGATGATGTAGCGACCGACCTGCTTGCGCCACATGACACGCGCCACGAGGACGGTCCCCGCGATCAGAAGCGCGGCGACGAACCCGATGATGATGTAGGGCATGTACTCCTGCACGTCACTGCGTCCTTTGTGCGGGCGGCTCTAGAACTGCGTGCGGTTGTCCACGACGTGGCGTGCTTTGCCCACCGTCCGCTCTATAGTACCAGGCTCCACCAACGTGATCTTGGCCTGGAGGCCCACGACCGAGGCGATCTTCTCACCCACCTGCTTGTTGAACGCGACCATGTTGCGCATGACATCGGAGAAGATGGCCGGCGAGACCTCGATGCGCACCTCGAGAGTGTCCATCGCGCCATCGCGATCGACCACGATCAGGTAGTGAGGCTCAACGCCCTCCACGGCGAGCAGCGCGTCTTCGATCTGGCTCGGGAAGACGTTCACTCCTCTGATGATCAGCATATCGTCGGTGCGCTTGCGCACCTTGCGCATACGCGCCATCGTGCGGCCGCACGCGCACACGCCCGTGTCGATCGTGGTGAGGTCGTGCGTCCGGTACCGCAGCACCGGGAAGGCCTCCTTGGTGAGCGGGGTGATGATGAGCTCTCCCTCCCCTCCCTCGGGCACAGGCTCGCCGGTCACCGGGTCTACCAGTTCGAACAGGAAGTGGTCCTCGGCCATGTGCAGGCCACACTGGTGCTCACACTCGCCACTCACTCCCGGCCCCATGACCTCGGAGAGACCGTAGTTGTCGGTGGCCAGGATACCGAGGCGCTGCTCGATCTCCTCGCGCATGCCTTCGCCCGACGGTTCCCCGCCGAAGAGCCCGAGCCGCAGCGGAAGGGCGCGCATGTCGATGCCCGTCTTCTCGGCGACCTCGGCGATGTACAGCGCGTAGCTCGGCGTACCAACGATGACCGTGGTGCCGAAGTCCTGCATCATCATCAACTGCCGCTCGGTGTTGCCCGACCCCGCCGGGAACACGGTGGCTCCCACGCGCTCGATGCCGTAGTGCATGCCCCAGCCGCCGGTGAACATGCCGTAGAGGAAGAGCATCTGCACCCGGTCGTGCGCCGTGACCCCCGCCGCCGAAGCGATGCGCGCCGTGAGCTCGGTCCACGTGTTGAGATCGCCTTTGGTGTAGCCCACGACGATGGGCTTGCCCGTGGTGCCCGAGGAGGAGTGCACGCGCACGACCTGCTCGAGGTCAACGGCGAACATCCCGTAGGGGTAGGTGTCACGCAGCGCCGTCTTGTCGGTGAACGGGAGCAACCTGACGTCCTCGAGCGAGCGGATGTCGCGCGGCTTCAGTGCCCGGGCGTCGAGTTCCTGCCGGTAGTGCGGCACGCGCTCATACACCCAGGCCACCGTCGACTGGAGGCGGCGCAGCTGCAGTGCCGCAAGCTGCTCACGGGGCATCGTCTCGTACTCGGCGTTCCAGATCGGCATGCCAGGCTCACTCCCTTGTCTCGGGTCGTCCACCAAGGTACGCGTGGCGCACCTGTTCATCATCGGCCAGCTCCTGCGCCGGTCCCTCCAGAGCGATACGGCCGCTCCGCATCACATAGCCACGGTCGGCATGCTTGAGCGCAAGCCGTGCGTCCTGCTCCACGAGCAGGATCGACATCCCTTCGGCGCGCAGCGTGTCGAGCACGTCGAAGATCGCGGCGATCACACGGGGAGCGAGCCCGAGTGACGGCTCGTCGAGCACGAGGACCTCGGGGCCGCTCATCAGCGCTCTGCCCACCGCGAGCATCTGCTGCTCACCTCCGGAGAGCGTCTCCGCCGGCTGCGCATGCCGCTCGGCAAGCACCGGGAAGAGCGCTCGCACGCGCGCACGGTCGGTCACGACGCCCTCGTCCCGCGCCGGGCGCGAGTGCGCGCCGATGGTGAGGTTCTCGTCGACGCTGAGGGGCCCGAACAGCATCCGTCCCTCGGGGACGAGCGCGAGACCCTGACGCACGATCCTCTCGGGCGGCATGCCGGTGATATCGCGTCCGCCGAGCGCGACGGTACCCGCTGACGGCTTCAGCAGACCCGCGATGGCCTTGAGCAAGGTCGACTTGCCAGCACCATTGGAGCCGATGAGCGCCACCATCTCTCCGGGGTCCACGCGCAGATCGACATCGGTGACGACACCGATGCGCCCGTACCCCACGTGCAGCCCCGCGATGCGCAGATCAGCACCCATCGTCGCCACACTCCTCGCCGAGGTACGCCTCGATCACGGCCCTGTCCTTCTGGATGAGGAGCGGTGGCCCCTCGGCGATCTTGGCCCCACGATCGAGGACGACGATCTCCTCGGCGACCTCCATCACGAGCCCCATGTCGTGCTCGACGACCACCAGCGTGACGCCTTCGTCGCGGATGCGGTACAGCGCATCGATGAGCGTCCGCGTCTCGGCGCCGTTGAGCCCGGCCGCGGGCTCATCAAGCAACATCAGCCGTGGCGCTGTAGCGAGCGCACGCGCGATCTCGAGCAACCGACGAGTGCCGTGGGGAAGGTCGCGCGCGGGCGTGTCGGCGAACCCGTCGATGCCGGCAAGCCGCAGCAGGTGCATCGCCCGCGCGGCGCCGTCACGCTCTCCCGGCGCAAGCCGGAACCGTATCGCCGAGCGCAGGAAGCCACCAGGGTGGCCGAGGTCGGCGGCGATACGCACGTTGTCGAGCGCGGTGAGGTCCTCGAAAAGCTCGGTGTTCTGGAACGTGCGCGCAAGTCCCGCGCGCACGATGGAGTCGGGACGGCGCCCCACGAGTGACGCGCCGTCGAACATCACGCTGCCCTCGTCAGCCCGGTCGAAGCCGGTGATCAGGTTGAACAGTGTGCTCTTCCCTGCCCCGTTGGGGCCGATGACCGCCTTGATCGAGCCCTCGTGGACATCAAAGGACACCGCGTCCACGGCTGTGAGGCCTCCGAAGCGCCGTGTGAGCCCGCGTACCGAGAGAAGGCTCATCCCCGCACCTCCCCTGCCCTGCGCGCGCTCGCGCGCCTGAGGAGGCCGCCGATACCCGCAGGCGCGAAGATCACGACGGCGATCATGGCGAGGCCGTAGATGTCCGCCTCCCAGTCCTGCATCACGGCGATCGTTTCCTTGGTGAGTCCCGGCACGAGCGCGTCCGCGTACGGAAGCAGGGTGAGCGCCACAGCCGCGAGCACCGGGCCGGCAAGCGAGCCCGCCCCGCCCACGACCACGATCGCCACATAGATGACGGACTGGTCCAGACCGAACGTCGTTGGCGAGATGAAGCCCACACCGTGTGCGTAGAGCGCTCCGGCGAGACCCGCGAGGGCCGCCGAGAGCGCGAAGGTCCGGATCTTGAGCCCCACCGTGTCGATGCCGCACGCGAGCGCACCGTTCTCGGTGGCATGCAACGCGCGCATCGCGCGACCAGGACGGCTTCGCAGGATGTTCGTCACGAGGAGCAGCGTCAGGAGCGCCACGCCCCACACGAGCAGATAGACGCCCACCGGCGTGTCGATCCTCAGGCCCGCAACCTCGGGGTACGGGATGCCGCCGAGACCATCATTGCCACCGGTGACGGCGCGCGCCTCGCGGAACACCACGTACATGATCTCGTTGAAGCCCAGGGTCGCCATCGCCAGGTAGTGCCCCCGCAGACGCAGTGCGGGCAGCGCGAGCACAAGCCCGCCGGCCGCGGCAAGCATCGTGGCCGCGATGGCGCCCACGAGCCAGGGCGCGCCGAGCGTCTTCACCAGATACGCCGAGGTGTACGCCCCGATGCCCACGAACGCAGCGTGCCCCATCGAGATCTGACCGGCATGGCCGAAGAGCAGCGCCAGTCCGGCGATCACGATCACGTTGACGCCGACGTACACAAGCACCTTGAGCACGTAGCGATCGGGCGTGAGCAGCGGTACGGCGGCGACCGCCACGGCGGCCGCGATCAACGCGAGATGCGGTGTCATGAGCGTGCGGGAACCCTTCACGTCGCTCACACCTTTCCCCGTCGGGCCTTGCCGAACAACCCCTGCGGACGCACGAACAGCACGACCAGGAGCACCAGCAGCGAGATGGCGTCTTTGTACGTGGACGACAGGAAGGCCACGGACAGGCTCTCGAGCAGACCGAGCACGAGCCCCCCGATGACGGTCGCCACCGGATTACCCAGCCCGCCGAGTATCGCGGCGGCGAAGCCCTTGACCCCGATCGCGGCGCCGGCGTCCCACGACGTCTGGGTGAGCGGCGTGACAGCGAACCCGCCGAGCGCGCCGAGCGCGGCGGCGATACCGAAGCTCACCATCACCACGCGGGCGGTGTCGATGCCCATCAGGCGTGCCGCGTCGTGACTGATCGAGCACGCACGCATGGCACGCCCGAGCTTGGTCCGCCGGTAAAGCCACGCAAGCACCAACACGGCCACGATCGTGAGACCCCACACCCAGAGCGCCTGGCGCTCGACCGCCGCGCCCGCCACATCGATCGAGGGCCCCGGCGTGAACTCCTGCAGGCTGAGCTCATCAGGGCCGAACAGGTGTCGGGCGAGCGACTTGATCACCATCGAGGCGCCGATGGTGATGATCACCAGCACGAGCGGATTCGCCGACCGCTGTCTCCGCAACGCTACGCGCTCGAAGACCACGCCCAGCAGCGCCGTGGCCGCGACAGCGGCGATCCCGGCCACCGGCAGCGGCAGGCCCAGAGAGTGGAACCATACCGCAAGCACCCCACCCAGCATGAAGAACTCGCCCTGAGCGAAGTTGATGATCCCGGTCGCTCCGTAGACCACCGTGAACCCGAGCGCGACCAGCGCGTATATGGAGCCGCTCTTGAGCCCCGCTATGACGTACTGGAAGAACTCGGCAGCATCCACCGTCAGTCGTCCAGCCGCCAGGTACCGCCGTCGATGATGTAGAGCACCATCTCGTCTTCGGTGAGGCCGTTGTGATCGTTGGCCGAGTAGGTGAACGTCCCGTCGATGCCGATCCAGCCGTTCGTCTGCTCGAGCGCGTCGCGCAGGGCCTCCGAGGTGACGTCGCCATCGATGCGCCCAAGCGCGTCCGCGATGAGCCCGATCGCATCATAGGCGTGGCCCGCGAAGATGTCGGGCTTCGCGCCATACTCGGCCTCGTACCGGGCGATGAAGTCCGTCGCCACGTTGTAGGCCTCGGTCCCCTCCCCGAACGCCTCCGGAACGAGGATCCTGCCGGTACCGAGGCGGACCCCCTCGGCAGCCTCGGCGGCGCCATCGATGAACTCCTGGCGGGCGATGCCTGAACCGCCATAGAGCGGCTGCTCCATGTTGAGCTGACGGGCGTTGCGGGCGATGATCGCCGCCTCCTTGCCGGCGGCCCAGATGAGGACAGCGTCCGGGTCGGCGGCGCGGATCTTCGTCATCTGCGACGACATGTCGGTATCGCCGGCGTTGTACGTCTGGTCAGCCACGAGCGTGACGCCGGCCTCCTCAGCGTGCGCGAGAACGTAGTCGCGCCCGTCCACGCCATAGCCGCCGGTGTCACTGATGAGCGCGACCCTGGTATGGCCCGCCGCGGCCATCTGCTTGAGCACGAACGGGACCACGATGCGGTTAGGCCACGGGGTCTGGAACACCCACTCGGAGAAGTCATCGGTGATCACCGAACCACCGGCCATCGAGATGATGGGAACACCGGCGCGCTCGGCATCCGAGCGCATGGCCATCGTCTGGCCGGTGCCCGACGCCCCGATGATCGCGAGCACGCCCTCCTCATCGATCAGCCGCACCGCTGCCGCCTGGGCCTTCGCCGCGTCAGTGGCGTCGTCCTCGTAGATGACCTCGATCTCGCGACCGTTGATACCGCCCGCCTCGTTGATGCGGGCGACCTCCAGGTCGATCGCCTTCTTCTCCGGGATGCCGAGGCCCGCGTAGCTGCCCGTGAGCGAGAGGACCGCGCCGATGCGATATGGCTCAGCGCCATCGTCCCCACCCGCCCCCGAGCCGGCACACCCGACGACCAGCAGACACACGGCGACCAGCAACGCCGCGCCCGCACGTGTCAGCGCTCTCATGCCCCCCATGGTCACACCCGCCCCTCTCACACTCATGCCGTCTGTCGCTCCACCGCCCGTCACCGGGCGCCAGGCCTTACTGCAGTACGGCGCTCAGATCGGCCTGCGACACCAGCTTGACCGGCCGTCCGCTCAGCAGACGCAATGCCCGGTCGACGTCGCCCACGTTCAAGACGACGTACGTGGCGATGAGCGAGTACACGTACTCGATGTTCACCCCGGCGTCGGACACGACCTTGAGGACCGCCGACAGCCCGCCGGGGACGTCGGGCAGATCGATGCAGATGACATCATCGAGCCGCACGGTGAAGCCCGCGCCGCTGAGCGTGCCGTACGCCTCGTCGGGCTTGTCCACGATCAGGCGCAGAATGCCGTAGTCCGCGGTATCGGACACGGAGAAACCGCGGATGTTGACGCCAGCATCGCCGAGGATTCCCGTCACCTCGCTCACACGGCCGGACTCATTGGCGATGAACACCGACAGCTGCTTGACGACCGCCCGATCCATCACAGCGCGCACGCTCCCTCCGCACAGGCGTCCCGTCCGAGATGGAAGGCACGCAGATTGGCTTCGACAGTCTTCGGCGGCACGCGCTCACCGATGACCCGCTCCCAGGTCGCGGTATTGAACGGCAATGCGTACGACGCCGCGCCCATCAACACGATATTCGCCGAGCGCGGACTCCCAGCCTCACAGGCGAGTGCCTCCGCGTCCAGGAAGATGGCGCCCTCGCTCGAGAGCGCGTTCTCGAGACCGTCTGGGGCCGGTACATCGCCGATAAGCACCGGGAGCGACGCCATGACCCGCCGGTTGACTACGAGAGTGCCTCCGGGCCTCAGGTAGCGCAGCGTCCGGGCCGCCTCGGTCACCTCGAACGCGATGAGGTGGTCCGCCACCCCGCGATCGACGACCGGTGAGTACACCCGCTCGCCGAAACGTACGAACGTCTCCACGGAACCGCCGCGCTGGGCCATGCCGTGGACCTCGGACAACTTCACGTCGTGGCCTTCGGCGACTGCGACCTTCGCAAGGACATCACCCGCCAGGATCGTCCCCTGGCCGCCGACACCCGCGAGCACGACCGTTGTGATGCTCATCGTCCACCCCCGAAGTCGCAGGACGGACCGACCCGCACGATCGCGTCGAACCTGCACACCTGCACGCACTGTCCGCATCCCACACACGTGACCGTGTCGATGACAGCGCGCCCGGACTCATCACGCGAGATCGCGGGGCACCCGAGGCGGATGCACGCGCCGCACTTGGTGCAGAGCTCCTCGTCCACGGCGTACGGGTCCCTCTCCTCCTTGATCAGGAGAGCGCACGGTGCCTTGGAGATGATCACGCTCAGGTGCTCGGCCGCCGTCTCCTCGCGGAGCACGGCGAGCGTGGCGTCGAGCTCATGCGGGTCGACGGTACGCACCGACGCCGCGCCGACCGCACGCGAGAGGACCTCGAGATCGAGTTCAGGTGCGGCCGAGCCGTCGATGAACACGCCGTTGACCGGATTGCCCTGGTGGCCGGTCATGGCCGTCGTGCGGTTGTCCAGGATGACGACCGTGCCGGTGGAGCCGGCATACGCCATGTGCAGCAGGCCGGTGATCCCTGAATGAGCGAACGTCGAATCGCCGATGACCGCCACTATCGGTCGGTTCACGGATCCCGCGAGATCGACGCCGTGCGCCATGCCGATGCTGGCGCCCATGCACACGCAACTGTCCATACCCGACAACGGCGCGAGGGATCCGAGCGTGTAGCAGCCGATGTCGCCGGTCACCACTGCCCGGACCTTGCCGAGCGAGTAGAAGAGCCCCCGGTGCGGGCACCCCGGGCACAGCAGCGGCGGACGCGGCGGCAGACCCTGGACCTCGTCACGAACGGGCAGCTCATCGCCGCCGAACGCCTCGGCGATGAGCCGGGGCGAGAGTTCGCCGCTCCGCGGCAGTCCATGCTCGACGAGTTCGATACCGAGTGCCCGGACCCTCAGGCTCAGGTACGGGTCGAGTTCCTCGATGACGACGACCCGCTCGACCTTCGACACGAACTCGAGGATAAGGCTTTCGGGGAACGGCACCGTCAGACCAAGCTTGAGCGTCGACGCCTCCGGAAGGCCCTCCCGGACGTACTGGTACGCGATACCGGAGGTGATGACACCGAGCGACGTGTCGCGATACTCGATACGGTTCTCCTCCGCGGCAGCGCCGTACGTCATCAGGTCGACCTCACGCGCGTTGACGTGCCCCTGCCGCAACCGCGCGTTGCCCGGCATCATCACGTTCTTGCGGACATCACGCTCGTACGCCCGCACGGGGACCTCGTGGCGTTCGCCCTGCTCGACAAGGCCCTTGCCGTGAGAGACCCGTGTGGTCATACGCACGATCACCGGGACATCGAAGCGCTCCGACAGCTCGAACGCACGCTTCACGAACTCGAGCGCCTCCTGGCTGTCGGACGGCTCGAGCAGCGGCACACGGGAACCCACGGCGTGGTTGCGCGTGTCCTGCTCGTTCTGCGAGCTGTGCATCCCCGGATCGTCGGCCACCAGGTACACGAGCCCACCGGTGACGCCGGTGTAGGACTGCGTGTACAAGACATCGGCGGCGACGTTCAGCCCCACGTGCTTCATGGTGACCAGCGTGCGCGCACCGCCGAGCGAGACACCGCCCGCGACCTCGGCGGCGACCTTCTCGTTGGGCGCCCACTCACAGCGGACACCATCGTACTTCACAAGGTTCTCGAGGACCTCGGTCGACGGGGTTCCGGGATAGCCGACGCCGATGGCGACGCCTGCTTCCCAGGCGCCCCGGGCGACTGCCTCATTACCGGACATCAGCGTGCGCGCCACGACCACCTCCAGGCGGATACGGTGGATAAGAAACGCCGAGATTGATGGATTCTAGCACAGCGCTGATGCGATACGGTCCGGTGACGGGCCCCGTCCGACGTCTTGACGGCTCCACCTAGAACGCCCGTACGCGGACCCTAGAGTCGCGAAGCGCCCACGTAGTCGCCGCTGCTCTGTATGCGAGCGGTCAACGAGTTGATCCGCACGACAGTGCCCGTGTAGGGAGCGTGGATGTAGTCGCCGCCGCCCACGTACATGCCGACGTGATGCACACGCGAGGGATCGCCGTTGGTGCCGAAGAACACGAGATCACCCGGTTGCAGCAGGTCCACACGGTCTGCCGCGATGTGCTGACCGACGCCGTACTGCGCCCTGCTGGTCCGCGGCAGAGACACACCCACTTGCCGGTAGACGTACTGCACGAACCCGGAACAGTCGAAGCCCGCCGGAGTCGAGCCTCCGTACACGTACGGCACGCCGAGGTACTGCAGCGCGATGGCCACGACGCCGCCGGGCGCGGCCGGGAGCGAGCCGGGGTCCGCCGCCGGACGCTCGGCACCGCTGGAACCCGCTGGCGTCCCCGAGCCAGCCGCGGGGGTCGCCCGCCGAGCCGCCTCGGCCGCCTCCCTGGCGCGCTGCTCGGCGAGCGCGCGCTCCCGCTCTTCCTCCTGCGCGATCAGCCTGCGAACATCGGCGCCAAGCTGGGCCACATACCGTTCCTGCCGCGCGACCTCGTCCTCGATGGCGTTGGCGCGCGCCTCGGCATCCGCCTGCAGGACCAACTGCTCCGACTTGCGCTGCTCGAGGGTGCCGGCCATCTGCTCGACCGTCGCCCTGGCTTCCCGCACGGAAGCGACCGTAGCGGCATCGGACGCGTTGATCCGGCGCAACAGGTCCACTCTGGTGATGAGGTCATCGAACGTGCGCACGCCGAGGAACACGTCGAGTATGCCGATGCCCCCGTGCTTGTAGATGTTGGAGGCCCGTTCGGCAAGCCTGGCCTCCGATTCGCGCAGGTCGCTCGTCGCCTGCTCGAGCTCGGCGCGGGTCTGGACGATCCGTGCCTGGGTCAGCTCGAGAGCCTCGGTGATCGCGTTGTACTCCTCGATCTTCACCTCGAGTTCGGAGCGCATACGGTCGAGTCCGGCCTGGGCGGACGCGGCTTCCGCCTGCTTCTGCGAGATCTCCGGCGTGGCGGGCACGGCGAGAGCGATGCCCGGGCTGGAGAGGGTGAGCGCGGCTGCTACCACCGCCGCGATGACGCGAACGCGATGTCCGCTGGCGAGAGACATGATACCTCCGAGCTACGTCTGAGTGGTACGTCGAGAGGCCGCGAACGGTGCGCCACCACGGTCCGCGCATACAGTATAGCACGGGCCGTACGGGCGATTTGATACAGTACGACGTGAACGGTTCCCGGCAGGTCGGAGCTTGATGCGTCCGCTGACCATGATCGTCCGTGGCTCCTGTGCACTCTCGCTCGCGGCTATCGTAGCGTGCGGCGGTGTCGCCGTTCCCACACCCCGGGCGCTGGCCGCCCCCGGAGACAGCGCCGCAACGCCGTCCCCTCCCCCTGTCGCCCGCCCGTCCGACGATATCGACGCCATCCGCTCCCAGCTCGATCAGGCCACCGCGCGCGCGGTCGCCATACAAGACGAGATCGATGCCCTGGAGGCCGACCAGCGCGCACTCGACGCCCGGCTGGCCGTCACCGGCGAGCGCATCGTAGAGGCGCGCGACGCCGTCGCCGAGGCCGAGCGCGTGCACGCCGAGGCCGAGACCCGCTTCCGTTCGCACCTCATCGAGGTGTACAAACGCGGCCGATTCGACCCGGTCACCGTCTTGCTGAACGCCGATTCGCTCCCCGACCTGCTCGCACGCGCCGATGCGCTCTCCCGGATCGCCGACGATGACCGGCAGGTCGTCGCCGACCTGAACGTCGCCGCCGCCGACGCACGGTACAAGGAAGCTCGACTCGAGGAGCTCATGGTGCAAGACCGCGGACTCCGTACCGAGCAGGACAGCCGGCACCAGCGGCTGACCGCCCTGCTGGCGGAGCAGCAGGCGGCCGTCGCGGTCCTCACGGCCGAGGAGCGCGCGGCGCTCGAGCGCGGGCGCGCGGCCGCCGCGGCCGCGCGCGACGAGTGGGTGGCGGCGTCGATCCCGATCGGCACGCCAGTGGAGTTCGCAACCGCCACCGTCGATACCCACCCCGGTGTCGACTACCTCGTCTCGGCGAGCATGCCGCGCACGTACATCTCCACCGGACGGACGTACCCCGCCGTCTGCAGCTGGTACGGTCCGGGCTTCCACGGCCGTACGACGGCCTCCGGGCAGATCTTCAACCAGGAGGACCTCACCTGCGCGTCGCGCACACTCCCCTTCGGCACCGTGCTTGCCCTCACCCGTGGGTCGCGCAGGGTCATCGTGTACGTGAACGACCGGGGTCCGTTCATAGCAGGCCGCGACCTCGATCTCTCGAAGGCCGCGGCCGAAGCGCTTGGATTCTCAGGTGTGCAGACCGTCCAGGTGGAGGTCGTCACCGCCGCCGAGTAGGATCGGCGGTATGCTAGCTGACGTGGATGAGCGTGACGATCTTGGGCTCGCCCAGCTTCTCCCGGCCACCGAGGAAGTCGAGCTCGAGCAGGAACGCGAATCCCGCGACCTTCGCGCCCATCTTCTCGACAAGCGCCGCCTTGGCCGCCGCGGTGCCACCCGTCGCGAGCACGTCGTCAACGATCAGGACCACATCACCCGGGACAAGAGCGTCGGTGTGCACCTCGAGCGAGTCCGTGCCGTACTCCAGCGCGTAGCTGTGCGAAGTCGTGTTCCACGGCAGCTTGCCGGGCTTGCGCGCCGGCACGAACCCCGCCCCGAGGTTGTACGCCAGAGCGCCGCCGAAGATGAACCCGCGCGCCTCGGCGCCCATGACCTTCGTGATGCCCGCGTCGGCGTACTCGGAAGCGATCGTGTCGATGGCGGCCTTGAAGCCCTCAGGGCTCGCCAGCAGCGGAGTGATGTCCTTGAATACGATGCCTTCCTTGGGGAAGTCCTTGATGTCTCTGATGTAATCCTCGAGGTTCACGCCTGACTCCTCACTCTTAGTAACGGCGCTCCGGATCGAAGCAGCCGGTTTCGACAGACGAACGGTATCACAGCAACGCGCCCAGCGCGTCGAGTTGCTCGCGGGTGCCGAAGGCCACCAGGTGGTCGCCCGCCTGCAACACGTACCCGGCGGACGGATGGCTGTCGGTCACACCCTCGTGCGCGACCGCCATGATGTAGGCGCCCGTGGCGTCGCGCACCCGTGCCTCCCTGATCGAGCGGCCAGCGAGCGAAGAACGCTCCGTGACCCGGAACGTGTCGAGCCTGAACTCCACACCCTCGCTGTGGCTCACCAACTCGAGGTAGTCGCTCACGAACGGGTCGATGACGCTCGACGCCATGCGGCGTCCGCCGATGACGTTGGGAGTGACCACCCGGTCCGCGCCCGCACGAAGGATCTTCGCTTCGGACGAGACCGAGGATGAGCGGGCCACGATGAAGAGGTCCGCGTTCATGCCACGCGCCGTCATCGCAACGAACAGGTTGTCGGCATCAGTGTCGAGCGCGGTGACCAGGCCCTTGGCCCGCATGATGCCGGCCGACTCGAGGGTGTCTTCCGCCGTGGCGTCACCGTTCAGGTACAACCACCCATGCTCGAGTGCGTCCACCTCGCAGTCGTCGCAGCGATCGATCACCACGAAGGGGACTCCCTGTTCGGCGAGGGTCGTACACACCACGGACCCGACGCGTCCCATGCCCGCGACGATGTAGTGGCCGGACAGTTCCTCGATACGCTTAGCCATGCGACGTCCCTCCACGAGCTCAGTGAGCTGCCCCTCGATCATGAACTCAGCGAGCACACCCACCGAGTATGCGATGCCACCGACTCCCGCGAAGATGAGGGCGATGGTGAAGACCTGCCCGGCGGAGGACGGTTGTGCGATCTCCTTGTACCCGACAGTAGTGACCGTGATGACCGTCATGTACAGGCTGTCGAGGAACGCCCAATCCTCGATGAGCATGTAGCCGGCCGTACCGGTGATCAGGACCCCGAGCAGCAGCGCGGCGGCCGTGAGCGCACGCCTCACTCGGCCTCCCATATCTCGTCGTGCAGCGTAGCCACGTATGGGAGGGTGCGCCACAGCCCGTCGAGATCGAGTCCGTACCCCACCAGGAAGCGGTCGGGCACTGAGAAGCCCCGGTACTCGATCGGCAGGTCCGCCAGGCGCCGGGCGTCCTTGTCGAGCAGCGTGCAGACCGACACGCTCGCCGGACGGCGCTGCCGGAGCACGCGCAGCAGGTACGCCAGGGTGAGCCCGGTATCGATGATGTCCTCCACCACGAGCACGTCCCTGCCCTCGATCGGGTCGTCGAGGTCTTTGGTGATGCGCACCGACCCCTCGGCATCGGGGCCGTACGCCGAGATCGCCATGAAGTCCACGGTGAGCGGCAGCTCGATCGCGCGGCACAGGTCGGCAAGGAACATCGTGCCGCCCTTGAGCACGGTCACAAGCGTGAGCGCACGGTCCGCGTAGTCAGCGGTGACCTCCGCGCCGATACGCCGCACCGCTGCCTGGATGTCCTCGGAGGTGTACAACACCCGGTCGATCCGGGGATCCGGAAACATCTCGCTCATGTGACGTCACCAGCGTCATCGACGTCTGTGGCGCGGGTCTGCGTGGTATCGGCATCGAGCCCGCCGCCCTCGGCGTGATCGCGTTCGCGCACGGGGATGCCGTACTTGAACAGCAGCTTCCGGAAGTCCTTCTGGTACAGGATCTTGATGTTCACATCGGGGTAGAGCTCCTTCAGCCGGCGCACCTTGCGGTTCTTCTTGGTCACCAGCTTCTGGCTCATCGTGGTCAGCTCGATGTAGAGGTCGAACTCGGGAAGGTAGAAGTCCGGAGAGAACGACGCGAGCACCATCCCATGACGTTCCCACTCGAGCGGGAACGTGGTGGGCTCGTATTCCCATGGGATGCGGTAGAAGTCGAGAATCTGCGCTGCGACGCGCTCGCTCGGATGCGCGAACGATGTGGAGGCGACGCGCTCCGATACGGGAAGCCCGCTCTCGAACTCATCAAGGCGTTCGTCGGTCATGGAGTCAGTTGGCATCCTCGAACAGTCGGCCAACGGCGCGACGCAGCATGTGCTCTTTGAGCGCCCCAGAGCCCCGTGTCAGCTCTCCGAGGGTCTCCATGAGCTTCTGGCGCGCCTCGGGAGTGCGATGACGCATCGCGGGCATGAGTATCTGCTGGAAGAACGTCGCTTCACGCTCGGCGAACGCCTCATACATGCGCAAGTGCCGCGGCTCGATGCCGAACCTGCGCAGATCCCAGCAGGTGTGGGCGATGGCGACGTCAGGACCCGCCAGCTCATCGCCGGACGGTCCCCGAACGAGCGAGACGATACCGAACGAGTCGAGCTCGCGGATGAACGCCGACGGAAGGCCGAGGACCTCTTGCGCGCGCTCGACCGGCACGGTCTCAGCGTCCTCGAACGGCAGCGCCATCGGCTCGGACTGCTCGATCGTGGGCCGGAGCTCTGTGGGGACCTTGCCCCGGTCGAGCTCATCAAGCTTCTCGCGGATGACCGCGAGAGGCATGAAGTGCTCCTTCTGCAGACGAAGGACCAGCTCGAGCCGCTGCACGTCCGCCGGGCGATACTTGCGGTATCCGCCGGGCGTACGTTCGGGCGAGATGAGCCGTTCGTCCTCCAGATAGCGGACCTTGGAGATGGTCAGGTCGCTGTGGTTCTCGGAGAGGCTCTCCACGACCTCGCCGATGGTCATGTAGTCGCGGACTCGCGGGGCCATCTACTCGGGACCCCCTCCCGAAACGAACACCATCTGGAAACGACCGATCTGGACGGTGTCTCCGCTGTTCAAGCGGGCGTCGACGACCAGTTCGTCGTTCACGTAGGTACCGTTCAGCGAGCCGACGTCGGTGATGGTCACCGAGTCGTCCAGGGCACGCAGACGCGCGTGGGTACGGGAGACCGTGACATCGTTCAGGAAGATGTCGCTCTCCGGGTCACGGCCGATCGTGATCTCGGGCTGCTCGAGATAGAAGCGCTCCCCCACCTCGACGCCCTTGCGGACGATGAGGACCGGGACCTCGCTCACGCCAACGTCGGCAACGTACGCCGGCGATGACGGCTCCGCGACAGCCTCGAACGACGCGGTCGCGCCCTCAAGCCGCGTCCCGCACGCCGGGCACTCCGCATCGTGCGGCATGACCTCGGCGCCACACTCCGGGCACTGGTCCATCGTCACCACTCCTGCCGGAAACACCCGAATGGCCGGACGGCCTCAGTCGAGGAGACCGAACTCCTGGGTCTTGAACGACTCCGCGATCTGCACCTCGAGCGCTGAGAGGACCTCGGGGTTCTCCAGGACCTTGATCAGGCGCTCCTCGCTCAGGCGGTTCTTCACGTATGGATCGGCGAGGGCGTCGGTCAGCCTGCGACCGCTGTTCACCTCACGGATGACGTACTCCACGACCCGCTCCTCGACACCGTCGACCGCGATCTCGTTCAGGAACTCGTGGATCTTCTCAGCAACACTCGCCACGTGGGCCTCCTTCAGTGGGCCAGGGGTGATACGCCCGACCTTACTCGTCCAGGTCCTCGTCGTCATAGACATCATCGTCCGTGACGTCGTAGCGGGAGACGCCCCGCAGGTCGTTCGCCAGGATCTCGATCAGGCGGTCGATGTCGCTTCCTGACACGACCCCCTTGCCATGCGTGCGGTCGTCCTTCAGGCGACGGACCAACTCCGCCCGCAGGATGTCGATCTTCCCGTGGAGGACGCGTCGGCGGTAGCTGACCTTCTGCTCCTCCTCGTACAGTTCGTCCAGGAGTTCACGCAGTTCATCAACGGTACGATCGCTCAGATTGAGTAGTGCGTCGTCGGATGCATGCTTGTCCCCCACCGGTCCACCTCCACCATCCGCAGTACCGAGTAAGGCTCGTCCAGATTGTAGCAGACGACAGCGACATCTCGGGCTGTACCTCGACTCGAACTCCAGGTCGATCGCGCGCGACCACTCCGACTCAGACCGCGAACCCCTCGCGGAGCCCTATCGCCGCTTCGCGCTCGCCACTGGACAAGAGCGCCGTGACCAGCGTGACCTCGAACGTGCGCTCCAGCGCGGTGCACACCGCTCCGATGATCTCCGCCTCCGGCGGACGATGACCGAGCGCCCGGGAGATCGTCGTCGTGGCTCTGGAGAGCGCACCCGCGGCATCGGCATCGAGCGCGAACACCCGCGACTCACGGTCGAGGTCACGCGAGATCACGAACGATCCATGCTGCAGACAACTGTCGCGATCCCACACCTGCGCGCTTCCCGACAGCTTCGCGGCTCCGAGCGACAGATCGGCGGCCGTGGCATGCAGGTAGCATGCGCCGCTGCGGGTCCCGCGGTCCCGAGCGGTCAACGCGGCATCCACACCGAGCGTGCGGTACGCCTCGGCGAGCGCCGTCGACAGGAACCGGTAGCTGTCCCGCACGCCGCGTGGCAGCCCGTCCCGCACGCCCGCGACGATCGAGTACGTGACCTCATCGGCATGCAGCACGCCTCTGCCACCCGTCGGTCTCCGGCAGATCCCGATCCCGGTGCTGACGCAGTAGTCGACATCGACATCGGCGAGCTTCTGGAAACGTCCGAGGGACACGGTCGCCGGCTGCCACCGGTACAACCGCAGAGTGGGCGGAGCGTCACCTTCGGCATGCGCGGCGAGGACGGCCCGGTCGACCGCCATGTTCCACGGGCCGTCCGCCGCATCATCGATGATCAGACGCCACTGCTGCACCCGCGCTTACGCCTCCACGTCCTCCGGCCTCCAGGCGAGGTCCGCGTTCTTCACCGCGGCCGCCTCGTCCAGGCGTCGCACCGGCGTGGTGTATGGCGCCCCGTGCAGGAGGTCGGGATCCGTCCGGGCCTCGTCTGCGATCCGCCTGAGCACCGCAGCGAACCGGTCAAGGGTCGCCTTGCTTTCGGTCTCGGTGGGCTCGACCATCAGGGCTTCCTCGACGATCAACGGGAAGTAGACCGTTGGCGGATGGATGCCGTAGTCGAGCAGCCGTTTTGCGACATCCAGCGTGCGCACGCCGGTCGCCTTGCGCAGCGGGCCTCCCGACATCACGAACTCGTGCATGCACGTGCGGTCGTACGCCACGGGCCAGACGTCCTCAAGGAGCGCCTTCAGGTAGTTCGCCGAAAGCACCGCCTGCTCGGATATCTCACGCAGTCCCTCGCCGCCGACGGCACGGATGTAGGTGTACGCCCGCACGAGCACGCCGAAGTTGCCCACGAACGAGCGCACGCGCCCGATCGACCGAGCAGGCGTGCCGAGAGTGAACCCCTCGCCTTCACGGGTGACCAGCGGCCCGGGGAGGTACGGGGCGAGCGCCTCGGTGACGGCGACAGGGCCCGCGCCGGGACCACCGCCGCCATGCGGGGTCGCGAACGTCTTGTGCAAGTTGATGTGCATCGCATCGAAGCCCATGTCGCCGGGGCGGCTCTTGCCCATGATCGCGTTCAGATTGGCGCCATCGCAGTACGCGAGCGCACCCACAGCGTGGACCGCCCCTGTGATCTCCAGGATGTTCTCGTCGAACAACCCGACGGTGTTCGGGTTGGTGAGCATGAGGGCGGCCACATCGGTGTCGAGTGCCGCTCGCAGGGCCTCGAGATCCACTCCCCCGCGTTCATCGCTCGGGATCTGGACGACCTTGTAACCGCACATGGCAACGGTCGCGGGGTTGGTCCCGTGTGCCGAGTCGGGCACGAGCACCTTGGTGCGTGCATCGCCGTTGGCCGTGTGGAACGCGCGGATGGTGAGCAGCGCAGTGAGCTCCCCGTGCGCGCCCGCGGCCGGCTGCAGCGTGACCGCCGGTAGACCCGCGACCTCGGCAAGCGCTTCCTGGAGCCCCCACATGAGCTCGAGGGCGCCCTGGACGGTCTCCTCGGGCTGATACGGGTGGATGCGCGCGAAGCCGGGCAGACGGCACGCCTGCTCGTCGATCTTCGGGTTGTACTTCATGGTGCAGCTGCCGAGCGGGTAGAAGCCGCTGTCGACCCCGAAGTTCGCGCGCGCGAGCTGCTCGTAGTGCCGTGCGATGTCCACCTCGGTCACGTGCGGAAGGGCCGGAGGCGCGGTACGCGCCCGGCCACCCAGGACCCCGTCGAGCGAGATCGTGGGGACGTCGAGCGGCGGCGCCTCGACGCAGCGCGACTCCGCCGCGCCGCGCTCGAAGATCAGCGTGCCGGTCAGGGATTCTTGCATGGGGATCTCGGCGGACCCTCCTGCGGTCGAGAACGTGCTCACAGCGCGCTCACCTCCTCCACGAACCGGTCAAGGACCTCGCGCGTATGCCGCTCGGTGACCGCGAACAGGACCAGGCCATCATCAGCGGCCGCGAATCGGCCGAGATCGACACCTGCGAGGAAGCCGCGAGCGAGCATGTACCGCTGCATAGCGGCGACGTCGCCCGTCCAGCGCAGAGCGAACTCACGGGCGAACGGCGCGGCGAAGACGCGCTCGAAGCGGCCCGTTCGCACGAGCGCCGCCTCCAGGTAGTGCGCCTTGGCGATGCACGCCTCCCCGATCCCCGCCAGCCCCTCCGCACCGACGGCCGCGAGGTACACACCGGCCGCCAGCGCGTTGAGCGCGTGGTTCGAGCAGATGTTGGAGGTCGCCTTCTCGCGACGGATGTGCTGCTCACGGGTGGAGAACGTCAACACGAAGCCGGTGCGGCCGTCCACGTCCACGGTCTTGCCGGCCACGCGCCCCGGCATCTGCCGGATGTGCTCCTTGCGGCACGCGAACAGGCCGAGCCCAGGCCCTCCGTAGGATGCGGCGTTGCCGAGACCTTGGCCCTCCCCGACCACGATGTCCGCGCCGTAGGCCGCCGGGGGCTGAAGCACGCCCAGGAGCACCGGGTCTGTCGCCACCACGAACAACGCACCCGCCTCGTGCGCGAGAGCGCCGAGCGCCCCCAGGTCCTCGAGCGTTCCGTAGAACGTCGGCGACGATACCAGCACCGCGGCGGTCCGCCCGTCGAGCATCCCGGCGACAGCCGCGGCGTCCGTGACGCCGTCCGCGGCCGGGACCTCAACGACTTCGAGCGTACCTGACTCCACGTACGTGGCGAGCGTCTCGCGCCACTCGGGATGGACGGCGCCAGAGACCACGACCTTGTCGCGCTTCGTGACGCGCGCGGCCATCAGTGCGGCCTCTGTGAATGCGGTCGCTCCGTCGTACATGGAAGCGTTGGAGACCTCCATGCCGGTGAGCTGGCAGATCATCGACTGGAACTCGTAGACGGCCTGCAGCGTGCCCTGGCTCACCTCGGGCTGATACGGCGTGTACGCCGTGAAGAACGCGGGCTTGCTCACCACGGCGTCGACTATCGCCGGCACGTAGTGGTCATAGATGCCGGCGCCGAGGAACGACACCACCCGGCCCCCATCCAGGTCACGGCCGGCAAGCGACTCCAGGTGCGCGGCGAGCGCGATCTCGGTCATCGGCTCGGGCAGACTCAGAGGACGCGCGAGCCGCGCGTCCTTCGGGATGTCGCTGAAGAGCTCGTCCACCGACTGCACGCCGATGCGCGCCAGCATCTCGACCTGCTCCTCGCAGGTCACAGGGATGAAGCGCATACGTCAGGCTTCCTCGGCCAGATAGGCCTCGTAGCTGTCGGCATCCATCAGCGCGTCGACCTCGGAGAGGTTGTCCACCTTCACCTTGATCATCCAGCCATCGCCGTAGCTGTCGTTGTTGACCAGCTCGGGCGCGTCGTCGAGCTCGCTATTGACCTCGACGATCTCGCCGCTCACGGGAGAGAAGAGCTCGGAGACCGACTTCACGGACTCGACCTCGCCGAACGACTCTCCGGTGCTGACCACGTCGCCGACCGATGGGAGGTCCACGTACACGACCTCGCCGAGCTGGTCCTGCGCGAAGTCCGAGATCCCGATCGTGGCTACGTCACCATCCATACGCACCCACTCATGCTCACGGTCGTACTTGAGTTCCTTGGGATACATCGGCCGATCTCCTTCCCGTGTGCTCGCCTACGACCCGACAGCCGAGAGCGATGTCGTCTTCACGAACGGCGGCTTGGCGACCACCGCCGGTACCACTTTGCGGCGGATACCGATCTCGAGCTCCGTCCCGGGCGCCGACAACTCGACCGGCACGTACGCCGTCGCGATGCCATGCCCGAGCGTTGGCGAGAACGTGCCGCTTGCCACCTTACCCACCTCGACACCCTCGCGCAACACGGGATACCCATGCCTCGGCACACCCTCGCCGACCGTGACACCCACGAGCGCGCGAGTCCTGCCCGCTTCCCGCACGCGGGCGATGGCCCCGGCGCCGATGTAGCCCGTCTTGGCCTTCGGCACGACCCATCCCAGACCCGCGGTGACCGGGTCGGTGCCGCGGTCCATGTCACTGCCGTACAACGGATACCCCATCTCGAGCCGGAGCGTGTCACGTGCTCCGAGCCCGCACGGCGCGACCTGCGGGAAGCTGAGCAGCGCCCGCCAGATCCCCACGGCGTGTGATTCGTGACAGACGATCTCGACGCCGTCCTCGCCGGTGTAGCCGGTGCGCGCCACGAGCACCGGTGTCGAGCCGAGGGTGGCCTCGCCGATGGCGAACCGTGCGGGCGGCTCCCAGCCGCCTCCGGCGAGCTCTCCGATGACGGCGAGCGCCTCCGGGCCCTGGACCGCGATCAGCGCGGTGCGGTCGCTCTCGTCCACCGCCTCGACCGTCTCGGGCAGGTGCGCCGTGATCCAGTCCCAGTCGACCTCACGGTTCGCGGCGTTGACCACGATCAGGTACTCGAGGTCGCCGGTGTGGTACACGATCAGGTCATCGATGATGCCGCCGTCCTCGTCGCACATCACGGTGTAGAGCGCCGTGCCGAGGTCATCGATGCGATCCAGGTCGTTGGTGAAGATGCGCTGGAGCGCGTCTTTGGCCTCGAACCCGAACACACGGAACTCCCCCATGTGCGAGACGTCGAAGATCCCCACCGCATCGCGGACCGCGGTGTGCTCCTCGATGATGCCGGCGTACTGCACCGGCATCTGCCAGCCGGCGAAATCCACCATGCGCGCGCCAAGCGCCACGTGCTCGTCGTACAGCGGCGTCTTGCGCCCTTCCTCTCCCATCACAGCTCCTCTCACAGCAGCGACACGGGAGCCGCCTGCAGCGACCCGCCGAACACGCTGCGCCAGACACGTGTGGACCAGATCTTCACCCGCGACCACAGGTCGGGCCGCTCGACCGCGACATCGGCCACCAGGGGCACCTGGGCGAGCAGCCGTTCACCCTGGGTCACCGTGAGCGTCCCCAGGCGTTGACCAGCCTGGACCGGCGCTTCCACACCGCTCTGGAAGTCGATCGTCGACGTGATATCGCCATCAAGGTCGAACACCGGAACGGTCGCGTCGTCCGCGACGACGGCCGCAACCGTGCGATCGAGGTAGTCGGTCACCGGGATATGCGCGGCGGTCGTCTCAGCGCTTGCGACCTCGACGGTGCGGTAGTGCTCGAATCCCCAGTCGAGCAGGGCGCGCGCCTCCTTGAACCGCTCGTTCTCGTCCTTCGTGCCGAGGACGACCGCCACCAGGCCGATCTGGTCGCGAGTGGCCGACGCCACCACGCAGTAGCCCGCCTTGTTCGTCCACCCGGTCTTCACCCCGTCGGCCCCCTCGTAGGTGCCGAGCAGCTTGTTCGAGTTGTCGTACCGCTTCAGGCCGTACGAGCCAAGAACGTCCACCGACTCGAGCGACACGATCTCCGCGAACCGCGTGTCGGCCATAGCGATCCCCGCGAGTGTGGCGAGGTCGGCGGCGGACGTGTAGTGTCCCGGCGCATCGAGCCCATGTGGATTCGCGAACGAAGAGTGGACGAGTCCGAGGTCCGCGGCCTTCTGGTTCATCATGTCGACGAACCCCTCGACGCTGCCGCCGACATGCTCGGCGAGCGCGAACGCGGCGTCATTCGCCGAGCGCACGAGCGTGGCCTCCAGCAGTTCGCCGACGGTGATCTTCTGTCCGGCGACGAGGTCGACCTCTGCCTCACCGACACCGGCGGCGCGCGATGACACCGTCACCACCTCGTCGGGCGCCGCATGATCGAGTACCACCAGCGCAGTCATGATCTTGGTGGTCGACGCCATCGCGCGTTCATCGTCTGCCGCGCGGCTCCACAGCGTACGGCCGTCGCGGGTGCGCAGTATGCCCGCAGGCATGCTTACCCGAGGTGAGACATCGGGTTCCGTCGCGTCGGCGGACACCGTCTGTGTGCCGAGGATGTCGCCGGGCGCGGCGACCGCCTCGGATACCGGTTCGAGGGGTCCGAGGACGAAGCATGACGCGATGATGGCTGCGAGCGTGAGACGGACGACGCGGTAGCGCACGGGTGCTGCGTCACTCCTCTCACAGGACTTCTCGACAGGGTCGGATCGATTGTACGGGACTGCACCGATGATGGCACGCGTGACGCGGCCATGCATACGTATGATAATGGCGTTGACTTGGTGCGTGAACGGCTGGGCTTCACGCATGGACGGCTCGGGGGAACCGTGCGAGTGACACGATACTGGCTTGCAGACGACCATGGCTTCACCATCATGGAGCTCATGACGATCGTGCTGATCATCGGCATCCTGCTCTCTGTGGCCATCGCCACGTACGTGCCGGCATCCCGCTCGGCCGCCGCCGCCGCCTGCCGGAGCAACCAGCGGGTGCTCGAGGACGCCTACATGCGCGCCGTGATCGACGTCGAGACGACCCCATCGGTGGAGCCGAGCGGTTCGCCGCTGCCGGTGGGCGATGATGCCATCGACGATCTCGACGACCTCGGCCCCTACGTCGACAACCTCGCCCGGATCGAGCGCTGTCCGCTCGATGACGCCGCGCTGACTCTCGACCCCGACACGGGCGACGTCTCGTGTCCGAACCATCCGTGAACGGACCGATGATCGCCTGAGGAGGCACCTGTGAAGTACTCGCGCTTCGAGATGCTCGCATTCGCGCTCGGGACCGCCGCCATCGTGGGCAGCGCGTTCGTACCCGCCACGGCACAGGTGATACCGGCCGAGTTCGCGGCGCAGTTGCTCATGATCATCATCCTTGCGGGCGCCCTGCACTGGGGACGCAACGGTGGCTTCATCACCGCGCTGATCGCGATCGCCATCTACGTAGGGATGCGCTACGACGTCCTGGTCAGTGAGGGTCTCTCCGTCGACATGATCACGATGATCGTGTCGAGGGCGGTGGCCTACACGGTCATCGGCCTGGCAGGCGGTGAGCTTGCCGGTCGCATCAAGTACGTGCTCACACGGGTCGAGCGCGAGACCATGATCGATCCAGTCACTCGCGTGTACAGCACGCGCTACGCGGGGCGTGCGATCGCCTCGGCGATCGGACAGTTCCGCCGCTACCAGACGCCCTGCTCGATCGTGCTGCTCACGGTGTCGCCGAAGCTCTGGGCAGACCTCAAGCCGTCGAGGATGAACTCGCTCATGCGCAAGGTGGCCTCCTACATCCGCAACGATGTGAGGCTCGTGGACGACGTCGCCTACCGCGGCAACGGCGGCTTCATCGTCATCCTCCCCTCGACGGGCGCCGAGGGTGCGGCCGTCGCCACCGAGCGGCTGCGCAGAGGCGTGGTCTCGGCGATCGACAGTGAAGACACCGCGATCGCGACACGCATACTCACGTGCGGCATCGATGACGAGGCACTCGACGAACTCGCCACGGCGCTCGCCCCGGCCTCGGACCCTGAGGATGTCGAGCCGAACGCGCCGCAGCAGACCGATCGCCGGGCGACCGACCGCCAACCGGACGGTGCCTAGAGCTCGTCAGCGGTGAGTGTGCGGATCCCTGCTTCGCGCAGTACGCGCGTGGCGTCAGCGACACGCTCGACCCGGAACACATCGACCGCACCGCTGCCCCCGGGCTCGACGAAGCAGTAGGCGTACTCCACGTTCAGGTCCTCGGCTCCCAGCACTTCGAGCACGTCGGCGAGGCCGCCGGGGCGGTCGGGCACCGCCACAGCGATCACGTCGGTCACGCTCACGCTGAATCCGGAGTCCTCGAGCGCGGCCTTCGCCACGTCCGGCCTGTCGCAGATGATGCGCACCACGCCGAACTCGGCGGTGTCGGCGACCATGAGCGCCCGCATGTTGACTCCGGCGTCTCCCAGAGCACGCGTGAGTCGCGCGAGCCTGCCCGGGCTGTTCTCCAGGAACACCGTGAGTTGCTTCACCATCGGTCACTCACTCCCCTCTGCACGCAGGTCCAGGACACGCTTGGCCTTGCCTTCCGACCGTTGGATCGACTTGGGTTCGACGAGCTTCACGGCGATGTTGACCGCCAACACCGAAGCGATCTCGGCGGACACACGTGCACGCAGGCGTTCCAGCGTCTTGATCTCATCGAAGCTGACATCCGGGCTGACCTCCACGTGCACCTCCACGTGGTCCATGCTGCCGCGCCGCGACAGCACCACCTGATAGTACGGCGCCACGCCGGGTATGCCGAGGAGGACCTGCTCGATCTGGCTCGGGAACACGTTCACGCCCCGGATGATGAGCATGTCGTCGGAGCGGCCGGTGACGCGCTCGAGCCGCCGGAACGTCCGGCCGCACGCACACTCACCCGGCACGATGCGGGAGATGTCGCGGGTGCGGTAGCGCACGACAGGTATGCCCTGCTTGGTAAGTGTGGTGAACACCACCTCACCGCGCTCGCCGTCCGGCACCGGCTGCAGCGTCTCGGTGTCGACGATCTCGATGATGAAGTGGTCCTCGTTCACGTGCAGACCGCGCTTGCACTGGCACTCGGCGGCGACACCCGGACCGAGCACCTCTGACAGACCGTAGATGTCGATGGCGGTGATACCGAGTTGACGCTCGATCTCGGCGCGGGTGTTCTCACTCCACGGCTCGGCGCCGAACACGCCCGCCTTGAGCGGCAGGCTCACGGGGTCGACCCCCATCTCTCTGGCGGTCTCCGCGATGAGCAGCGCGTAACTCGGCGTGCAGGCAAGGATGGTGGTGCCGAAGTCCTTCATGACCTGCACCTGCCGCTTGGTGTTGCCGCCCGAGATCGGGATCGTTGCACACCCGAGGCGCTCGGCACCGTAGTGCACGCCGAGGCCACCGGTGAACAGCCCGTACCCGTACGAGTTCTGCACGATGTCCTCGGGCGTCCCGCCAGCGGCGGCGATGGTCCGCGCCATGAGATCGGCCCAGTTGTCGAGATCGGCCGCGGTATACCCCACCACGGTCACCTGGCCAGTGGTGCCGGAAGACGAGTGAAGTCGGACGATATCGCGCAGCGGCACGGCGAACATGCCGTACGGATATCCGGCACGCAGGTCGTCCTTCACCGTGAACGGGAACGCCGCGAACTCCTCGAGCGAGGACACCCGGGGCGACACACCCGCCGCATCGAACTTCGCGCGGTATGTCGGCACGTGCTCATAGACGCGCGCAAGAAGCTCGTTCAACCGCTCGAGCTGAAGCGCCTCGAGCTCCTCCCGGCGCATCGACTCGTACTCAGGCTGGAACACCCTGCTCCCCTCTCCCGCCGCCCGGAGTGTCCCGGCCGCGAAACCTACGGTGTCGTGGTGGTTGGCGTCGATGGTACCGCAACCGGCTTTGTGCCCACCCGCACGACCTCCTGCGTCGGCCGGTAGACCGACTTGAACGAGTCGCGCCGGATCTCCGCGCCGGCCTTCGTGACCACCCGGGTCACCACGATCGTGCGTCCGGAAACGCCACGCTCATCGACGATCCGTGTGCCCACCGGAAGCGTGGGATCCTTCACCTCACGGACAGGAGGGTCCGTCAGATTCGTCCACGGGCCGGTCTCGTACGCCACCTTGTACCCGGGGTTGGTTCCGTAGATCGAGATGGTCACGCTTGAGTTCGTGTAGCCGGTGGCTATGAGGATCCAGTTCGGCGTGTCGTTCTTGAACTTGAAGTCGGGACCGCCCCACGAGACCGTGGCGTCGCGCCCCTTGGGATAGTGGCTGATGTATTGCGAGTGGTTGACGCGCTCGACGACCGGCAGTCCCGAGAAGAACACTGCGTTGAACAGCGTCGTGTTCACCTGACAGATGCCACCACCGAGCTGCGGGACGAGCTTCCCGTTCACGATAGCCGGCGCCTCTTGATAACCCTTGGCCGCCGTGCGCTCGCCCACGGTCCCGTTGAAGCTGAACGTGCCCCCCGGGGCCACCAGCGTGCCATCAAGCGCGTCAGCGAGCGTGTGTATGTTGTTGACCCTCGGCTTGTTCGAGGAGGAGTACTCGGTTGTGAACGTGGAGATGCGTTCGACGATGCCAAGACCCTTGGCCTCATCGGTGGTCAGCTCGGCCGCGACGCGCCGCATGGTGAGCTCCGCCCGGCGCTCCTGCCCGCCGGTGAGCACCACCTGAAGCTTCGTCGACAGGTCCTCGGCATCAGCAGCGAGACCGTCCTCGGCGGGCACGATGGTCACCGCACCGTTGGAGACGGAGAACGTCGCGTCCTTGGCCGGCTTGCCGACCTCGGCAACGAGCGGAAGGATGGTGGCCGAGACCTCCTCGGAGACGATGTACGCCTCGAGCACAGGTCCGGCACTTCCCTCGACCGACCGGAAGTCGATCCACCCGCCGATCGTCTCGGGTTCGACCGTCCACTCCTTCTCGCCGTAGTACAGCTCGAGCGGCGCGGACACCATCGCAAGGGCGGACTCGTACGCGCCCTCGGCCCGCTCTGCGTCGATCACGGGCTTGAGCGTGGAGAGCTCGACAGCGGCGATCCGGTCGGCCGACAGGAACGCTGCCGGGATCGCCGAGCGGGCGACTTCGAGGTCGACGCCAAGGCCGTCCATGGGAGCTACCCGGGTGACCGTCGCCCCCTCGACCTGCACGGCCGCGTCGCGCGCCGGCTGTGCGATCGAGGTGTTCACGCCCTCGATGAGCGTGTCGAGGGCCGTTTCGTCGCAGTCGAGCGACAGCGGCACGTCAACGCCTGAGACGACCGCCTTCACGCGGTCGAGGACGGCGTCAAGGAATCGGCCACGCCCGACCGCATACGCCGCTTCGGCGACGCCTGTGGCATCGACCGACAGGCCGATGCTCTCGGCGCTCACGTCCCAGCTGTCGTCGCCGACAGCCAGGGTAACAGGCGTCGCGGCGCGCTCGGCCACATACGCGTCGATCGCCGAGGCGGCCTCGCGCCGGTCCATGCCGCCGACGTCGACGGCGCCGACACGCACCCCGGAGTGGATGGAATCGAGTGTGAGCACGACGTCGGTCACGCCGGCGGCGACCACCGCGACGAGCAGCACCGATGCCGTGATGAACGCAATGCGCGCGCCGAGGGGCCACCGCATGAACCACTGCGGACCCCGCAGAGAAGCCGTACGCTTCGAGCTATGCCGTTCGCTTCGCGAGTGTGTCTGCTGTTCTTCAGTCATCTCTGTTCCGTGTTCGGGGGACATGCATGACCGGACCTGCTGGCCGATGCCACTGACCAGCAAGAACGTCGCCAGTCGTGACCTGGGATGATAGCACGCGTCACGGCAAGTGATGACCAGCCGTCAAGCGCCCGTCATCCGTGCGCGATGGCGTCGCGCACCGCATCGGCGTAGCGGTGCAGGATCGTCTCGGCGCACGCGTCATCCGGACCTTCGGCGTACACGTGCACCTGTGCCTCGGTGGCATGCGGCAACACGAGCGCCCAACCGTCCGATTCGGCGATGCGCACGCCTTCCACGGCATCTGCCTCGCCGACGCGGCCGATCGCGGCCATCGACCGCATGACCGCCCCTTTGCGGTCGAAGGGGCAGAAGACGGACTCCTCCCGCAGGTGGAACTCCGGCAGTCCGGCCACCACCTCGTCGAGATCCATCCCGTGGTGATCGAGCATCCGCAGCAGCGCGCCGAAGGACATCACGGCGTCATAGCCGGCCAGGAAGTGCGGGAAGACGAAGCCGCCGCGACGCGACCCCGCGAAGCCGACTGCCGGGTCGAGCGCCGCCGCTGACAGAGCACGTCGGGACGTGCCGGTGCGACGGACGAACCGTCCCGCCGCCCCCGCGATACGCTCGACGGCCGTGGAGGCGGTCACGGGCACTGCGACGCCGAGCGCACCGGTACCCGACGGTCTCGCGTTGGCCCACATCCACACCATCGCGTGCAGCGCGGTATCGCTGTCGAGCACACGGCCAGAGGGGGTCACGAGCGTGATCCGCTCGGCGGTCGAATCCATGGCCACACCCACGTCGGCCTGGAACATGTCCACCGACCGCGCAAGCTGCTGCAGTATCGCGGAGCGTTCGCCGTCGTTCACCGGTGTCCGCTCGGAGTCCACATACGCACGCAATCCGATGAGCTCCAGGTTCCATTCGGCGGCTATCGTGGGGAGCACGAAGGACGCGGGGCTGAGTCCCATGTCGACGACGGCGGTGTACCGGCGCTTCGTGTGCCCACCGTTGTTGAGGGCGGTGGTGAGACCGGTGGTGTAGTACTCGAGGGCACGGGGCGGGTAGAGGATCTCTCCCACTTCATCGAAGAACGCTCGCCGGAACTCCTTCCGGAAGTAGAGACGCTCGATCTTCTTCTCCTGCCCGGTCGAGACGTCGATACCCTCGGCGTCGTAGAAATGGATCTCGATCGACTGCGGGTCCCCATCAGCGGCGCAGATGTGCACGCCGCCCATCGCACGGGTGTCGCGCGTGGTGAACCGCGTCACAGCAGGCGATGCCACGCGCAGGTCCCGCACGTGACAGCCCGTGGAGTTGAGACCGGCGGCGACCGCGCGCTTGACCATGCGAGCGGCACCGCTTGAATCCCGGCTCACCACCACATGGGACTTGCTTGGCAGGAGACTGCCGAGCGACTGTGCAACGTGCAGCGCGAGCTCCGGCGTAACGTCGATGTTCACGAGACCGGCGATGCCGTCGTCGCCGAACAGCGCACGTACCCCGCGCGACTCCCAGATGAGCGACGAACTCACCAGCGCGCCCGCGTCGATGCGCTTGTACGGATAGACCTGCACATCGTTGGCCACGGCGGCGCCGTGCCCGACCACGCTCTCGTCACCGATAACCGCACCCTGCTCGATACGCGCGCCAGCGCGGATATCCACGCTCCGGCACAAGACTGCTCCTCGCACCTGCGAGTACTTGCCCACGAACGCGTCGTTCCAGATGATCGAGTGTTCCGCTTGA